>CAYOQB010000049.1:0-31552 GCA_964406035.1 uncultured Solibacteraceae bacterium | reverse complement strand
CAGCGCGGCGTTCACGAAGGCTTGAAACAGCGGATGCGGCTCCAGCGGCTTCGACTTGAACTCGGGATGGAACTGGCAGCCTAGGAACCACGGGTGGTTGGGGATCTCGCAAATCTCAACATAGACGCCGTCCGGCGTCTGCCCCGTAAGCCGCAGCCCTCCCGCCGTCAGGATGGTTTCGTAGTCGCGGTTGAACTCGTAGCGATGGCGGTGCCGCTCGCTGATCTGCGTTTCGCCATAAGCGCGATGCGCGAAGCTGCCGTCGGCCAGCAGGCACGGATACGCCCCCAGCCGCATGGTGCCGCCCAACTCGTCCACGCCCTTCAGCTCCCGCAGCTTGTAAATCACGCGATCCGGCGTCGCGGGATCGAATTCGGTCGAGTTCGCCCGCTCCAGACCGCAGACGTTGCGGGCAAACTCGATCACCATGGTCTGCATTCCCAGGCAGATCCCAAAGTAGGGGACCTTGAACTCGCGCGCGTAGCGGATCGCGTGCAGCATACCCTCGATCCCGCGCTTGCCGAAGCCGCCCGGCACCAGAATCGCGTCGAACTTCTCCAACTGCGGCACACAGTCGGGCCAGGTGAGTTGTTCGGACTCGATCCAGGTGATGTTGACCATCGCGCTGTGCGCCAGACCCCCGTGCAACAGCGCTTCCTTCAAGCTCTTGTAGGAATCCTCATACTCCACGTACTTGCCCACCACGCCGATCGAAACCTGCTGCGTCGGATGCTTCAGGCGCTCCACCATGCGTTTCCAGCGATCCATGTCGCGGGACCTCGCGTCCATGCGCAGCAGCTTCAGCACGATCTCGTCCACGCCCTGTTCGGCGAACACCAGCGGGACCTCGTAGACGCTGTTCACGTCGCGAGCCGCGATCACGGCGTTCGCGTCCACATCGCAGAACAGCGCGATCTTCTCCTTCACGTCCTCCGGGATCTCGCGCTCGCTGCGGCACAGCAGGATGTCCGGCTGAATACCGATGGCGCGCAGTTCCTTCACGCTGTGCTGCGTCGGCTTGGTTTTCAGCTCCTGCGCCGCCGCGATCC
Source organism: uncultured Solibacteraceae bacterium (assembly GCA_964406035.1). Taxonomy (GTDB): domain Bacteria; phylum Acidobacteriota; class Terriglobia; order Bryobacterales; family Bryobacteraceae; genus JAIEPW01. The sequence continues at coordinate 30,503 of CAYOQB010000049.1, read as the reverse complement.
AGGGCACCAGCGTCACGTGCACGAACAGCGTGTTGTCGCGGCCCAGCTCATGCCGCAACTGCCGGATCGCTTCGATGAACGGCAGCGATTCGATATCGCCCACAGTGCCGCCGATCTCGACGATCACGATATCCACATCGGCGGCCACCTTGCGCGCCGCCGCCTTGATCTCGTTAGTTACGTGCGGAATCACCTGCACGGTCTTGCCGAGGTAATCGCCACGCCGCTCCCGCGAGATGATCTGCTCGTAAATGCGACCGCTGGTCAGGTTGTTGGCCTGCGTCAGCCGCGCGTGCGTGAAGCGCTCGTAATGCCCCAGGTCCAGATCGGTCTCCGCGCCGTCGTCGGTCACGAAGACTTCGCCATGCTGGAACGGGCTCATGGTTCCAGGATCGACGTTCAGGTAGGGATCGAACTTCTGCAGCGTGACGCGGAGTCCCCGCGATTCCAGCAGGCATCCGATGCTCGCCGCAGCGATTCCTTTGCCCAGCGAACTCACAACGCCACCCGTTACGAATATGTATTTCGCCATGATCGCCTCACTCGCTCCACGTCATTGCAAACAACTTCGCCACCCGCTCCAGGTCCTCCGGCGTGTCCACGCCGATCGACTCGTACTCGGTTTCCACTACCCGGATCTTATGCCCGTTCTCGATCGCGCGCAGTTGCTCCAGCTTCTCCGCGGTCTCCAGCGGACCTACCGGGAGGTCAGGATAGCTCAGAAGAAAATCGCGCTGATAGGCATAGAGTCCGACGTGCCGGAACATCCGCGCCGCGCCGCCGTCGCGGGCGAAAGGAATCGGCGAGCGGGAGAAATAGATCGCGTTCTCGCGCAGATCCCGCACCACCTTCACGACATTTGGATCGCGCACCCCCGGATCTTCGGCCGCCATCTCCTTGCACAGCGTGCCCATGGGGATCTCGGGCTCATCCAGCATCGCCAGCACCAGGGCATCGATCGCGCCCGGGTCGATCAGGGGTTCATCCCCCTGGATGTTGATCACCCAGTGCGCATCGCTGGCGGACGCCGCCTCCGCGACGCGATCCGTGCCCGACAGATGATCCGCCCGCGTCATCGTCACCCGCGCGCGGAACCGCCGGGCCTCCTCCGCGATCCGTCCGTCGTCGGTGGCGATGGTCAGCCCGGTGAGATAGCGCGCCTGGCTGGCTCGCTCCCACACATGCTCAATCATGGATTTGCCCGCGAATTGGGCGAGAGGTTTGCCAGGGAATCGCGAAGACTCGTACCGTGCGGGAATCACACCAAGGATTCGCGTTGGCACATTCGATGGTAGCACGGCATTCGGGCCGCCTTGTACCCGCATAGTACTCCGCTGGTCTTGACTCCGGCGGCGATTTGCAACATAGTGATTTCCTGATTCGGAGGCGTATTCCTTGAAGCCGCGCGCTCTCCCCTTCGCCGCCCTGGTCCTGATCACCGCCGCTTCCGCCGCCGACAACGCGAAGCCCGTGCTGGAGATTCGCTCGCGCAACGCCACCGCGTCCGAGGCGCGCCGCGCCCACCTCCGTGTGGATTCCAACCTGGTCCTGATCCCGGTGTCCGTCACCGATCCGCTGTTCCGCCCGGTGGAAGGCTTGACGCGGGAACACTTCGAAGTCCTCGAAGACGGCGTTCCCCAGGACATCGCCCAGGTCTCCCTGGATGACTCACCCGTCTCGGTGGGCCTGGTGCTCGACTCCAGCGGCAGCATCGGCAAGCAGCTCGAAACCTCGCGCGATTACGTCCGGCAGTTCCTTCGCTTCTCCAACGATCAGGACGAGTACTTCCTCATCAAATTCTCCGACCGCCCGGAGCTCGCCGCGCCCTTCACCAGCCAACCTGACGACCTCATCGGCAAGCTGTTCTTCGCCCGGGCGGAGGGCGGCACCGCCTTCCTGGACGCCGTGTATCTGGCCATGAACCAGATGCGCAACGCCCGCAACGGCCGCCGCGTGATCCTGGTGGTTTCCGACGGCGCCGACAACTGCAGCCGCTATTCGCGCACTGAAGTCTTCCAAATGGCACGGGAAAGCGATGTTCAGGTGTACACCGTCGGCGTATTCGCCTACGAGACCTGGGGCGCCCGGATGCTGGAGCGGCTGGCCGACGAAACCGGCGGCCGCTACTACCGCGTCACCCGCCGCTCCGATCTCGGCGAGATCGCCGAGCGGATCGGCAACGAGATCCGCCGCGAATACGTGCTGGGATACCATTCCGCGAACCTCGCGCGGGACGGCAAATACCGGCAGGTCCGGGTCAAGGTGACGCCTCCGCCGGGCGCACCCAAGGCCAGGGTCAGCCACCGCGCCGGCTACTACGCGCCTTCCAACTAGCTATTGATTGACGACCTGGCCGGGCACGATCACCTGGTAGTTTTCCTTGGTGAACTGCACCGTGCGCACCTGGCCCCTCGGGCCGATCGGGCTGATGGGCTTCCCGTTGAATTGAATCGATAGCCCGCCCGCGTTTCCCACCACCATGCGAGCCTGCTCGCTGCCGCGCAGCGTCTTCGATTCGCTGGCGTTCAGCAGTCCGCTGAAGATCCGCTTGCCGTCGGAAACGATCTCGATCCACGTCGCTTCGTTGGCGGAGATGTTCACGGTAATCCCGTTGGCATCCGCCGGGGGCGAGCTCACGTTCGTGGCGATCGGCGGCGGCGTCTGCGTGGGTTCGGCCGGCGTCGCTACCGTCTCCGCCGGCTTGGTTTCCACCTGCGCCTGCGGGATCTGGGCGTCTGGGGCCGGATCGCGGCGGGCCACGGGTTCGGCGGGTCGCTCCGCCGTGTTCTGCACCTGCGGAGTGGCCGCGGATTCGGTCTGCGCGCCGGACTGGTACCACCAGGCGTAGAAGCCCGTGCACCCGATTACCACCACCCCCAGAATAATCGCCGACCAACCGAAACGTTTTTGTGATGTAATGTTCTGGTTGGTCGCCGCGAGGATCGGATCGCTGATCGCCGGCGGGCCGGATGCAGTCCTACGGGGTGTAATCGAGGATTGCTCATTCAGAAGCACGATCGGACGATCGCCTTCGAGTAATTGTTCCGCCTGTACTAGTACTTCCTGCGGGTCAAGGCCCAGCCGGGATGCATACTGGCGCACGAAAGATTTGTAGAAGAACGTGCCTGGAAGGGACTTAAAGTCATCCTTTTCAATACATTCCAGGTAACGCTGGGTTATGCGAAGATCGACTGCGATAGACTGAAGATCGAGTCCCTGCCGGACCCGCTCGTGTCGCAGGTTTTCACCCACAGACGGCATAGTAAAGTCAGTACTCCACGAAGGTCTGTCCTATAATACAACAATCGCGGTGAGCGGGCCATTTGTCCATAGGGTTGCGGTCGTAGTTGTGAATTGGAATCGTTGTAAGCTGCTCATCGAGGCCCTCACCAGCCTAGCCCGCCAGCGCGGCGTGACCCCCGAAATCGTCGTTGTGGACAACGGCTCCACCGACGGCTCCGCGACCGCTGTTCGGGAGTTCACCACCCGGTCGCTCCCGCCCGGCTGGAAGCTGACCCTCATCGAGAACCCCGACAACCGCGGCTTCTGCGCCGCCAACAACCAGGGAATCTTCGCCACCTCAGCCGAGTTCGTGGCGCTCCTCAACAACGACGCCGAAGCCGAGCCCGACTGGCTGGCGGAGCTCCTGCGCATGTTCGAGAATCGCCCCGAGGTCGGCATGGCGGCATCGAAAATCCTGGTCTGGGAGGATCCCGGACGCATCGACAAGGCCGGCCACCTCATCTACCCGGACGGCCAGAACCGCGGGCGCGGCACCGGCGAGCTCGACCGGGGCCAATATGACACCGTCGAGGAGGTCCTGTGGCCGGACGGTTGCGCCGCTATGTACCGCCGCGAGATGCTGGACGAGGTCGGCGGCTTCGACGAGGACTTCTTCGCCTATGCTGATGACGCGGAGCTGGGCTTGCGAGCCCGCATCGCGGGCTGGCGATGTATGTATAATCCTCGGGCAGTGGTCCGGCATCACCGGGGCGCGACGCTGGGAACCGGATCGGTGCGGCGGCTGGAGCTGATTGAACGCAATCGGATTCTGCTGGTCGCCAAGCTGTTCCCCGGAAATTTGCTTTGGCGCAACATCGGATACTACGCGATGAGAATCGGGGCGGGGACCTGGGCCGCCCTCCGGAGGAAAGGCGAAGCACGCCGCTATCCGGGGGCGGCGGGCAAGCTGAAAATCGCCTGGGCTCTCCTCAAGGGCAACCTGGGGGCGCTGCCGCTGCTCCCGCGAATGTTCCGCAAACGGCGCCAGATCCGGGCGATCCGCAAGCTGAGCGGACCCGAAGTCTCGGCCCTGCTGATGCGCCACCGGATCCCCCTCAAGGAGATCTCGGAACAGGCAACCTAGAGACCGAGATCGATGACGACTGCCCCGCCTGCGGACGCCGCAAGGTCCGCACCCTGTTCCGCGGGACCGATCGCCTGTACCGCACCACCACGCGCGTTTTCCTGCTGGTGGAATGCTGCGGCTGCCGCCTGATGCGGCTCTATCCCAAGCCCAAGCCTTCGGAACTCAGCCAGTACTATCCCGCCTCCTACTGGTTCGAACCGGAGCAAAGCACCGCCGCCCGCCTGGAAGAGGTCTATCGCCGCTTCGTGCTGGGCGATCATATTCGCTTCGTCGAGCGCGCCTTGAACTCCTCCACCGAGACCGGACCGGTTCTCGACGTCGGATGCGGCGGGGGTCTGTTCCTGAAAATGCTGGCCGGGAAGGGCCGCAGCGTCGTCGGCCTCGATTTTTCCCTCGATGCCGCCAACATCGCCTGGAAGCGCAACGGTGTCCCCGCCACTTGCGCTTCCCTTTCCAAGGCTCCGTTCGCCGACGGCAGTTGCGCCGGACTCACCATGTTCCATGTGCTGGAGCATCTATACGATCCGGCTGCGTATCTGGAGGCAGCACGCAAGCTTCTGAAGCCCGACGGCCGGCTGATTGTCCAGGTTCCCAACGCCGCCTGCTGGCAGTTCCTTTTGTTCGGCGAGAAATGGAACGGCGTGGACGTTCCCCGCCACCTATTTCACTTCAAGGATCGTGATCTGTGTTCGCTGCTGGAATCCTGCGGATTCGTGGTGCTGCGTCGCAAGTACTTCTCTCTGCGCGACAATCCGGCCGGGCTGGCCACCACCCTCGCGCCTTCGCTCGACCCCATGGCCCGGCGCATCCGCGGCACTCCCGAGACCCCCCGCGCCCGGCTGTTCCGCAACCTGCTCTACTTTGCCCTGGTGGCCGCCTCGGTTCCGTTCACGGCCGTCGAGGCCGCGTGCCTGGCTGGATCCACAATTATGGTGGAGGCGCGGCCGCGCCGTATCGACGAGTGATCGCGAACGAAATCCGCGCTTTCCCGCCGCAACCCGAATGAACTACCGCGCCATACAGAAGCTGCTGCCGGACGCCCTCCGCCGCTACGTGCTTCATTTCGAAGCGCGGATCGAGGACGCAATCGCGGATAAGGCCGCCTCCCTGGCCGCGGGAGCCCGCGTGCTTGATGCCGGCGCCGGCGAGGGCGCTTACGCATCCGCGTTCGCCCGCCAGCGCTATACCGGAGTCGACCTCGCCGTCGGCGACACAAGCTGGGATTACTCCCGCATCGACGTGCTCGCGGATCTCGCCGCGCTCCCGTTTCCCGACAGCACATTCGACTTCCAGTTGAACATCGTGACCCTGGAGCACGTTCCAGAGCCAGCCCGCGTGCTCGCCGAGTTGCGCCGCGTCCTCAAGCCCGGCGGCGAGCTGCTCCTGGTGGTTCCTCACGAATGGGAAGAGCACCAGCAGCCCCACGACTACTTCCGATACACAAGCAACGGCTTGAAGTATCTCCTGACCAAGGCAGGCTATACGGAGATCCGGCTGCAACCCGCCGGCGGTTTCTTCCGTCTTCTGGCCCGAAGGTCACTGAACGCGCTTCAGTTCTTTCCAGGGCCGTTTTTTTTCTTGGCGGCCCTGATTTTTGTTCCGCCCGGGCTTCTGCTGCCGCTGCTCGACGGGCTCGACAAACGCAAGCACTTTACACTGGGATACATATGCACCGCGCGCAAGCCCTCCTGATGCTGGCGGCTTTCCACGCCGCCGCCGCCGGCTTTTCGGGGGTCACGGCGATGGAGCATACACGCAAGGTCACAGCCTTCGGACCCCGCCCGCCGCAATCCGCGGCGCACAAGAAACTGCAGGGCTACATCATCGCCGAGCTCAAGAAGACCGGTTGCCAGGTGCTGGAGGACCCCTTCACCGCCCGCACCCCCAAGGGACCCATGGCGATGAACAACATCCTCTGCCGCTTCCCGGGCTCCACGGGCCGCATGATCGTATTCAGCGGTCATTACGACACCAAGCTCTTTCCCGGCATGAACTTCGTCGGCGCGAACGACGGCGGATCGTCCACAGGCTTGCTATTAGCCCTGGCGCAGTCCCTGGCCGGCATGCCGCGCAAGGACGATGTGTGGCTGGTGTTCTTTGACGGGGAAGAAGCCATTGGGGAATGGTCCGCCACCGACGGCATCCACGGCTCCCGCCACCTGGCGGAGAAGTGGGGGAAGGACGGAACCCTGCGCCGCATCCGCGCACTCATCAACGTGGACATGATCGGGGACGCCAACCTGGGAATCCTGCCCGAAGCGGGGTCCAACCAGCGTCTGCTGAGGTTAGTCTGGGCCGTCGCCCGCGACCTCGGCTATGGGCGTTTCTTCCTGGACGAGCCCGGCGCCCTCGAGGACGATCACATGCCCTTCGTCCGCGCCGGAGTTCCGGCTCTGGACCTGATCGACTTCGACTACCCGCCCTGGCATACCGACCAGGACACCATCGATAAGGTCAGCCCGCGCAGCCTGCAGGTGGTCGGCGATGTACTGCTCGAAACCTTGAAGCGGCTGGAAAACTAGCCTCTGACGGCGACCGCCTCATCCTCGCGCACGCCCGACGGCTCGTTCCACAGAGGTTTGCCGCTGCCCAATTTGGTCAGCAGAATCTGCGAATCGCCGATGTGCCGCTCCGTGAACGCGCCCTCGCAGTAAGCGAGGTAGTAGTCCCACATGCGGATGAATCGCTCGTCGAAACCTTGCGCGCGGACTTCGTGAATCGCTGACCAGAACCGCGCTCTCCAGTCCGCCAGCGTCCGCGCGTAGTGGCCGCCGATGTCCTCGAGATGAACCATGGTCAGGTCCGTACTCCGGGCCAGCGACCGTAACACCTCGCTGACGCTGGCCAGGTCCGATCCCGGAAAGATGTACTTCTGAATCCAGTCCGTCTGGCGCCGGTACACCGGGAACTTCTGCTCGTTCATGGTGATGGTCTGAAACAGCATCGAGCCATCCGGTTTCAGCAGGCGATCGCAGGCGCCGAAGTAGTCATCGTAATGATCCAGGCCCACCGCCTCGAACATTTCGATGGAGACGATCTTGTCGAACTGGCCCCGCAGGTTGCGGTAATCCTGCAGCAGCAACGTAATGCGGTCGCGCACGTCGGCAGTGGAAGCCACCCATTGGGTGGCCCAGGCATGCTGTTCCCGGCTGATGGTCGTGGTGGTCACGTGGCATCCGTAGTGCCGCGCGGCGTGGATCGCGAAACCACCCCATCCCGTGCCGATCTCCAGCACGCGGTCCCCGGGAGACAATTGCAGCTTGGTGCAGATCCGGTCCATTTTCCGGAGCTGCGCGGTCTCCAGCGAGTCGCCCGCGGAACCGTAGAAGGCGCTGGAGTACATCATGCTCCCATCCAGGAACAGCCGGAAGAAGTCGTTCGACAGGTCGTAATGCGCCTCGATGTTCGCCCGGCTGCCGGCAACCGTATTGGAGCGCAGGCGGTGCGCCAGCCGGCTTTTCACCCAGTTGACGGCCCCCAGCAAACGGCTTGAGGACTCGATCGTCGCCAGGTTGCGAACCGCCAGCCGGATCACCGCCACCAGGTCAGGCGAGGTCCAATCGCCGTCCATGTAACTTTCTCCCGCCCCGATGTCGCCGCCGAACACGGCCTTGCGGAAAAAATCGTCGTTGTGGACGTGAATGGTCGCGCAGGCGCCTTGGCGGGTGCACTCCCCGAAGTAGTAGCGGCGCTCTCCGCACACCAACTCCAAGGCTCCGTGCGTCAGATTCTGCAGCGATTTCAGAAATACGGTCTTCGCGAGTTGCGTGGTCATCCCAGGTTCTGACTACCTGGATGCGTGTGGACGGGTACTTTCTTTAAAAAGAGTTGCAGTGCCTGCCAGTGGATCGCGGCCGTGACCTTCGCCGTCATCCAGGGGTGCCGAGCCAATGATTTGAGCAGGTTGCGGCTATTCCAATCCCGCCGTTCCAGCTTCAGCGTGGCGTCGAAGAAGCAGCCGTCCGGCTCGACCACGTTCATGTGGGCGATCAGCCGCTCGCCTGGCTCGGTCAGAACGAACTCGTAGTTCATGTCCATGCCGAAGAATGGCGACACGTGCATTCGCTTCGGTGTCACGTACCGCCGCGATCCGTCTTTGTGTCCCGTCGCGTTTCCGGCATGCAGCCAGTAGTTATGGCTCTCCCCGAAGGTGCTGTTGACCTCCGCCAGGGTCAGAGCCACTTCCCCGTCGGCGCCGTAACAGTAATAGATCGAGATGGGATTGAAGCAATAGCCGAGATAGCGGAGATGCGTCAGCAGGAAGATGGGACCGTCCGGCAGCTCCAACCCCTCCCTCTGCGCGTTCTGCCGCAGCCTCTCACGTAGGGGCAGCGATGGATCGCCGAAGTGATCCCGCTGATGGAACGACGCCCAGGCAAAGCGGTTGTAGCCGGAGAAGCGCGTCGCCGCCATTTGCTCGGGAATGAGGTCGATATCCAGAAACGCGAGGAAGATGCCGTACTCGAACTGATGCTCGCGAGGCCGGAACCGGCGGTGCCGCAGCGACCCCGTATACAGTCCCGGGCGGGGCAGGGAAGTCGCCGCCGCGGTCTCCATCCGGTTCTCGGCAGCCGCTGCTAGCACTCCACTCCCATGGCGCGCGCCACCCGCTGCGCGGAGTTCAACCCGTCCTCGTGGAAACCGTAGAACCAGTAGGCGCCGGCGAAGTGAATTCGCCGGACCCCGCTGATCTCCTTCCACCGCTCCTGCGCGCGGATCATTTCCTTGGTGTAGAGGGGATGGTGATACACCATCTTTTTCACGATCTTCTCCGGATCCACCAGCGCCGTGGCGTTCAAGGTCACGCAATAGTCGTCCTTGGTGGGCAGCGGCTGCAGGCGATTCATGTGATACGTCAGCGTCGCCTTGGAGTTCTCCCCGATGCGGTAATTCCAGGAGGCGCGCGCCGCCGGGCGCGACGGCAGCATCCTCGCGTCCGTATGCAGCACCGCTTCATTGCGGCTGGTGCTGAAGTTCTTCATCACGTCCCGTTCCGCCTCCGAGGCGTCCTTCAGCATCGGCAGCACCTGATCGCAGGGACAGGCGAGCACCGCCTCATCGAAATACAGCGACGGATGCTTGGCGAACTCGATCATCACCCCCAGGTCGCCGCGTTTTACCGAACGAATCTCCACTCCCACAGCTATGCGATTCTTGAACGGCTCCACCAGCTTGGAAATATATTGCGAGCAGCCGCCCTTCACCGTCTTCCACTGCGGGTGAGTCGAGATCCCGAGCATTCCATGGTTGGCCATGAACCGGATCATGGTCACCGCCGGAAACTTCATCATCGCTTCCGGCGACATGGACCAGATCGCGGCGGTCATCGGCACCAGGTAGCGTTCCACGAAGACCTCGGCGTACTTGCCGTCTTTCAGGAAGTCGCCCAAGCTCAGATCCTCCGCGCCCGGATGCTCCAGAAGCCGGGGCGCCTGCTTGTTGAACCGAAGAATCTCCTTCAATAGCAGATAGTGCCGCAAGCTGACCAGGTTCGATCGCTGCGCGAAGAAGCCGTTCAGCCCCCGGCTGGACCACTCGAATCCCGTCGCCGGATCGAACGAGGCAAATGACATGTCGCTCGGCGCCGTCTCCACGCCGATCTCCTGGAACAGCTTCACCAGGTTGGGATAAGTGCGCTCATTGTGAACGATGAATCCGGTGTCCACCGGGAACTTGCGGCCCGCGGCGTCAATCAGATGGGTATGCGTGTGGCCGCCCAGGCGCGAGTCCTTCTCAAACAGCGAGACCTCGTGCTTGCGGCTGAGATAGTAGGCCGCCGCGAGCCCCGAGATTCCGGAGCCGATCACCGCGATTCGCCGCGCTCTCATGCCGCTCTCGAATCCCGCTGCGCCGTTTCCCGAAACGGCCTCAGGTCCCGCGCAATGCCCAGCCAGCTCAAAATGACCAGTATGTAATACGTCACATCGATCTCCCACCACCGGAGTCCCTGACGGCATGCGCCCGGCGAGTAGTGATGGTTATTATGCCAGCCTTCGCCCATCGTGATCAGAGCCAGCACGAAGTTGTTGCGGCTCTCGTCCCCTGTAGCGAACCGTTTCGACCCGATCAGGTGGCACAACGAGTTGATGGTGAAGGTCCCGTGGTACAGCACCACGGTGGACAGCGCAAATCCCCAGAAGAACGCGTCCCATCCTCCCGCCAGCAGAACCGCCAGCGCGAACACCACCGCAGGAACCCAATGAAAGCGGTTCAGCCAGAGGAGTTCGGGATAGCGCGCGAAGTCCGGAATGCGTGCCGGCTCGAAGCCGTCGTAATCGTTCGCGATCACCCACCCGACATGCGACCACCAGAAGCCGCTCTGCCACGGCGAGTGGATGTCGTTCTCCCGATCGCTGGCCCGATGGTGATGACGGTGATGCGCCGCCCACCACAGTGCCCCTTTCTGCCCCGAGGTCTGCGCCAGAAACGCCAGCAGAAATTGGGCGGTCCGCCCCAGCTTGAAGGACCGGTGTGAAAAGTAGCGATGGTATCCGGCGGTGACTCCGAACATTCGGACGGCATAGGTCAGCGCGAGCCACGCTGCCAATTCCCAACGAAACGGAAGGAAGAAAATACCGAGCGCCGCCACGTGCAGTAGAGCGAAAACCACGATGGCGCCAAGTTCATAGCGTCTGGTGGGGTAAGACATTGCAACTGTAAGAAGTTATTTCGAACTCAACGACTCCCTCTCCTGATGCCTCCCCGGTCTCTGCTGGCGCAAACTTCTTTTCCGTCCACCCGCGGCATGGGATCATCAAAGCATCGTGGCGCGCTGGTTCCGCACCAAGCTGATCGATCCGATTCTCAACCTGCTGAAGCAGGGGATCACGCCGGAGAAGATCGCCTTAAGCGTCGCGCTCGGCTGCGTACTCGGCGTTTTCCCGATGCTCGGCACCACAACTTTGCTGTGCGGCCTGGCGGCCTGGTCCTTGCGCCTGAACCTCCCAGCCATCCAACTGGTGAACTATTTCATTTACCCGATGCAGCTGGTGCTGTTGATCCCCTTTCTCAAGGCCGGGTCCTGGCTGACCGGCGGGGCCGCGGTCGACCTTACCATCTCGCAGGTCTTCGCCATGCTCAGGTCCGACCTCTGGGGAACCATTCAGACGTTCTGGTCCGCCACAGTGGGCGCCGTCGCCCTGTGGTTCCTGATAGCCATCCCGGTTGCCGCCCTGCTCTATTGGACGCTGGCCCTTCTCCTTCGCCGCACTCTGGCGCAAATTGCTCATGTACGAAACACTGCTTGACCGCGACCTGCTGCCCGACTGGCTGATCCGCCTCGGCATCCGGCGCTTCCTGAGACAACGCCTGGCCGAAGAGGACCTGGGCGATCCCGATCGGAACCGCGAACGCCTGATGCGTTTCGTCGACCAGCTCCGCGAGTCCCCGGTCGCGATCGAAACGCAGGCGGCGAACCAGCAGCACTACGAAGTGCCCGCGGCCTTCTATGAACTAACGCTCGGCAAACAGCGTAAGTATTCGTGCGCCTACTACCCGGATGGCGTCACAACGCTGAACGAAGCCGAAGAGAAGATGCTGGCGCTGACCGTCGAGCGCGCTCGCATCGCTGATGGCGACTCGATTCTGGAACTCGGCTGCGGCTGGGGATCGCTGACGCTCTACATGGCGGAGCGCTTTCCGAATTCCCGAATTCTCGGCGTCTCGAACTCGAACTCGCAGCGCGAGTTCATCACCGCCGAGGCACGCCGCCGCGGGCTGACCAACATCGAGATCCGCACCTGCGACATGAACGTGTTCGACACCCGCGGCGAAACCTTCGACCGGGTCGTCTCCGTGGAGATGTTCGAGCACATGCGCAACTACCGCACCCTCCTGTGCCGGATCGCCCATTGGATGAAGCCCGGTGCGACGTTGTTCGTCCACATCTTCACCCATACGCGCTTTGCGTATCCCTACGAGGTGCGCGACGAAAGCGACTGGATGGCGAAATATTTCTTCACCGGCGGCATCATGCCTTCCGAAGATCTGCTGCTGTTCTTCCAGGATCACCTGAAGATCCGCGAGCAGTGGAGCTTCAACGGCCGCCACTACGCGCAAACTTCAGAGCACTGGCTGGAAAACCAGGACGCGAATCGGGACAGGATACTCAGCCTGTTCCGCGAGGTCTACGGTCCGGGCGAGGAACTGCGTTGGTTTGTGCGCTGGCGCGTGTTCTTCATGGCCTGCGCGGAACTATGGGCGTATCGCGACGGACGCGAATGGACCGTTTCTCACTACCTGTTTGAACGCCCGGCTTAGCGCTTATTTCGGCGCCATGCGAAGCGCCCCATCCAGGCGGATCACTTCGCCGTTCAGCATCGTGTTCTCGATGATCTGCTTGGCCAGCGCCGCGAACTCGCCCGGCTGACCCAGCCGCGGCGGAAACGGGACCTGCGCTCCTAGCGATTGCCGCACGTCTTCCGGCAGCCTGCCCAGCAGCGGCGTATCGAAGATTCCGGGCGCGATCGTGTTTACCCGGATGCCCAGCCGCGAGAGGTCGCGCGCCACCGGCAGCGTCATTCCCACGATGCCGCCCTTCGATGCCGAGTACGCAGCCTGCCCGATCTGCCCGTCAAACGCCGCGATCGACGCGGTGTTGATGATCACCCCGCGCTCGCCCGCGCTGTCCGGCTCATTTTGCGAGATCGCCCACGCTTCCAGCCGGATCGCGTTGAAGTGGCCGATCAGGTTCACCCGGATGATCCGCTCATACACATCGAGTGGCATCGGACCTTCCTTGGAAACGGTCCTCATCGATTGCCCGATTCCCGCGCAGTTGATGCCAATGTGAACCGGCGAGCCCGCGGCCTTCATCGCTGCCTCCATCGCCGCTGCGTCCGAAACATCCGCTTTCACGAAAACCGCGCCGCGGCCCAGCTCCGCCGCCAGCGCTTTGCCGGCTTCTTCGTTCAGGTCGATCATCACCGGACGCCCGCCCGCCTCCGCGATCATGCGCGCGCAGGCTGCGCCCAGTCCCGATGCACCGCCCGTAATCACGGCGGTCTTGCCTTGAATGTTCATTCCGATCTCCTATTTGTTCACGGACCCGGCGATGCCGCGCGCCAGCAGCTCGGCGATGCGCGCCTCATCCAATCCGATCTCCGCCAGAACTTCCCGTGTGTGTTCCCCGATTTCCGGCGCGCGTCCCGGCGACATCTTCTCGCGGCCCGCCAGCCAGAAGGGACTGTTCACGGTCTCCAGTCCAGGGTATCGCGGATCGTCCAGGGGCACGATTACACCCGCTGCCCGCATCTGCTCGTCCGCGGCCACATCCACGTTCGAACTCACCGGTCCAAACGGGATCTGCACCTCGTGAAAAATGCGGATCCACTCTTCGAAAGTCTTGCCCGCGAAGATTTCGTCCAGCAGCGAAACCAGCTCCGCCGCGTTCACGCTTCGCGCCTCCGGTGTCGCGAAACGCGGATCCTCAAGCCAGTCCAGATGCTCCACCGCCCGGCAGAGCTTCGGCCAGTCGATCGCCGTTTGCACGCCGCAGAGGATGAATCGCTTTCCATCGCTGGTCTGGTAGTGGTTGATCACCGGATTCAGCACCGTTTTGCGCGTCCGCCGTTCGTACTTCGCGCCGCACAACGCGGCTTGCACATTGCAACTGTTCGACCACACCCCGTTGGCGATCAGCGAGCTCGAAACCTTCGTTCCCCGGCCCGTCCGCTCGCGATCGTAGAGCGCCAGCAGAATGCCGCTCAGCATCGCCATGGAAGTTGGATGATCGCCCTGCCCCGCAACCGACAGCGCTGGTTCCGAGTCCGCGTTGTGCACCGAGTCCATCAGCCCGGACCGCGCCCAGAACGCCGTCATGTCGAAGCCCGGGCGATCCACATCCGGACCGCACTCCCCGTAGCCCGTCATCTGCGCGTAGATCAGCCGCGGGTTCCGGCTCGCGACATCCTCGTAAGCCAACTTCAACTTCGCCAGCGCGTCCGGCTGCACGTTGGTTATCAGAATGTCCGCCGAATCGATCAGTTGCAGCAGCACTTCCCGGCCCTCGGGTTTCGACACGTCCAGGCCGATGCTCTTCTTGTTGCGGCCGCTCAGAATCCAGCAGTAGTTCTCATCGGCTTCCGGCATGGTGGGCAGCGCGGACAGGTAGCGATACGGATCGCCGCCCGGAAGGCGCTCGATCTTGATCACTTCCGCGCCGAAGTCCGCCATCACGGTAGCCGCGGCCGGACCCGCGATGTAGGTGGCGAACTCCACCACTCGAATTCCCTTCAGTACGCCCATTGGTCGGTCCATTATATTCGCGGCGTGGGTAACAGGATCGCAACAGCCGGTTGCTATACTGCCCCGTAATGCGGTGGAGCGTTCTTTGGGTTTTGTTCTGCGCGATTCTCGCAGGCGAAACAGGAATCGTGGTTGATCCCAGCGGTGCGGCCGTCCACGGGGCGAAGGTTGTCGTCCGCGCGCCCTCCGGAGCCCTTCTCGCTTCCACCGCCACCGACCCCTCGGGCCGCTTCGACGTCTCCGGCCTCCCGCGCGGCGCTTATCTGCTCGAAGTGGAGGCCGCCGGCTTCGGCCTCGATCAATCCCTCGTTCGTATTCCCGCCAACAGCGAGATCCGCATCCAGCTCGCGGTTTCCGGCGTCCGCTCGTCCATCAGCGTCACCGCCAGCCGCGGCTCCGTCGAGGAGCCGGAATTCGCCGCCGCCGTGACTGCGGTCGTGCCTCGCGACCGCTTCCTCGATCGCCCGCTGAACACCATCGGCAACCTGCTCGAGAACCAGCCCGGAATCCTGGTCCAGCAGACGACTCCCGGCCAGGTGTCCCCGTTTCTGCGTGGGCTCACCGGATATCAGGTGCTCAACCTGATCGACGGCGTGCGCTTCAATAACTCCACTTTTCGCTCCGGTCCGAATCAGTACCTTGCGTTCCTCGAGCCCAGCCAGGCGGATCGCGTCGAAGCGGTCCTCGGCCCCGCGAGCTCGCAGTACGGTAGCGATTCGCTCGGCGGAACCATTCAGGTCCGCACCCTCGACCCCCGCGAGGGACGATTGCACGGCGACCTGCAGTTGTTCGGCGCATCCGCCGACCTGTCCGGCGGAGCCAACGCCGTCCTCTCCGGCGGTACGCCCCGCTTTGGCTGGCTGCTCGGCGGTTCCGCCCGCCGCGTCAACGATCTCCGCGCGGGCGGCGGCACGGATTCCCGGCACGCTCTCCGCAGATTCTTCGGGCTCAGTGATCCCATGATCCGCGAGCTTACCGGCGATCGCGCCCAGGATTCCGCCTTCTCGCAATCCGGCGCCCACTCCAAAATCCTGGTTCGCCCCTCCGAGCGCGACATCTTCAGCGCCTTCTACCAATTCAGTTCTCTGGAGGGCGTCCGGAACTACAAGGACCTGCTCGGCGGGTTGGGACGCCTGCGCAGTGACGTTGCACCCCAGCAGTTGCACTTCCTGTACGGCCGCTATGAGCGCTTCCAGTTAGGCTGGCTGGATTCGGTCAGCGGGACCTTCTCCTGGAATGCGCAGACCGATGGCTCTCTCCGGCAGGGCCTCCGCTTCAGCGATCCAATCACGAAAGACATCAGCCGCGTCGATTCCTACGGCCTGGCGGTTCAGGCCACCGAGGCCGCGGGGCGGCATCATTTCCTGAGCTTCGGCGGGGACTGGTTCCGCGAGCTGATTGCCTCCCGGCGTACGCTGATTCGCGAAGCGAACTCCGTGCCGCAACGGCCGCTTTATCCCGACGGCTCGCGTTACCAGACCTGGGCCTTGTTCGCGCAGGATGCCATGGAATTCTTTGGTGGGCGGCTGCGCGCGGCAGCGGGAGGGCGCCTCACCGGAATT
This sequence comes from uncultured Solibacteraceae bacterium, assembly GCA_964406035.1. Lineage (GTDB taxonomy): Bacteria > Acidobacteriota > Terriglobia > Bryobacterales > Bryobacteraceae > JAIEPW01. Next base: position 14,327 of record CAYOQB010000049.1, on the reverse strand, counting down.
CGCTTCACCAACCCCGCCGATGCCTCTCTCGGCGTCGCCCGCTCCGCGCAGGATTTCCGGGATGCCACCTTCCACACCAGCCTCAGCTACCGGCTCGCCGGCCCGCTGACCGTGCACGGACTGGTCTCGCGCGGATTCCGCGCCCCCAACGCCAATGACCTCGGCGCGGTGGGGCTGAATGACCTCGGCTATGAGATCCCCGCGGCGGACGCGATCGCCGCCGGCGCCCTGCTGGGCGCCTCCGCCGCCGAGGGCGCCTTGCCGCTCGGCCGCCCCGTCGATCGCCTGCGGGCCGAGCGTTTATTCAACTACGAGGCCGGACTCTCCATTCGCTCGCGGCGTTTCTATGCCCGCGCGCAGGTCTTCAATAGCGAGCTGTTCGATCCCATCGTCCGCCGGACGCTGTTGTTCTCCGCCGCCTCCGCGCCTTTGGAGCTCGGCGGAGTCCGCGTCACTCCCGTCGCGCCCACCGCGGCTCAGGCGGCGCAAGGCGTCGTCACGGTTGCCACGGCCCTCGATCCGAGGGCCGTGAAAGCGTTTGTCAATGACGGACGGAGCCGCTACCACGGAGTCGAGTCGCAACTGCGTTGGCAGCCCGCCGCCCACTGGTTTGTCGACGCCAACTACTCTTTCATCGCCGGTCGCGACCTGAATCCCAATCGCAACATCCGCCGCCTGCCGCCCCAGCAGGGCGCCATCGCGATCCGCTACGCGCCCGCGCGGCGCTGGTGGATCGAAACCCTCGCAACCCTGACCGGCGCGCAGAACCGCCTCAGCGGCGGCGATTTCGATGACGAACGCATCGGCGCCTCCCGCAGCCGCAACGACATCGCCGCGTTCTTCAACGGAGCGCGGGCGCAGGCCTTCGTCGCCGGAGGCGTCTTCCTCCCCACCGGCGAGACCCTCGCGCAAATCCAGAATCGGGTGCTCCCCGGCGTGAGCAATGCCGGGCTCCGCGTGCCGTTGTACTTCTCAACGGCCGGATGGGCGTCCTTCGACCTCCGCGGCGGCTATCGCATCGGCGAGCGCATCACCCTCACCGCGGCGCTGCTCAACCTGCTAGATCGCAATTACCGCGTGCACGGATCGGGCTTCGACAGTCCGGGGATCAACGCCTTCGCCGCTGTCCGATACCGCTTCTAAGCTTCGAGTTCGTGCTCCCGGTCCCCCAGCAGGTCCTGCAAGTTGGAAGAAGCGCGGCGCAGCCGGTCCTTGCCGCCGCCGCTTTCCCGGCCCGGCGATTCCTCCGCCAGCGAACGCTCGCAGCGCGTGCAGTACCGGGCCCACGGCACCGCTCGCAGCCGCGCATCCGAGATCTGCTTCTGGCAGTTCTGGCAGAAGCCGTATTCCCCCCGATCCAGCCGCCCGAGCGCCTCGTCCACCAGGCGCAGTTCCTCGGATTCGATTCCGGATACGCGGACCTGCAGCGCGTTCTCTCGCTCGCGCACTGCCTGATCTTCAGGGGACAGATATTCGGGCTGCTGCTGCAGGCTCAGGTCCGGAGCCAGATCCTGCTCCAGTTCCCGTTTCCGCTCCCGCAAGGCGTCGCGCCTTGCCTCCAGCCACGTCTGAGACTTACGAATGCGGGGCCCACGAGAGGTCTGTGTCATTCGCTTACCCTCTCTTTCGGATTTCCAGCTTTATTGTGACTCCGCCGGAGCCCGGTGTCCAGCCAAATCGGACGCGCATTACCTCGTCTCAGCGGCGATACAACGCCTCCACCGCGAGCTCCTCGCGGCCCTCCGGCCAGATGTTGAACATAGTGAAGCCGAGCTGCTCCTCGTTCGGGTCAAGATTGATGCGCCAGCCCCAATCCGGTCCCGGAGGCGCGGCATAGGAGCCCAGCAGCGACAGCTTGCGTCCCGGCGCCGCCGGACCGGTCAGCAGCATCATCGCGTGGCCCATATGCCACGTATCCACCCAGCATGCGCTTGCTTTCTCCGCCTTCGATTCCAGCCCCACCAGGAGGGAGCCTTCCTGCGGCTTGCCCTGATAGCTCCAGACATAATCCAGACGCATGAATCTTCCGCCCAGCGCGCTGGAAACGAGCATCGTGGAGTCCGACTTCTCATCCACGTTGTTCATCGGATCCTTCAGCACGCTGGTTGCGCGCCAGGTTCCCGTGGCGCCGCCGAGGAAGTCGAGAATGGTCATGCGCGCACCTTAGCACGGTGGCGCGGCGTACTTCAATCGCTCCAGCCGCCCAGTGTATCCACCGCGCCCGGATGCGAGTCTTCGTAAGCCCGGATCGCCGCTTCCCGCGCCAGCAGGTAACCCAGCTCGTCCACTCCATTCAGCAGGCAAAACTTGGCGAAGGCGTCGATCTCGAAGGAGACCCGCCGCCCGTCCGCCAGCGTCAGCGTTTGCGACTCCAGGTCCACGGTCATCTCCGTGCTCTCCCGCAGCAGCTCGGCGTGGATCTCGCCCGGCGCCGCCACCGGCAGCAGCCCGTTCTTCAGCGCGTTCTGCCGGAAGATGTCGGCGAACGACGTGGAGATCACCACCCGAAATCCGTACTGAGTCAGCGCCCAGGGCGCATGCTCGCGCGAGGAGCCGCAGCCGAAGTTGTCTCCCGCCACAAGAATTCGGCACTGCTTGGACTCGGGCTGATTCAGCACGAATTCCGGCTTCGGTGTGCCGTCGGTGAGGTAGCGCCAGTCGTAAAACAATTGATCCCCCAGCCCCTCTTTCGAAATGGTCTTCAGGAACCTTGCGGGAATGATCTGATCCGTATCGATGTTATCCACCGGAAGCACGACAGTGCTGCTGCGAATGGTCATAGCATCGTCCTTACATCCGTGACGCATCCGCGCACCGCGGACGCCGCGGCCGTCAGCGGGCTTGCCAGGAACGTTCTCGCACCCTTCCCCTGCCGCCCTTCGAAGTTCCGGTTTGATGTCGAAACGCAGTATTCCCCCGGCGCCACCTGATCGCCGTTCATGGCGATGCACATCGAGCACCCCGCGGCGCGCCAATCCGCGCCGGCTTCCCGGAAGATGCGATCCAGACCCTCTGCCTCCGCCTGCGCCTTGATCTGCTGTGATCCGGGGACCACCATCATTCGGACCCCCGGCGCCACCTTTCGACCCTTCAGCACCGCCGCTGCGGTTCTCAGATCCGAGATCCGCGAATTCGTGCAACTCCCCACGAACACGACGTTCACCGGCTGGCCCAGGATCGGCTTACCTGGTTCCAGGTCCATGTAGCGCAGCGCCTTGGCCAACGTATCCCGCTCCACCGCATCGGGCAGCGACGCTGGATCCGGCACCGCGGACGTGATCGCCATGCCCATGCCCGGGTTGGTGCCGAACGTGATCATGGGTTCGAGATCAGAGGCATCCAGAGCAATGCTGCGGTCGAACTCCGCGCCGTCGTCCGTAGCCAGAGTACGCCAGCGATCAACTGCCGCGTCCCACGACGCGCCACGGGGAGCGAAGCGGCGGCCATGCATGTACTCGAACGTCACATCGTCCGGCGCGATCAGACCCGCTCGCGCGCCACCCTCGATCGACATATTGCACACCGTCATGCGCTCTTCCATGGAAAGAGCGCGGATAGTGGCGCCGCGGTACTCGAAAATGTGTCCGGTACCGCCCCCGATGCCGATCTGCGCGATCAAGGCGAGAATGATGTCCTTTGCCGATACTCCCGGCCGCAGCGTGCCGTCGACCCTCACTTCAAACGTCCGGGATCGCCGCTGCAGCAGGCACTGTGTGGCCAGCACCTGCTCCACTTCGCTCGTTCCGATCCCGAAGGCCAGAGCGCCGAACGCTCCGTGAGTGGCCGTGTGGCTGTCGCCGCAGACCACCGTCATTCCGGGCTGTGTCAGGCCCTGCTCCGGCCCGATTACGTGAACGATGCCCTGCTGATCGTTGCGGTACCCGAAGAACGGAATCCCGAATTCGAGGCAGTTGCGTTCGAACTGCTCCACCTGCGTCGCGGCGATGGCGTCCACAATCGGCAGCGCCCGGTCGGCAACCGTCGGCGTGGAATGATCCGCGGTGCCGAACGTCCGGTCCGGACGCCGCACCTTCAAACCGCGCGACCGCAGACCGGCGAACGCCTGCGGCGACGTGACTTCGTGCACCAGGTGCAGGTCAATGTACAACATCGCCGGCGCGCCTTCCTGCTCCGCCACCACGTGCGCGTCCCAGAGCTTGCCGATGATCGTCTTCGGCTTCATATCAGCTCCGCCACGGCCTTCCCGGCTTCCTCCGTGCTCAGCGAGCCTCCCAGATCTCCGGTCACTTTCCCTTCGTTCAGCACCTGCCCGATCGCCGCCTGAATCGCATCGGCCTCGCGCTTCAACCCGAAGCTGTACTCGAGCATCGCCGCCGCCGATCCGATCGCCCCCAGCGGGTTGGCCTGGCTCTTCCCGGCGAGATCCGGAGCGGAGCCGTGCACCGGCTCATACAGGCCCTTCGTGTCACCGATGGAAGCCGACGGCAGAAGGCCGATCGACCCCGCGAGCACCGCCGCCTCGTCACTCAGAATGTCGCCGAACAGATTCTCGGTCAGCACGATATCGAACCGCCGCGGTTGCAGCACCAGTTGCATGGCGCAGTTGTCCACCAGCACGTGCTCCAATGCAACATCCGGATAGTCCGCTGCCACCTCGACCACCACACGCCGCCAGAGTTGCGAGTTCTCCAGCACGTTGGACTTATCCACGCTGGCCACCTTCCGCCGCCGCAAGCGCGCGAGGTCGAACGCCTTGCGCGCAATCCGCTCGATCTCGGGCCGCGAGTACGTCATCGTGTTCACGGCCCGCTCCTCGGCGCCCGAGCCCTCGATGCCGCGCGGCGTCCCGTAGTACAACCCGCCGGTCAGCTCCCGCACGATAATCAGATCCGCCCCGCGCACCACCTCGTTCTTCAACGGCGACGCATCCAGCAGAGCGTCCCAGGCTCGCGCCGGACGCAGGTTCGCGTAAACTTCCAGTACCTTACGCAAGCCCAGCAGCCCGCGTTCCGGCCGCCGGTCCGGCGGAGCATCGTCGAACTCCGGCGACCCCACCGCGCCCAGCAGCGTCGCGTCCGCCTCGCGCGCCAGCTCCACCGTCTCCTCCGGCAGCGGAGACCCGGTGGCGTGAATGGCCGCGCCCCCAATCAGCCCTTGTGCCACCTCCAGCTTGTGTCCGTACCGGTGCGCCACGCGCGTCAGCACACGAAGCGCCTCGCGCGTGACCTCGACTCCGATCCCGTCGCCGGGAAGCAGCAGAATTTTCAGATCCATGAGAAGACTACGATTTTATGCCCGCGCGGCATGCGCCTGCGTCGTTACCTCGCGCAGTATGCCCACGATGTCCTCGTTACGCACGCCCTTCGACCGGTCGGCCAGCGCGGTGAATCGCTCGTAAGCCTGCAGCAGTTGTTCGCGCGTCAACGTGAATCCGAGATCCTCCGCGCGCTTCGCCAGCGCGTGCTTGCCGGAGTGCTTGCCCAGAACCAGCCTGGTCTCCGGCACGCCGACCGTCTGCGGATGCATGATCTCGTACGTCGTTCGTTCCTTCAGGTAGCCGTCCTGATGAATGCCCGCTTCGTGCGCGAACGCGTTCTCGCCGACAATCGCCTTATTGGGCTGCGGCCCGAACCGGATCATCGATGCCAGCATTCGCGACGCCGGGTACAACTGCTCGGTAACGATCTTGGTCTCATACGGCAGCTTGTCCTTGCGGACATGGAACGCCATCACCAGTTCTTCCAGCGCGGCGTTGCCCGCCCGCTCCCCGATTCCGTTGACGGTGCACTCCACCTGCCGCGCACCCGCCTCGACTGCCGCCAGCGAGTTTGCCACCGCCAGCCCGAGATCGTCGTGGCAATGAACGCTGATCGTGGCGCAGTCGCCCACCGCGTTCACCATCCTCCCGATCATCTGCGCGTACTCGAACGGAACCGAGTACCCCGTCGTGTCCGGCAGATTCACCGTCCGCGCTCCCGCGGCCACCACCGCCCGGACCACCGCCTCCAGGTAATCCCAGTCCGTCCGCGTCGCGTCCTCCGCCGAGAACTCGACGTCATCGCAGTACTGCCGCGCCAGCGTCACCGCGTCGATCGCTTCTTCCAGAATCTGCTCTCGCGTCTTCTTGAACTTGTACTTCAGGTGGATGTCACTAGTCGCGATGAAGGTATGAATCCTTGGCCGCCGGGCCGGGCGCAGCGCTTCCGCGCAACGGTCGATGTCGGCCTTCGTCGCCCGCGCCAGCCCGCAGACCTGAGCCCACGAAAACTCCCGGGCGATCGCCTCCACCGCCTCGAAATCACCCTCCGAAGCGATCGGGAATCCGGCCTCCAGAATATCCACGCCCAGATCCACCAGCTTGCGCGCCAGTTGCAGCTTCTCCGGCACCGTCATGCTGCAGCCGGGCGATTGCTCGCCGTCTCTCAACGTCGTATCGAAGATGTATACACGATCAGCCATGGTGGGACGCGGGCTCTCCACCCCGCTGGCCCATTATTCGCCCGCTTCTCGGATTTGACAAATTTATAATCTTCTACAACCTCATTAACCGACCGCATCCCACGCGCTGTAATTCAGTAGTAAGATAAATACTTCTTATCTGCTATGGAACTCTACCCCCTGCACGTCTTCCTGACCGTCTCCACCGAAAAGAGCTTCTCCCGCGCCGCCGAGAAGCTGGGCCGCACGCAACCTGCTGTATCGCTTGCAGTTCAGCGTCTGGAAGGGGACCTGGGCGAAAAGCTGATCGACCGTTCCGGCAAGGAACTGCTCCTTACCGACGCCGGCCGCGTGGTCATCGAGTTCGCCCGCCGTTTCGCCAACCTGCAGGACGATCTGGCGAACTCCCTGGCCGAACTGCGCGACAACGCCGCCGGACGCCTCACCGTCGGCGCCAACGAGTCCACCACCCTCTACCTCCTCAGTCACATCCAGACCTACCGCCGCCGCTACCCCAAGGTGAAAATCCAGATTCGCCGCAGCATGGCCAGCAAGATTCCCGCCCAACTGATCGACGGCGAACTGGAGCTCGGTCTGCTCACCTTCGATCCCGAAGACGACCGCCTCACCGCGATACGCATCTACACCGATCACATCGCCTTTGTCGTGTCCCCGCAACATCGCTTCGCCCATCGGAAGGAGGTCTCCATCAGCGAACTCGGCATGGAGACGTTCATCGCGCACAACGTCGTCTCGCCCTACCGCGGGGCGGTCATCCGGGCCTTCAGCCAAAATCGCGTCCCGCTGCAGATGGAGGTGGAAATGCCCACCGTCGAGTCGATCCGGAAAATGGTCCAACGCAACGAAGGCGTCGCCTTCCTGCCCAAAATGTGCGTGGAACAGGAGGTCCAGCAGGGCCGCCTGTGCGAAGTGCACGTTCCCGAGGTGCAAATGGAGCGGCCCATCCATCTGGTCTACCCCGCCCGCCGGGGTCTCAGCCACGCCGCCAAAGCCTTCCTGGACCTGGTCCACACCTCTTGACATCCTTCACCACCCCTGCCACAATATACACATGAAACGCACCAACGTTGTGTTAAACGACGCGTTGCTGGAGGAAGCAGTCCGGGTCCTGGGTGCGAAAACCTATTCGGCCGCTATCAACCAGGCCCTGGAAGAGACCATCCGCTTCCACAAAATCCGCCGCATTCCGGACCTGATCGGCAAGATCCACTGGGACGGCGACCTGAGTGAGATGCGCGAGGACCGGCCGCACGCCACGAAAACGGTCCGGGGCGGACGCTAACCCGCGGGCATGATCCTGGTCGACACGTCCGTGTGGATCGAGATTCTGCGTGGCCGCGTCGTCGTGACCGGCGAGGACTGGCTTACGCTGGTCACCTGCGGCCCCGTCGTGCAGGAAGTCTTCCAGGGACTTCGGCCGGGACCCTACAACGCGGTTTTCCAGGATTCGGTCCTGAACATGCCGCGGGTTGCCGATCCGCTGCCGCTCAACACGTTCCTGGAAGCGGCCGAGTTATTCCGCTTCTGCCGCGCCAAGGGTTACACCATCCGCTCTTCCGCCGATTGCCTGATCGCCGCGATCGCCATCGCCAACAAGCTCCCCCTGTGGCACTGCGATCGCGACTTCGAGGCGATCGCCAAAGCCACCGCGCTCGAGATCTACAACGCTAGCTGAGCTCTCCCGGCGCCGCGGCTTGCTTTTCCAGATATGCCTTCCGGCTTTCCAGGATCACCCGCCGCGCATCCGCAGGACCTTCCCAGCCGCTCGACTCCGTCGTGACTCCCTGCAGTTCCTTGTAGATCAGAAAGAAGTGCTCGATCTCCCGGCGCACATGCGGGAACACCTGGTCGATCGTATGGATTTCGGCATACCGCGGATCGCCTTTCGGAACCGCGAGGATCTTCTGATCCGTCTCGTTGCGATCCTTCAGATTCAGAACACCCACCGGCCGCACTTCGTACAAACAGCCCGTGAAGGTTGGCGCGTTGGTCAGCGCCAGCACATCCATGGGATCGTTGTCGCCGGCGAGCGTGCCGGGGATGAAGCCGTAATCGCCGGGGTAGTGCATCGGCGAATACAACACGCGATCCAGCTTGAAGACGTGCAGTTCCTTGTCGTACTCGTACTTGTTGGCGGTGCCCTTGGGGATCTCGACGATCAACCGGACGATCTCCGGCATATCCGCGCCCGGATCGATATCAAGCAGATTCACGGCCTAAGCGTACCACTCGCTCCCAGCCGCCTGGGATCTATGTGTCTTCGCGCGGGTCTAACAGCGTTTCTTTCCTGCAGCACCAGCACAGGCCCGGCGTCCAGGTCCGGATGTAGCAAACGTCGCACCAATAGCTGACCCGCAGGCGCTTGCCGTCGCGATACAGGAACAACGCCGGGATGTGAATCGGTTCCACCTGGAACACACCCGGCGCGCTGCGTCGCCCGGCGACCTCGAAATCCAGCCCGTCCAGCCGGGAATCTCCCAACACCAGCATCGTCTCGTCATCGCCGGCAAGAGCAATCGCCACGCCGCCCGGCAGCTCCAGCTTCGGCCCCGCGCGCTTGCGCCCGCGCAGCGTCTGCACTTCGGCCGCGGTCAGTCGCGGAAGCGCAAGCACGGCGGCGAGAAAGGTCCGTCGGAACATCTAACTCCAGATTACCCGGAAATGCAGTTCAGCACCTCCACCAGAGTCCGGGCCTCCGGACAGGCCTCCCGGCACACCCAGCCGAACGCGCCGCTCAGCAGCAGCACCAGCAGCAGGGGAATCCAGGTGCGGCGCAGCACGCCCTCCACCCACCCCTCGCGATCCAGCTTGCGCGACGTCCGCGCAATCGACCCGGCCAGAATCACGGACACCGCGGCCTCCGCTAGGATCTCCGGCGCGAGCCACACCAGGTACACGCCTGCCCCGAAAATCGCCACCAGCAGCACCGCCAAGACCACCAGCACCAGCACGCCTTCGCCGTCGAAGTCGACATCCAGGTCCACGTCGGGAACCCAGCTTCCGGAACCGCCGGAGCCGCCTCCCGAGTCCCACAGGTCGCTGGCGCCGCCGCCGCCCGAGCTGCCGCCCCCCGGATGAAACCCCCCGGATCCCGATCCGGGTCCGGGCGTCCAGTCGAGCGCCACATCGGCCAGTCCATCCGCGACTTGGCCGGGTTTCCAGGAAGGTCGCGCGTGCACATACCAGATCCAGATCCGAATCAATCCCAGAAAGACGCCGAAAGACAGCAGCACCGCCAGGGGATACCGGACCAGCAGGGAATGTACGCCCGCCAGCAGGAGGACCTTGCTCGCGGTTACCCCGGAGCCGACCGTCGCCGCCAGAATCAGGCTCATGTGGAAGCGGACAAAATACCGCTTCAGAATGCGCTGCTTCAGGCCGGCTGGCCCGCCGGGCGGGCGCGCGCCTGTCTTCGGTTTGGCCATTTCTAAGTCAAATCATTTCTGGAAAAGCGGAAACGTTTGGGTTAGTTTATATCAGGCTCGCGGTCTGCCATGCCGCGCGCCTGGCCAAGGAGGCCCCATGACGGTTCGACAATTGACGTCAGCGTTTCTGCTCTGCGCGTTTGCTCAGCCGCTTCTCGCGGGACTGGGAAGCAAGGATGCCAAGTACGTGGGCGGCACCTGGAGTGTGAAGCAGGAAACAGAAGGGAAGTTCGACACCACCGATTCCAAGGTGGCCCGCTTCGTGTCCGACAACAAAAAGGAACGCGTGGAGATCCCTTATGACAAGATCACCTCGCTCGAATACGGCCAGAAGGCGGGACGCCGGATCGGCGCCACCATCGGCTGGGGCGTCACCACGCTGGGTCTCGCCGCACTCCCCATGCTGCTCTCGAAGAAGCGCAAGCATTACCTGTCGATCGGCTACCTGGGCGAAGACGGCAAACCGCAAGGCGCGGTGCTCGAGTTGGGCAAGGACGTTACCCGCGCCACCGTGTTCACGCTGGAAACTCGAAGCGGCAAGCAGGTCGAGTACGAGTCCGAGGAGGCGCGCAAGCACATCGGAAACTGATTTCCCCGTGCCCCGCGGGGAACCGGCGGGGACGCCCGAATCTTTACCTTACTCCTGCTATAGTGGAACTTCCCTCTATGAGTTCCGCCCCAGCCGAAATTGTCTGCGCCCATAGTCCCGACTCGGATGACGCGTACATGTTCTATGGACTCGCCACCCGCAAGATCCGATCGAACCTGGTGCAGTTCCGGCACGTGCTCGAAGACATTCAGACGCTGAACCGCAAGGCGCACGAAGGCGCGTACGAACTCACCGCCATCTCCTATCACGCCTACCCTTACGTCGCCGGCAAATACCAGTTGATGGCCTCCGGTTCGAGCATCGGCGATGGCTATGGCCCCATGATCGTCTCCACCCGCACCATGGGCCCGGATGAGCTCAAGGGCAAGAAGATCGCCATCCCCGGCAAGCTCACCACCGCGTATCTGGCCTTGAAGCTGTTCCAACCCGACTTCGAGCCGGTGGAAATGCAGTTCGATCACATTCTGGATGCCTTGAAAGCGGGCGGCGCGGATGCGGGGCTGGTGATTCATGAAGCGCAGTTGACCCACAACAAGGCCGGCTTCCATACCGTGCTCGACCTGGGCAAGTGGTGGAAGCGCGAATACGACCTTCCTCTGCCCCTGGGCGCTAACGCCTTGCTCCGCTCTCTGCCGCGGGACATCAAGACCGAATGCTGCCGCCTGATGAAGGAGAGCATCCAATACGCTCTCGATCACCGCGAAGAGAGCTTGAATTACGCCCTGCAGTTCGCCCGCGACATGGAGCCCGCGCTCGCCGAGAAGTTCGTCGGCATGTACGTCAATCACTACACCGTCGATTGCGGCGAAGTAATCCCCAAGGCGGCGCAACTGCTGCTCGACAAGGGCTACGAAGCCGGCATCATTCCCCACCGCATCGAAGTCGAATTCGTCCGCTAAGGCTCGCGCAACCGCTTCGCGCTACCCTGAACCCATGATCGAGCTGACCGGCGGCCATCTCACCGTGGAACAGGTAATCGAGGTTGCGCGGAAGGGCCAGCCTGTCCGCATCTCCGCCGATGCCCGCCAGCGCATGCTTGCTTCGCGCGCCGTCGTCGAGCGGCTCGCCTCGGGAGACGAGCCGGTTTACGCCGTCAACACCGGCGTGGGGCTGCTGGCCGATGTTCGCGTCTCCTCCGGAGACCTGGAAACACTGCAGCGCAACGTCGTCCGCTCCCACGCCGCCGGAGTCGGCGCCGCGATGCCGGAGGCGGCGGTCCGCGCCATGATGCTGATCCGCGCCAATGTGTTGTGCCAGGGGTACTCCGGAATCCGTCCGGTGGTTGCGGAGCGCCTTTGCGACCTTCTGAACGCTGCGATCACACCGGTGGTCCCGGCCAGGGGCTCGGTGGGCGCATCGGGCGATCTCGCCCCTCTGGCGCACATGGCCCTGGTCCTCATCGGAGAGGGCGAGGCCTTCCACGGCGGAGAGAGGTTGCCGGGGAAAGAAGCTCTCCGGCGAGCCGCTGTCGAGCCCCTTACCCTCGCCAGCAAGGAAGGCATTTCCCTGCTGAACGGAACCCAGGCGATGCTCGCCTATGGCGCGCTGGCCCTTGCCGATTGTGACCGCCTCATCGATTCCGCGGACATGATCTGCGCCATGTCACTGGACGGTCTCCGCGGAACCCCGCGCGCCTTCGATCCCCGCATTCATTCCCTCCGCCCGCACCCTGGCCAGCTCCGGTCGGCGGCTAACCTGGCGCGCTGGCTGGAGGGTTCCGAAATCCGGGAGTCGCACATCACCTGCCGCAGAGTTCAGGATGCTTATTCGCTGCGCTGCGCTCCGCAGGTCCACGGCGCCGTCCGCGACGTCGCCTCCGAGGCGCGGCGCGTGTTCACCGTCGAACTGAATTCGGTAACCGACAACCCCCTGGTGATCGACGGCGAGATTTTCTCCGGCGGCAACTTCCATGGCCAGCCCCTGGCCTTCCAGCTCGATTCGCTCTGTACGGCCCTCACCGCCCTGGCGGGAATCTCCGAGCGCCGCATCGACCGTCTGGTGAATCCGGCGCTCAACGAGGAGCTTCCTCCCTTTCTCGCCAATCACCCCGGACTCGAGTCCGGGTTCATGATGATTCAGGTGACCGCCGCCGCGCTGGTGGCGGAGCTCCGTGTGCTGGCCACGCCCGCCTCCCCCGGGTCCATCACTACTTCGGGAAACAAGGAAGACTTCGTCAGCATGGGCATGACCTCCGCCCTGAAGTTGGAGCAGGCCGTGGATCTGACCCGCTCGGTGCTCGCGATCGAACTGCTGACGGCGGCTCGCGCCCTGGATTTGCTGGCCCCGCTGCGCTCCAGCCCGGCAATTGAAGCGCAGCGCTCGCGGCTGCGCGAAGTTTGCCCGCCGTGGCGCGAGGATCAGCCGTTCTCGGACCAGATCGCGAACGCCGCGAAACTGCTTCAGTAGTTACTTGCCCCGAGCGGGCTCCACGGGCGCTTTCGCGGTGTCGAAGTGGCGGCCGCCGCGCTCCAGCCTCCTGGCTACCGCCGCATCCTCCTCCGAACCAGCTTCGTCCCCCAGCGCTTTCTTGGCCCGGGCCCGTCCCCGATAAGGCGCCGGCCACTGCGGATTCATGTCCACCACGGCGTTCCAATCGGCGAGCGCCTTCTGGTTATCGCCCGTGGATTCATAGAGCAGCGCCCGTTCTGCGTACAGTTCGATTGACGGCTGCAGCTGAATGGCTTTCTCGAAGTCGGAGAGAGCCTCGCGGTCGCGATTGAGCTTTCGATAGGCCGCTCCCCGGCGGGTGAAAGCGTTCGCCACCTGGTCGTCGAGAGCGATTGCCGCCGTAAAGTCTTTCACCGCCCCTTCGAAGTCATTGACTTCGAGCCTGGCCTCGCCGCGCAGCAGCAGCGCGTCCTTGTTCGCGGCGTCCTCGGCGATGGTCCGGTCCAGCGCGGCGATCGCCGCCGGATAGGACCCCGGCCGCATCAGCTTCTTGGCATCCTCGAACGACTGCTTGGCTTCTTGCTTGTTTTGTGACAGATACCAGCCAAAGCCCGCTATCCCGCCGCCCAGTGCGAGCATCGCCGCGCCGATCATGAGAATGCGAATCATGGTCTGGCGCGCTTGCACCTTCTCCGGATTCACGCCCTTGGTGGAGTGCGGCGCGGCCGGCTTGTTGCCCTTGGATGTCATGTTGCGGTGTTCCCTTTACGCAGGTATTATAGCCGCCCCCTGTGAGCGAGTGGCAAACACGCCGTGCGAGAAATTAGCTGATACGCAATCCGTCTGCCGCTCGCTCGCGGGACTGTGAAAAACCCCGGACGCCCGGAACGGGGTGTTTTCACAGTCCCTCACGCTCGTGGCTCCATATGGATTAGTTTGTGGGGGAAAAGGCGCAGCGGAAGTGGACCGCAAACGTTTATTCCGCCGCCCCCGAAATCGGATGGAAGATGGGAGCCACGAGCGTAAGCGAGTGGCAAACAGGTCAGGCGACCGAGAGACTCAAGTGCCGTTCTAATAAGCTATGCGGGCAAATTACGTAAGTAAATTACGCGATTCGTCTGCCGCTCGCTGCTCCCAGTATGGATGTAAGTTGTCGAAAAAAGGCGCGACGGCGGTGGACAGCAAACGTTTCTTCCGCCGCCCCCGAAATGGGATGGGAGCCACGAGCGTGAGCGAGTGGCAAACAGGTCAGGCGACCAAAACACTCAAGTGCCGTTCTAATAACCTATACGAGCAAAGTACGTGAGTAACTTACGCGAATTCGTCTGCCGCTCGCTCACGCTCGCGGCTCCCAGTATGGTTTTAAATTCTCGGAAAAAGGCGCAGCGGCAGTGGACAGCAAACGTTTATTCCGCCGCCCCCGAAATGGGATGGGAGCCACGAGCGTAAGCGAGTGGCAAACAGGTCAGGCGACCGAGAGACTC
>CAYOQB010000048.1:4118-32023 GCA_964406035.1 uncultured Solibacteraceae bacterium | reverse complement strand
ACCAATCCGTGGTCTGAATGGGCAGCGCTACTGCCTGCTGCACCACCTGGCCGACGGGAGCGTTGGTTCGCTCGATGGTATAGACGTAGTTGTTGAGTCCGGCATCCCAGCGGATGGACCCCGGACGCACGCGCCGGTGCAGGTGCACCAGCGGGGTGTTGATCCGCGCCTCGATTGTGGCCAGAATCGTCGCGTTTACGTCCAGCAGCCTCTGCCGGTCCGCCGCCAAAACCGGCTGCGCGGCATCGGTTTCCGCATCATGCCGCGTCAGCAGCAAGTCGGACAGCCGCCGCAGCCGCGTGGTGCTGGTGACCGCGCCGGAACTGACCCGGACGCGCCGGGGATTCAATTCGAAAGTGAAGATGTTTGCGCCCGCCTCCGGCGCGTTCCCCGCGTGCACGCTGCCCGGCTCGATCATGCCGAATCCCGCAGTGCGCGTCAGGTGCACGTTTTCCGCGGGCATCCGGTAACACTCGGTGAACAGCGTAATCATGCGATCCGCGATCTTATGCGCCGTAAACCACTCATACGAGCGGCGCGCTCCCGCGAACGCGTACACGCAACCGTGACCGGGGTCCAGGCAGATCTCCTTGCTCGACAGATCCACCGCCGATTCCGGCATCATCCGGATATCGGTGACCTGCCACGGCTCCAGGTTGTTGCGAACCTGGTCGGTCTTGAACCGGATCATGTGCCCGCGCGGCACGAAACCGGACTTAGTCGCGTTGAACAACAGGGGCCACTCGATGGGCATGGCCAGCGTCTTGCGTTCCCCATCCCAGGCGATCTTTCCGCCCGCGATCGACTTCAGCCGCTCGGTGCGGCGATTCATGTCCTTGAAGCCGCTCTGGAAGTTGTCGCGCAGAATCTTGCCTTTGACTTCCACGCCTTCCAACGGCGGCGGAACCGCGGACATGGAAGCGGGACGCTCCACCGCCTTCATCTGGAACCACGTGTATTTCTTATTGGGATTGCCGCCGACAATCACGAAGATAAACAGGTCCGCCTCGCGTTCCAGCTTCTTCACCTTGATAGGCAGCTCCAGCACGCGGTTGGGCAGCTTGCCGGGGCGGTTGGCCTGCACAAACAGCTTGCCCTCGAACTCGTCTCCTTCCACCGGCACCGCGAAGGAGATGCGCGCGGTGTTTTCCGACGGGTCGCGAACGATGGGCACCTCGTAGTCCTTGGGAGGACCGTTCATCTTCGACACCATCAGCGTGTCGAGCTCCTCCTCGGTCACCCGCTCGGTCTTCAACTCATCGAGATCGCGCAGCAGGTCCGTGGAGAACTCCATCACGATGTCAAACACGCCCACCGCCGGGGGAACCGCGAGCACGTTGAGATTGAACGGCGCGATGGCGAAATACTCAGGCAGCGCCACGAAGGTGTGCGCCGTCGTCCCCGGCTGGATCGGCCAGAACTTGATCCTGGCCCCCGCCTCCTCCACCCAGTACTTGCCGACTTTCAGTTGCGGTGCTTCGCCGATGGCCATGTCAGCAGCCGTGCCTCTCGATGAGTTTCGCTGTCGTCTTGGGACCGCAAATGCCATCCACCGCCAGCGGCGGATTGTCCGCCTGAAACGCCTTGATGGCGGCCGTGGTGATGGGCCCTTGAATGCCGTCGATGGGACCGGTGTCGTATCCCAGGTTCTTCAGGCGCATCTGGATCCCGGTGACGCCGAGATCGTCGGTGTCGTCAATCGGGTTCAGGTGCGCGATGGCCAGTTTCAGCGTAGCCCCGTTGATCTTGAGCGTCCCGTATTCTACGCCGATCGGAACCGACTTCTCCAGGATGCCGTTGCCGTCGGTCTTCCCCTTGTACGGGCGGCCTTCCACTTCCAGCTCGTAATCCATGTTGACCAGCCGCTGGTGCTTCCAATCCTCCACCGCGATCTTGATCTTGCGCTGCGGCAGCGCCACCCGGAACTTGTGGACCTTGGTGGTTTCGACGGCGATCTTCTTCGCGGTCTTGTCCGGGATGTAGATCTGGTCGCCTGGATAGATCAGGTTCGGATCGGGGCGCTTCTTCTTGAAGTCCGCGTTCTTGGCGTGGTTGTAGATCGCCTTCCAGTCGCGGAATCCGTAGTTCAGGGCAATCCGCGACAAACATTCGCCTTGCTGGACGGTGTGGACGGGCATCTGTACGCTTCGGGCTCCGGACAAGCGCATCTAAGCACAGCCGCCTGTCCTACAATGACGCGGGAAATGCGAGGCAGGAGGCTCAGGCCGGGCTTCCGAGGGAGCATTTCCGATCTGAAATTATGTAAATGTTCGTAACGAGGCCGCGGGCACACCCGGCAGCGGGTCGGGGTGACGGGTTCCGATCACGGTGCTAAACTTGAGGAAGTTTCACCCGGCTGAGTGGCGGAACTGGCAGACGCAACGGACTCAAAATCCGTCGAAGTTCACTCTTCGTGTGGGTTCGACCCCCACCTCAGCCACCAAGTTCCCGTGCGCGGTCAGCGGCCGGCGGCTTCGATGGGAGTGACCTGCTCTTCCGCCAGTTCCGCCGCGTAATCGAGGCAGGCCATGATGTCTTCGCGGCTCAAGGACGGGTACTCGGCCAGCAAATCTTCGGGCGTGTCGCCGTTCGCGAGCATGCGGATGATCTGATGAACCGGAATCCGCGTACCTTTCACGCACGCCTGTCCATGGCAGATTCTCGGGTCAATGGAAATTTGCTCGAACGGCACCCTCGCGACCCCCTTATGTCCAGGCATCCATCAGAAAAGCTCAACTCGACTTCGCCACGCTGAGTGCGCCCGTCCTGCGCACCAGAAATAGATACGACCCCAGCCCGATCAGCAGGATCACCCAGATCGCTTGCATCGGCGCTTCGTAGCTCCCCGTCGCCTGCTTCAACCATCCCGTCGCCAGCGGGGCGATCACACCCGAAGAGTTCACTGCGAAATTCTGCAAGCCCGCGATCCGGCCCACCGCCGCACCCGGGAACAACGTCTGCGTGAGTGCCCAGTAATTCGCCGTCGCCAGGCCCAACCCGCACATCGAGAACACGGCGAAGAACACTGCCACGCTCCCCGACGAAGACATGGCCCCGATCACCTCGGTGGACGCGCAGATGAGACCCGCGCAGGTGAACAGCTTGCGGATTCGGATGGGATCGCCGCCGCGCGAAATCAGCGTATCGGCGAGCCAGCCCGCCGCGATCGCCACCAGCGCCATGCCTCCGAAACTGAACATGGTGTACACGCCCATCGAGTTCAAGGACAGCCCGCGATGCTCGACGAAGTACGCGGGCAGCCAGGTCATGTTGTAGTACACGAAGTAGTTGTACGAGAACGATCCGAGCAGCACGCCCCAGATCACCGGTGTTGCCAGCAGCCGGGAGAACGGCAGGGCGGGCGCGGCGCTCGCCGCCGCGGCTTCCAGTTGCCGGTCGTCGTCTTTCACAAACGCGATCCAGGGAATCAGCCACACCAGCCCGCCCACGGCAAGAATCAGGAACATGTTCTGCCAGCCGTACTGGGCGGTCAGCCAGGCGGCCAGCGGCGCGCCCAACGCGGGTCCGAACTTGGTTCCGGCCATGAAGATCCCGACCGCGGTCCCACGCCGGTTCTCCTCGATGTGGAAACGGATCCAGCGGAGGCTCGCGGGCAATACCAGCGCCTCTCCCACGCCCAGCAGCACACGCAGCCCCAGCAATCCGGCGAAACCCGTTGCCAGGGCCGTGGCGCCGGAAATGACGCTCCAGAAGAAGAATGCGATCGCGAACGGCCACTTCACGCCGAAGCGGTCCACCACCATCCCCGCCGGCACCTGCAGCAGCGCGTAGGACCAGAAAAACGCCGAGTTCAACGCCCCCCGCTCGGCGTCAGAGAGCTGAAGCGCTTCCCGGAACTCACGCGTCGCCAGCGCCACCGAAAGGTTGGTGCGATCGATGTACGCGATCAGGACTCCCAGGCAGAGCAGCCATACGATGGCCCAGCGATGCATTGGCCCGCAGTATAGCGGTTCGGCGCGGGCTTCTGCATTTTGCTCCCTACCCTGGTCCCGCGATGCGGCGACCCGCGAGATCTCCTAAAATTGCGGGTAATGCACCGCCGCATTCTCCTGGCATGGCTTGCCTGTGCCACGCTCTGGGCTCAAGCTCCGGTTGAGCGATCGCACACCGTGGTGGAGCGAATCGCCCTCGCTCCGGAAAAACGCGAGCGCATCGAACGCCTCATTCAGGACGAGATGGGAAAGGCGAAAGTGCCCGGCGTCTCGGTGGCTGTCGGCTTGAAAGGCGAGGTGGTTTACGCCGGAGGCTTCGGCCTGGCCGATGTCGAGAACAACCTGGCGCTCACGCCGCAGACGCGAATCCGCCTGGGGTCGATCTCCAAGCCGATCACCGCGGTAGCGGTGTTGCAATTGGCCGACAAAGGCAAACTCGACCTGGATGTCGAAGTTCAGGAGTATCTGCCGCAGTTTCCCCGCAAGCAGTGGCCGCTGCGCATCCGCCACCTGCTCTCGCACAGCGGCGGGATTCGCCATTATCAGGGACGCGAAATGGAATCCGTCGAGCACTACTACAACCGCGTCGATCCGCTGCGCATCTTCTCCAACGATCCGCTGCTGTTTGAGCCCGGGTCAAAGTTCCTCTACACCACCTACGGCTACAATCTGTTGGGCGCCATCGTGGAATCCATCACCGGCGACTTCCTGGGACACCTGCGCGAGCACATCTTCAATCCCGCCGGCATGGAATCCACCGGACCGGACGACCACTTCGCGATTATCCCGAACCGGGCTCGCGGCTATACGCTGCACGGGTCGATTCTGGCGAACGCCGGGCTCGCCGACACCAGCAACAAGATTCCGGGTGGAGGACTCATCGGCACGGCTTCCGACCTGGCGCGATTCGCCATGGCCACCGGCGCGGGCAAGCTGCTGAAACCCGAGTCGCTGCGCGCGATGTGGACGCGGTTCCGGACCGCAGACGGCGTCCGGCAGGGCTATGGCATGGGCTGGACAGTGGTTGATGAGCCTCGCCTGCAGGTCGGCCACACAGGCGGCCAGCAGGGCGCCAGCACCCACCTGATCTACTATCCCGACGACGATCTGGCGGTGGCCGTTATGCTGAATCGCGACAACGCCCCGGTAGCGCCGTTCACTCAAGGGATCGCGCGCATCTTGTTCGATATGGGGCAGGAGCACCTGCCCCGCGCCTCGCGGACCTCTATTCCTCGGTAATCGTCACCTTGTTCAGCGTGTCGCCCTGCTGCACGCCATTAACGACGTCCTGACCGCTGCGCACCTTCCCGAACACCGTGTGCTTGCCGTCCAGCCAGTCCGTCACGACGTGCGTGATGAAGAACTGGCTGCCGTTCGTATTCGGACCGGCATTGGCCATGGACAGCGATCCCACGGCGTGCTTGTGCGGGTTGCCCTGGAACTCGTCTTCAAAGCGGTAACCGGGACCGCCGCGGCCGGTACCCGTCGGGTCGCCGCCCTGAATCATGAAGTTCGCGATCACGCGATGGAAAACCGTGCCGTCGTAGAACCCTTCGCGGGCCAGGAACACGAAATTGTTCACCGTCCGAGGAGCTTCCTTGGCGAAGAGATCGCAAACAATCACGCCTCGCGAAGTCTCGATGGTCGCCGTGTATTTCTTGTTGGAATCAATCGCCATTGCCGGCGGTTGCGCGTATTGGTTTGACATTCCGTACCAGTGTACAGGAGGCGGAGCGGCGGGCTCGAAGCCTGTCGCGGGTGTATACTCGCGCCTAGGAACAGCCTATGAAACTGCGCCGCCTCACCCAACCTCTGATCCGCGAAAACGGCGCTCTCCGGCCGGCGACCTGGGACGAGGCGCTGGACCGCGCCGCGCGCGGGCTCGCGCCGCATAAAGGCCGCGAGTTCGGATTGTTTTCGTGCTCCAAAACCACTAATGAGATGAACTACCTGGCGCAGAAGTTCACCCGGGTGGCGATGGGCTCCAACAACATCGACAGTTGCAACCGTACTTGACACGCCCCCAGCGTCGTCGGTCTGGCGACGGTCTTCGGAATGGGCGGCGGCACCAATTCCTACGGGGAACTGGAAGATACCGACCTGATCGTTCTGTGGGGATCGAACGCGCGAGATACGCATCCCATCCTGTTTCACCACGTGCTGAAAGGCGTTCGCAACGGCGCGCGCCTGTACACCGTGGATCCGCGGCGCACCTCCACCGCGCAGTGGGCCGACGGCTGGCTAGCCTTGCAAGTGGGCTCCGATATCGCGCTGGCCAACGCCGTGGGACGCGAGATTCTCGACGCCGGGCTGGAGAATCGCGAGTTTCTCGAGCACGCAACCCTGGGCCTCGACGCGTACCGCAACGCAGTCGACCGCTACACGCTGGATTACGCCGAACAGATCACCAGCGTCCCCGCCGGACAGATCCGCGAGTTCGCCCACGCCTACGCGCGCGCGGATCGCGCCCTGCTGTGCTGGACGCTCGGCATCACCGAGCATCACAACGCGGTGGATAATGTCCTCTCGCTGATTAATCTCGCGCTGCTCACCGGACACGTGGGCCGTTACGGATCGGGGTTGAACCCGCTGCGCGGCCAGAACAATGTGCAGGGCGGCGGCGACATGGGCGCGCTGCCCGACCGCCTTCCCGGATTCCAGCACGTCGAAAATGGCGAGCTGCGCGCAAAGTTCGAGCGCGCCTGGGGCGTCGCCATTCCGCCGGAACGCGGCTGGCACCTTAGCGGCATGCTCGACGCCATGGAACACGGCGAGCTGAAGGCGCTGTACGTGATCGGCGAAAATCCGGTGAATTCCGAAGCCGACCAGCACCGGACTATCCGCTTGTTCGAGTCGTTAGATTGCCTGGTGGTGCAGGATCTGTTCCTGACGGAGACCGCGCAACTCGCGGATGTGGTGTTCCCCGCCGCCGCCGGAGCGTTCGAGACGGAAGGCACGGTCACCAACTCGGAGCGCAGGGTGCAGCGCGTACGCCGCACCGTGGCTCCGCCGGACGGCGTGCGCGACGACATGGACATCCTGATCGCGCTGGCGGACCGCATGGGTGTCGTGCTGGGTCCGCGTGGCGCGGAAGCGGTGTGGAACGAGCTGCGATCGCTGAGCCCGATGCACGCGGGCATGAGCTACGCCCGCCTGGAATCGGAGAAAGGGCTGCAGTGGCCCTGCTATGACGATCAGCATCCGGGCGAGATGTACCTTCACGGCCGGTTGTGGGAGCGGCCCATCCGCGGCCCGCGCGCGCCGCTCAGCCCCGTCAACTGGGAACCTCCCGTGGACACGATCACAGCGGAGTTCCCGCTGCGGCTCACCACCGGCCGCAGGCTCGATTCGTACAACACCGGAGTGCAGACCGGCGCGTTCGCCTCGCCGCTGCGCATGCGCGAGGCGCTGGACGTCTCGCCCGCCGACGCCGCCCGCCTCGACCTCGCGGAAGGCGAGCGGGTCCGCGTACTGTCCCGTCGCGGCGCTGTAGAGGCGCCGGTGCACATCGAGCCCGCACTCAGCGCCGGGCTCGTTTTTCTCACGCTGCACACCCCGGACCAGGTAGCGACCAACATGCTCACCGTCGATGCTTCCGATCCGAAGTCCGGCACCAGCGAGTTCAAAGCCGCTGCGGTGCGCATCGAGAAGCTGGGGGTCCCCGCCTGAGCCATGGACCTTCGCTTCACTTCCGCGACGGCTAACGAAGGCGAGCGCGCAGCGGTGGACGGTGCGCTCGGCTCGCGCCCGCCGGCGCGCGACCTGCTGCTCCCCGCGCTTCAGGAGATCCAGCGGCACATCGGCTGGATCAGCCCGGGCGCGCTGAACTACGCCTGCCGTCGCCTGAACGTTCCTTCCGCGGATGGGTTCGGCGTAGCCGCCTTCTACGGTCTCCTTTCCACTCATGAGACGGGTGCGGTCGAGGTCCACGTGTGCGATGACATCGCGTGCCGCTCGGAAGCGTTGATCGCGGAGTTGGAGCGATCGGGTGTGTCCGTTCATCGCTCCCCCTGCCTCGGCCTCTGCGACCGCGCGCCCGCCGCGCTGGTGACCATGGCGGGCGAGCAGCCTCGCGAATTCGCCGTCGCACCGGCGAGCGCGACAACCGTCCAGACGGCCCTGCACGGCCTGCCTCCGGCGGAGCCTGCTCCGACGATCCCGCAGTTGGGCTCGCCGGGGCTGCGCCTGCTGCGCCGCGCCGGGCAGGTCGATCCGGAATCGCTCGACGCCTATCGTGCGTCCGGCGGTTTGCTGGCGTTGCGCCGCGCACATCACATTGGACCTCGCGAAGTGATCCGCGAGGTTCGCGAGTCCCGGCTCGCCGGGCGCGGCGGCGCCGCCTTCCCCGCAGCCGATAAGTGGGCGGCCGTTGCCGCGAATCCCGCGCCGCGCTACCTGGTTGTGAACGCCGACGAAAGCGAGCCGGGCACCTTTAAAGACCGCGTTCTGATGGAAAGCGATCCGTTCGCGGTGGTCGAGTCGGCGGCGATCGCCGCCTTCGCGACGGGCTGTTCCCGGATCTATTTCTACATCCGGGGTGAGTACCCGCTCGCCACCCACCGCATTCGCAATGCCGTTGAACGAATGCGCCACCGCGGCTTCCTCGGGGATCTGGAAATCGAGATCCGCCGCGGCGCCGGAGCGTACATCTGTGGCGAGGAAACCGCTCTTTTTCAGTCGATCGAAGGCTTTCGCGGGGAGCCCCGATCCAAGCCTCCCTTCCCCACTGAGTCGGGATTGTTCCGCCGGCCCACGCTGGTGAACAATGTCGAAACCCTGGTGAACATCCCCGGCATTCTCATCGAAGGCGGCCTCGCGTATGCGCGCCGCGGCACGGAACGATCCACAGGAACCAAGTTGTATTGCGTGTCCGGCGATGTCGCGCGTCCCGGCGTTTACGAGTTCGAGTTCGGCATCACGCTCCGCGAGCTGTTGGAGAACGCCGGCTGCGCGCTTGCGGACCTGCAAGGCGTTCTGGTGGGCGGCGCGGCGGGCACCTTCGTGACCCCAGCGGAGCTCGATGTCCCCCTCACGTTTGAAGGGCTGCGCGCCATCGGCTCGGCTCTTGGATCGGCCGTGGTGATGCCGTTCTCAAAATGGCGGGACATGCGCGGCGTGCTGGCGCGCATCGCCCACTTCTTCCGCGAGGAATCCTGCGGCCAGTGTGTTCCCTGCCGCGTCGGTACAGTGCGGCAGGTGGAGGCGTTGGAACGCGGCGACGCCGCCCTGCTGCGCGAAGTAGGCCGCGTGATGCGCGACGCCTCGATTTGCGGCCTGGGCCAGACGGCTTCGAGCGCCATTGAATCCGCGCTCGACCGCTGGCCGGATCTGGCCAAGGAGATGCGATGAGCGAAGGTCCCGACCTGCGAGTACCGATCCCCCGAGGTCCCTTGCCGGAGGCGCCCCCTCGCCGCGCCCCGCGCAAAGTGGAGCTGACGATCGACGGGAGTGCGGTTGCCGTGCCTGAAGGCTCGACCATTCTCGAAGCCGCGCGCGAGTTGGGCATTGAAACGCCCACGCTGTGCTATCTCGAGAATCTGACGCCGGTGAACGTGTGCCGCGTTTGCGTGGTGGAGGTGGAAGGCGCGCGCACGCTGGTCCCGGCCTGTTCCCGCAAGGTGGAGCCGGGGATGGCGGTCCACACCGACAGCGAGCGCGTGCGGCACAGCCGGAAGCTGGTTTTGGAGTTGCTCGCCTCCAGCGTGGATGTTTCTACGGCGCCCGATTTCGCTCGTTTTGCGGCGCGTTACGGCGCACAACCGGAGCGCTTCGCCGGAGGCGCCAGCGTGGCGCAGCCGGTGAAGATCGACAACGAACTATATGTTCGTGACTACGGCAAGTGCATCCTCTGCTACAAGTGCGTCGCGGCGTGCGGCGCCGACGCGCAGAACACCTTCGCCATCTCCGTCGCCGGCCGCGGGTTCGATGCGGTAATCTCCACTGAGTACGACACGCCTCTCACGGACTCCGCGTGCGTGTTCTGCGGTAATTGCATCGGCGTCTGTCCCACCGGCGCGCTCATGTTCCGAAGTGAATTCGAAATGCGCGCCGCGGGCGAGTGGGAGGAAAGCCGCCAGCAGGTTACCGATACGATCTGCCCGTACTGCGGAGTCGGCTGTACGCTCACCGTCCATGCGCAGGACGATCGCATCGTGAAGGTGACCTCGCCGGTGGATCACGATGTGACGCGCGGGCATTTGTGTATTAAGGGTCGCTTCGGCTGGCAGTACGTGAACGAACGCTAACGGGCAGACGCTAAGGAATTCACTTCACACGAGATCCTGGTCGAACATCCCCAAATCGGTGCCAGGCACCACCTGGCACCGATCTTGCCCCCGATTCTCGTGGTACCGAACCGGAAGTGCTTGTTCAACCGCTACTTACGGCTAACCCGGAAGCGCCCGGCCAGCGTGCCGACCCCGGCCTCGCAGGCGAGTTTCCGCCCCCACCCGGTGCCAGGCACCACCTGGCACCGCCACCTCCGGGGCGATTCCACTAGCCGATTAGTTTCAAGCTCTTACAACCGATTCCCCGATCTCCCAAAAACGCCCTCGCAGCATACCCCCCTCCCGTTTAGCAGCGTTCGCCTACCTCCCGCCGTCTACCTTCGCTGCCGGAAGGAGTCGTATTCGTGTTCTTTCAATCCTGGACGGGGCTGCTGCGAATCGTGATCGTCGGCGCGGCCGCCTACGCGGCCCTGATTCTGCTGCTGCGGATTTCGGGGAAACGCACCCTGGCGAAGATGAACGCGTTCGACCTGGTGGTTACCGTCGCTCTCGGTTCCGCGTTCGCCACCACCCTCCTGTCCAAGGATGTGGCGCTGGGGGAAGGGGTGCTCGCATTCGCCGTGCTCATCGCCCTGCAGTACGCCATTTCCTGGTTGGCCGTTCGATCGCGTTATGTCCGCGGGCTAGTGAAGTCCGAGCCGCGACTGCTCTTCCATGACGGCCAGTTTCTTGAGCAAGCGATGCGCCGCGAACGCGTCACCGAGGCCGAGATTCGGGCCGCCGTGCGCGCTCAGGGTATCGCCGCCATGGAACAGGTCGGCGCGGTGGTGCTGGAAACGGACGGCAGCTTCGCGGTGGTTCAGACCTCCCCGGAACCGCCCGCCTCCGCGCTTCGCGGCGTCCAGCGCACGGATAGCCGCTACGGGCACTTCGGCGAATAATGCCGCCGCAGCCACCGCGACAACCCGTCCAGACCCGGGAACATCACCCTCTCGGTGATATTCGACTGATCCAGCTTGTCCCGGATCTCCCACTTCAGTCCCGCCGGGATCACGATTCGCCGGTAGAGCTCCTCATGCCCGCGCAGCCACTCATCCATCAGCGTCGCGGCCGAGGGCATCAGCGAGAACAACGCATGCTGGTTCACGATGCGATCATCGATCGACGGCGGCTCGAAGAAAATCACAAACGGATGCTGCTGCCCGTGCTGATCCAGTTCGCCGAGGGATGTCGCGAACCGGCCCAGAATCTCCGCCGTGACTACATTGGCGCCTTCGTCCTCTAGAAGATTGCGCAGCGGCAACGGAAGCATCTGATGCGCCTTGTGGTAATCCACGCACCAGATCACACCGTCCACGCCGGACCGCTCCAGGTTCACCGTCGCGAAGTGCAGCGCGACGTAGGGCGAATAAGTCCAGTCCAACAAGCGCGTCGGCAACCCGTAGTGCTGCGCGGTCGCCAGCCAGTTCCACACCGAGTCCGCCGGCACCGCCTCGCGATGCGCGTACTTGCGGAAGTTGCGGAGCAGATGCTTCTCCAGTTGATCGTACTGGCCCCCCAGCCGCATCAGGCTGGTCTGCAGAGGATACGCCACATCCGACAATCCCCGAAACGCCATGCTGGAGCGGAAGCGGCCCAGTTGCCCGTTCCAGGAGTCCTCAAAGAGCCGTTCCTGCAAATCGGTCCAGCCGGTGACCACGGTGTCCTTCATCGCCTTCCATGTTAGGACACCGCCCGGTCACGGGCGCTTCAGTTCGTGGACATCGACGGTATGGACGGAGGCGAGCGAATGCACCAGCGGCTCCAGCGACTTCGCTTCGCGCTGCGCCTGCTTGGCCTCTTCCTTGCGTCCGCTCGACTTGAGATGATCGGCCTGGAACGTCAGCGCGTCCCACAGCAGCGCCGGATTCTGCCGCCGCCGCAGTTCCGCCAGGACTTTTTCGAAGATTGCGTCGGCGGCGGGATCCCCCAGCTTGGAGGCGGCCACGGCCAGGTTGAGCTCCACGGAAACCAGTTGCGGCGCCTGCTCGCCTGCCGCCGCGCGCAGGGACTCGGCGGCCCGCCGGAATCGCTCCGCGGCTTTCTCCCATTCCTTGCGCCGCGCCTGCAGCGTGCCGGCGTTATTCCAGGCCGCGGCCACCGCGGGATGCTCGTCGCCGAGTAGGCCCCGCAGCACCACCAGCGCGCGTTCGAGCATCTCGCCCGCCCGCGCCAGATCCCCGTTCTCCACGCGAACCGATCCCAGGTCCTGCAGGAACTGCGCCTCCAGCAGCGCATGATCGCCCGGGGTTTGCTCCACCAGTTCCAAACCCTCGCGCAGCCTCTGTTCGGCCAGCGCCAGCCGTTTCTGCCGCATATACAACTGGCCCAGGTTGCCCAGCGCCAGCGCCACGCGCAGTTCCCGGCCCTTCATTTCGCGTGATGCCGCCAGGCTGCGCTTCAGCATCGTCTCGGCTTCGTCCAGCCTGGCCTGGTGCATGCGCAGCACGCCGAGCGTGCCCCAAAGGGAAGCACGGAGATGCACCGCGACATCTTCGGGAAGCCCCTCCATCCGTTCGCCGGCCTGGGTGAGCGCGGCATCCGCGTCCTCCAGCCGGCCCATCGCCATATGTCCTCGCGCCAGCTCGTCCAGCGCCTGGATCGACATCGCGCGCGGCAGGTCTGGAAGGATGGCGACCAGAATGGCCTGCGATTCGTCATAACGGGCCTGGTCCGCCAGCACCGCCGCCAGCATCAACTGGTTGCCCATCGCGTCCAGTTGCGCACCGCGGTTGCGCGCTTCCTCGATGGCGTCCCTTAAGTGTTGTTCGGTTCGTTCCAGCTTGGTTGACGCGGCCAGCGTCGTGGTCAGGATCAGGCACAGGCTCAAAAAAGAAGGCCTGCTTAAGATAGTCATCATGCCAACTCCGCCCGAATGACGGAGAACCGCGCGATTCCGTGTCAGGGGTGGAGCGTTCAGGTCAGGAGAAACGTGTGCTTGAAATCATTGCGGAGTCCGTCGCCGACGCCATCGAAGCCGAGGCCGGCGGCGCGGGACGCATTGAACTGGTTCGGGATCTCGCTTCCGGCGGTCTCACGCCGCCCCTCGCCCTGATCCGCGAGGTGGTAGCCGCGGTCACCATCCCGGTGCGGGTCATGCTGCGCGAGAACATCGCCGATGTGCTGGACGACGCGCCGCGGATGCGCGACCTCGCCGCCGCTGTAGCCGGCTGCCGCCCCGCCGGACTGGTCCTGGGGTTCATCCGGGAGGGCGAGGTTGATGTCGAAGGAACGGGCAACGTTCTCCAGGCCGCCACGGGTCTTACCGCGACATTTCACCGCGCCGTCGAGCGAACCAGGAACCGGGAACGGGCATTGCGCGATGTCGGGCGGATTTCCGGCATCGACCGGGTAGTCCTGAGCGCCGCACCGGAGGAAGCGCGGCAGGCACGCCGTCAACTGGCGCCGGCCGTTGAACTGACTGTGGGAGGTGGTCTCAACCTGCAGTTGATCAAGGACTTAAGGTGGGTTGTGCGGGAGGTTCACTGCGGCTCCGCGGCACGGAGTGAGGGGCGGGTAGATCGGCGGAAGGTCGCGGAATTGGTACAGGCGTTCACAATCACACTATCCGACCACAAAATGTCTTGACAATACTACACGCAGATTTTATACTCATCTTGTAAGGAGATCTGAGTCATGGCTACACTCACCCGTTACAACCCTTTCCGTGATCTGGAAGAATTCACTGGCCTTCGCATGTTCGAAGACACCGTCAACCGCCTCCTCAACGAACCGGCGAGCACCCGCCCCTGGGCGCCGCCCGTCGACATCATGGAGAGCGAAAACGAACTGGTCATCAAAGCCGACCTTCCGGAAATCGACCTACAGGACGTCGATATCCGCCTGGAGAACAACCAGCTCAGCCTGAAGGGCGAACGCAAGTTCGAGTCTAAGAAGGAAAACGGCGGCTACCACCGGATCGAACGCAGCTACGGCAGCTTCGTCCGCTATTTCACGCTGCCGAACACGGTGGATACCGAAAAGGTGAACGCCTCCTATCGCGACGGCGTGCTAACCATCGTCATTCCCAAGAAGGAAGCCGCCAAGCCGCGACAGGTGAAGGTGGAAGTCCAGTCGAACGGCGGAGCCAAGTAAGCAAGAACAAAACACGAAGACCGGTCGAGATCCGCCGGCGGACGCCGTTCCGCCGGCTTTTTTTATTCGATGGCCTTCAGATAACGCGCCGCGGAACGCCGCACGACCTCGTTCCCATCCGCGGCGACCACCAGCGGATGGAAGGCACCGTAGATGCGGTCAAACGCGAACGGCTCCACCGCGTGCGCGATTCGCCGCACTTGCGCGGCGTTCAACGGGATGTAGTTCGGGTAGCTGTACATGAAGCTGACCCAGCGGCGATCCGAGACCACTTGGATGATGTCGCCGCTCAGCAGGCAGACGCCGCGATGCAGCACCGTTCCGCCCTCGAAGTGCCCGCCGCAGCGGATCAGCGTCATGCCGTCCCACAGCGGCAGCGTCTCGCCCTCCCAGAACTCGATCGATTCATCGGGCCGAGCCACCCACTGGCGATCCGCGCCGTGCAGGTACACGCGAGCCTGAAAGCGCCGGGCCCATTCAATCATCGTCGTGTAGTAGTGCGGGTGGGAGATGGCAATCGCACGCAGCCCGCCGCGCCGTTCGATCTCGACCGCCGTCGAGTCGTCGAGAAGCGCGACGCAATCCCACAGCAGATTGCCCGCTGCGGACTCCACTAAAATGGCCCGCTGGTTGATGGCGAACGCGGGCTTGGTGAGAATCCCGGTGAAGCCGGGCTCGAGCGCGAAGATCTCGTTAGTGTGCCGGGCGCGCAGTTCCTGGATCGTGGTCCACTGCTGCCCCTGCAAGCCCACGTACTGCCGCTCCTCGTCACAGATGAAGCAGCGCGGCGGCGGCGAATCACTCTCCGGATACTGGGTTCCGCAGGTGATGCAGAGGAAAGCCGGCATGCCCCGATTCTAGCGCTGGGAGTCGGTGCGTTCCTTGCGCAGGATCACGCGCCGGCCCAGTTTCTTCCAGAAGCCGGGCGGCTTCGCTTTGGTATCTGAAGCACCAACCTTCTGTTCGGCAGCCGGTTGCTCCACCGAGGCAGAGGGAGCGGAAGCGGCAGCGGGCTCCGGTGGCGGAGCATGCGCGGGCACGCGGTCATATCCGTTCGCCGGAACTCCAGGAAGCGGCGGCGCATACGCGGGCATTTGTTCCGAGTCGGGAATCCACGCCACGGCCAGCAGGGCCACTGCCACGCAGGCGGCGGCCGTCGCCGGCCATTGACGCCGCGAGCGGTGCGGCGCGGCGACAAACGCGGCGGCGCTTTGCGGACGGTGCGCCGGATCTTTCTCCATTGCCTTCCGGATCGCGCCGCGCCAGGGCTCGGGAACATCCGCGCCGGGATCGGGCGGCGGATGATGACAGTGCGCCGTCATCACGTCGAATGAGGATTCGCCCTGGTACGGCGGCCTGCCGGTGAACAGCTCATGAAATACCGCGCCGCAGGAATACAGGTCGCTGCGAACGTCGGTGGTCTGCCCCCGGATCTGCTCCGGTGACGCGTACAGAACGCTGCCGACCATCACGCCGGAGCGGGTCAGGCGCATGTCTTCGTCCGATTTCGCCAGCCCGAAGTCGGTGAGCTTCAGCACGCCGTCCGCGTTCACCAGAACGTTGCCCGGCGACAGGTCGCGATGAATGATTCCATGCTGGTGGGCATGCGCGATCGCGGCCAGGATCTGCTCCGCGTACTCGATCGCTTCTCCCGCCGACAGCCGTCTCTCGTGGAGAATCTGGCGCAGGCTCTTACCTTCCACCAGCTCCAGCACCAGCACCAGGTCGCCTTCGTGTTCGAAGGCGTGCCGTACCGCCGCGATGTTCGGGTGCGACAGCCTGGCCTGGATCTGGATCTCGCGCAGGAAGCGGTCCGGCGCGGAGTCGCGGCGAATCGCCTTCAAAGCCTCTTCCCGCCCGGTAATCGAATGCCGGGCGCGATACACCGTACCCATGCCGCCCTGCCCGAGGTAGCCGAGCACCACATACTCGCCGATCTGTTGCCCCTCGGAAAACATGGTGAATCAGCGGCGCGTCATGGCCAGGGACAGAATAAACAGGACCGCGGCCGCCAGCGGCACCAGGATCGCGAGCGCCAGTTTCAGGGACACCGCGGCAGTTTGGGGCGCCGGCGCGTCGATATGCATCGGAATGAACACCGGAGTCCCGTTCCTGGGCGTGACAGCGGCGGCCGCCGCATCGTCCGGCCGCGGTGATTCGGAGGTTTGCAACGCCGCGTCCAGCGCCTCGCGGAACTCGCGCGCGGTCTGGAAGCGGTCGCCCGGATCCTTGGCCAGCGCCCGCAGCACCACCCCATCCAGGGCCGCCGGCAATGCCGGATTCCACTTGCCGGGGGGCTCCGGAGTTTGTTGCACGTGCGCGAGCATCAGGTCGAAGTCGCTCTTGGTCCGGAACGGCCGCGAGCCCGTCAGCATCTCGTACAAAATGCATCCGACCGAGTACAGATCCGTGCGCGTGTCCAGATCCAGTCCCTTCACCTGCTCGGGCGACATGTACGCGACCGAGCCGACCACCGCGCCCTGCTGCGTCAGGTTGGGATCGGTTTTCGATTTGGCCAGCCCAAACCCGCCCAGCTTCAGGGTTCCCTCCGGAGTGACGATGATGTGCGCCGGCGTCACTTCGCGGTGCATGATCCCTTGCGCGTGCGCTTCTTCGAGCGCGGCGAGCAGTTGCCGCATGAAGCCCGCGGCGTCTTCCAGGTTCATCGCCCCCAGTTCCAGGCGCTGCTCCAGCGTGACCCCGTCCACCAGCTCGGCGGTCATCAAAGGATGCCCGTCGATCTGCGTGGCGTGATAGAACGTCACGATATTGGGATGCGAAAGCCGCGCGTGAACCTTGATCTCGCGTACGAAGCGTTCGAGTTCAGTCGAATCCGCCGCCACCGAATCCGGCAGCACCCGCAGCGATTCCAGCCGCTGCGCCAGATGATTTCGAACCTTGTACAGCACGCCGCGCTTGGAGCGGTCCAAGTAGTCGAGAATTTCGTAATCGCCGACCTTCTGTCCGGGTTGAAACAGTACAGCCATGTGCGCTCAATCAGTTATCGGCGGTTGGGCGGCGCGGGTTTAGGGAGGCTGCGCAAGGCGGCAAGCCCGGCAAGCAGCAGGAACAGCGCCGCCGGCTCCGGCGTCGGCTCCGGCTCGACATCCCCGGGGAGGATCCGCCCGCCCGGTCCCAAAGTCGCAAACTGGAAGCTGAGCGAGCCCATCAGGTAGAACTCGAACAGCTCGCGAGGCGTGGAGAACACCACCGTGACCTGCAAACCCGCCGTCCCCGGCGCCGCCAATTCGATGGCTGCGGTCCCCACTTCGGTCAAACCGGGACCGGGCCGCATCCACACCGGGCGGTAGCCCCCGGATGCCTCCCAGATGTGGAGGATCGCCTGCCGGCTTTCGATCTGGTACACCACGCCAGCCTCGATCCGGCCCCGGCCGGCGAGCGCGATCCCGAATTGCGGCGCGTCTCCGGAGACGAACAGAAGATCCGCGACCCGGAAGTTAAGCCCAATGTGATCAAAGGGATCCAAAGTCCAGCCGGGCCCGAACGGAAACCACAACTCGACCCTCGTTTCCTGCTCGTTCACGGTCACCTGCGCGTGCGGGTCGAACATCGCCCGCTCGGCGGAAAAGCCGGGCGCCGCATCGCGGAAGCTGATGCCGGCCCAAGCCGCCGCGGACGGGATCATCATCATCGCCACCGCGGCCCCCCATCGCATAGTCCTTCCGCGCCCTCCCATCAAGGAAGTGGTTTCGGAAGCAGGTTTTTCTCCCGGCAGGGCTACAATAGTGACGATGCCGGTGCCGCCGCTGCCCCTACCGCTCGAGGAAGTCGGACCCCGGCCCTTCTCCTTCTACCCGCCCATCGTCAACATCGAACACAACGAATGGCTGTACCAGAAAGCCAACTGGAGCGAGGTGCTGGTACACAACACCGGGACCGGCGCGGATGTCTGGGTCCCCCGCCGCTTTATCGGCGAAGTTTCCCGCATTGAAGAACCGGTGATTGTGGTGGGACTGCTCAAGGAGCTGGAGTATAAAGCGGGAACAGTGTTCCCGCACGCCCGGCGGGTAATCGAGATGCCTAAGGCGGTGAATGAAACGCCGCGCCCGGTGGAAGCTCCTCGCGATCCCCCCGGCCGCCCCACCAGCGTGGTCGGGATCCGCCTGGAAAGCCAGGCCGAAAAGAGCGTCGGCCGCTTTCTGCTTTCGGCGGTAGTGGTGGGCGTGGTGGCCTGCGTGGTGGTGATCAGCGTGTTCCGCTATGGACCCATGGGCGGCGGCATCCGCTACTCCGCCGTGGTCCAGACCGACCTGCCGCTCACCAACCGCGACGATTACTTCTCCGTGGTCAACAAGCTGGGCCGCCCCATCTCGGACCGCTGGCGCAGCGAACAAGGCGAGCTGCAGTACCGGCTGCTCGAGTATCCCAGCCTCGGCCTGGCCGTGGTGTTAATGGGCCTGGATCGCGAAAGCGTCCAATACATCGGCGCCGTGGACCAGAAGTGGCAGGTGGTTCATTCGGTGGAGATGCCGAACGGCCAGAACTCGGCGGCCATGCTGCGCGGGTTGAAGCGGTTCTAATCCTATCGATCGCGGCGTTTCTGGAACTCGGCCCAGGCTTTGGCAGTGGCCGGTTCCGCCAGCTCCACCGGCGTTAACCGCGCTCCGGCCTGCAGCAGCTCTTCGGTGCGGGCGCGGATGTCCATCAGCAGCGCCGCCCGCAGCGGCGATCCGTACAGGGTCGCCGGAAGGTTGACCAGCTCCGGTTTCAGCCAGGCCGTCACTGGACGCTGGTTCACCAGCTCCCAGACCAGCGGATTCTCGGCCGCCGTGGACGCTGCTTCGAAATTGGCATGTTTCGCGATGCGGTCCCGCCGCCACACCAGGTACAACTCGTCCACGCCATCCCCCAGGCTCGCGTTGCGCTCGATCATCAGGCGGGCGGCTTCCCGCAGACGCCGGTGCGCGGTCTCCAGTTCGGGCGGCTGGCTGATCCACTCGCCGTTGCGGTCCAGGGGCAGACGCAGCAGCGCCTCACGCAGCGGGGTGCCGTAGGGCGGCACGCTCTTGCTCAGAGTCTCGCTGCTCGCGCCGCCGACGGCGCTGACCAGCTCGCGCGTGCGCGCGGCGGAGTCGGCGGTGTCGAGTCCGAGGATCATCCACAGGATCGGATTCGCGGGTTGGATGCGCGCCCGCTCGGCTTCCTCGCTCGCCGATCGCCTGCCGCTTGCAGCTTGTTGAGCGCTGAACAGCCACAGGCCGAAGCCCGCCGCCGCGACCGCGGGAATCGCGGCTAGGGCGGCCGCGGGCGCGAGCGCCGCGCCCGACCGCCACGCGCTCCAGCCCATCCACGCCGCCGCGATCCATAGGACCGGATAGGCAAACAGCAACGCCAGCAAGAGGCCGCTCCACGAAAACAGCCGGAACCCCGGCGCGGCCGCCGACATCACGCTGGGAATGGCCACGAAAGGCCAGGCCAGGACGCCCACTCCCCCGGCCGCCAGCAGCGCGATCAGCAGCGTGCGCATGGCCGGATACTAGGGCTGCGTGGGCGCCGGTTCGCGCAGCTTGCGCGCGGCTTCCACGTACTTCTTCGCCTTGTCGTTCGCCTCGTTCCACTTGGGCGGCGGAGCATCGCCCGCCAGGCGGCTGAGGCCCAGGGCGACCATGCGCGTCACCGCCTCGAAATTCTCATAATCCAGCTTGTGCCACTCGTCGCCGACGCCGTGATAGTCGGAATACTCAAATGCAACGCACATGGTGTGGGACGGGATGCCGATATCGGCCAGCGCCTGGTTGTCGGAGCGCGAGAAGAACGCGTCGCTACGCTTCTCATCCTTGTAGACCTTCACCCCGGTGGCCTCACCCGCGGCGGCGAAGATCGCCGGAAGGGTGGAGAAATCGAAGCCGGTGAAGCTCGCGGTCCGCACTTGCGGCCCGTCAGTCGCGTCGGTGCGCCCGATCTGCTCCAGGTTGATGTTTCCGATGGTCTGCTTCAGCGGCGCCAGCGGATGCCGGCCGTAATAGCGGGAGCCGAGCAGTCCCGACTCCTCCCCGAAGAACAGCACGAACAGCACGCTGCGCTTGGGCTTCACCGGCGATGCCGCCATCGCCGCCGCGATTTCCAGCACGCCGGCCGTTCCGCTGGCGTCATCGTTGGCGCCGTTGGCGATGCGGTCCTCACCCGCTCCCCGCATTCCGATGTGGTCGTAATGCGCGGTGGCCATGACGTACGTATCCTTCAACTGCGCGTCGGAGCCGCGGAGCAGCCCGGCGACGTTCTTCGCTTCCACCGCCCGGCTGGTGGGGGCGGCGGCGCGAATCGTCAGCACTGCGCCTTCGGCCGACAACGCTTCTTTAGTGGGTCCGGCCGCCAGCAATGCCAGGATCGGCAGCGGCGGCAGCGGCCCGCCCCGTTGCGGTCCCGCCTCCGGATCCACCAGCCGCGTCACCGGCAATTGCCGCCCCAGTACCGGATCGGCGGTAACGATCAGCGCGGCTTTCCCCCGGCTGGCCTGGGCGAGCGCGTTCAGCAACCGGTCCCGGCCGACGTCGATAAACGCGACCTTGCCCGCCAAGTCCTGCGCGGCGGACTGATTCTCCGCGGTCAGGCGCACCACAGGCGCCGCTTCCAGCTTCAGTTCACCGGTGGTGAACAGCCGGAACTGCGAACGGTCCAGTTCGACCCTCTTGCCGCCGGCCTCGACGGAACCCGCGAATCCTTCCCAATTCGGTTCGGTCAGTTGCAGGCGCGCCACCTGGAAATAACCCTGGTTGCCGGCCGGCTCGAGCCCGGCAATTCGAAACTGGGAGGCGATGTATTCGGCTGCCAGGTCCAGGCCGCGGGACGGCGTGGCGCGCCCCTCCAGCAGGTCCGAGGCGAGGAAGGCCACCTGCGCGCGCAAGGCGTCGGCCCGGATGCGGTCGAGCATCGCCCGTTCCGCGACCGAAACAGAAGGCGCGCTCTGCGCCAGCAGGGTCACGGGGACTATAAGCAGGGAAAGCAGGCGGATGCGCATGAAGTTCCAGTGTACTCCGCGTGCGGCCGGAGGCTCTTCGGCGACTCGCCTTTTGTGGCGGGACGCACAGTCGGCGATCACAAAAATTCTCAGTACTAAGGGGAATTTCTTACTCCGATCCCGGCAGCGGCAGACGCCCGATCCAATCCTGGGTCAGGTTCCCCAACAGGAGTACGCCCTCGTGCTCCTCGACATTCGTGATCGGGCTGACCCGACCCGAGGGGTCCTGAAGGTTCGCCACAACCCTGCCCGACTCATCCAGGGCGAGAACCATTCCGTATGGCGCCGGCTGCGGCAGGAAGCGCGCCGGAAGCTTGGAGACCATCCGCTTCAGGAAGGGATTGGGATGCATCCGGTCCAGGTCCGGATTGCGCGGGGCGAAGATCGCCACCCAGAACCGGCCTTCTCGGTTGGAGCTGATGCCGTCCGGAAAACCCGGCAGATTCTCGAAGAAGAGGTCGTCGCTGCCCGCCTTGGGCCCCTTCAGCCAGTAGCGGCGGATTCGGGTCTTGCTGGTCTCATTCACCAGCACGAACGATTCGTCCGCGGACAGGGCCACGCCGTTGGCGAAGCCGAGCCCGGAAAGCAGAACCGTCGCCTGGCGGCTCCGCGGATCGAAGGCGATCAGCCGGCCATGTCCCGCCCCTTCCAGCACATCCAGCAGTTCCCGCCCGTAACCGAACTTGGAGCTGGCGTCGGAGAAGTAGATGATCCC
Source organism: uncultured Solibacteraceae bacterium (assembly GCA_964406035.1). Taxonomy (GTDB): domain Bacteria; phylum Acidobacteriota; class Terriglobia; order Bryobacterales; family Bryobacteraceae; genus JAIEPW01. The sequence goes on along the minus strand of CAYOQB010000048.1, from coordinate 10,015 downwards.
GGTGGAGGATACGTCGAGATCGTCGGTGAAGCCGAGCTTCACGCCGCCGGCCTCGGTGAGCAGCGTTTCCAATTGCCCCGCCGGGCTCATCGCCAGCAGTCCCTTGCGGGCGTCGGCGATGATCAGGCGGCCGTCGGGATGAAAGCGCAAGCCCAGCGGCCGTCCGCCCGTGTGGGCGATCGTCTCGAGCTTGCCGTCCATCGCCAGGCGGCGGATGGCGCCGTCCGCCATGCCGGTCCAGAGCGCGCCGTCCGCGCCGGCGATCACATCCTCCGGCCCGTTCGCAGCGCCCTTGGCGAGGAACTCGGCGCGCGCCAGCCGGTCGTTTTGGGCGAACTGTCCAGTGAGTGGCGGCGCGGGAGGTGCATCGTAGGCCACCGCGTCGATCGGCGCGGGCCACACCATCCAGAGGAGCAGCCCCGCCAGTGCCGCCAGCACCGCAACCTGCCAGCTTTTCATGGTGAACCAGCATCTGCCATTCGCTCCCGTGAGTCAAGTTGGGAGCGGCGGCAGTGCCGGATTGGGAAGACGTTCCGGATCGGGAGGAAAACTCGCGCTGCGGCGGCAGCTTCGTTCGCGGTTGCCTGGTTTTCCCTTTGGCACGCTATTTGCATCGGGAGATGCCGTGAAAAGAATACGGGTGGCTCAAGGAATCACGGTCGCTCCTCAATACTCTACTCACCAGAAGTTTCCCCAAACAGTCTGCTTACCCCTCACCCCAACACCCTCCCGACCGATTCCTTGAGCTCAACGTATGGGTGATTTTTCCGGGCCAGCCGCGCCGTTTTGCTTAGTGGCTGGCGCGCCCGCCTGCCGATATCTCCCCTTATGGCGAAGATTCCGTCGGTCAACGTTCCCATCCCTTTCCAAGTGAGCCTGCTTCGGCTGGCTTCGAGCGCCGCGGAGAACCCCTACACGCTTCAGGCAGTGGAGGTCCTTACCAGCCTGCAGGTAAAGACGCCGGAAACCGTCGCGGTCCGCAAGTAGAGGCTCCATCGGCCCGCCGCTTGGTACCTGGCGCGTAGAATGTTGGCATGCCTCGCATTGTCTCGCTGATTGCGAGCGCCACCGAAATCGTCCACGCCCTCGACCTCGGACCGCATCAGGTCGGCCGCTCCCACGAGTGCGACTTCCCGGAGTCCATCCGTTCCCTTCCCGTCTGCACCGAGCCCCGCTTCGCGGTCGAGGGTTCCAGCCAGGAAATCGACCAGCGCGTCCGCCAATCTCTTGCCACCGCGTCAAGCGTCTATCGCGTCTTCGACGAGATCTTGGCGTCTCTTCAGCCCACCCATATCCTGACCCAGACGCAATGCGAAGTCTGCGCCGTCAGCCTGAAAGACGTGGAGCGCGCCATGAGCGAGAACTTCCCCACCCGCCCCGCCGTGGTTGCCCTGGAGCCGAATTCGCTGGCGGATATCCACACTGACATCCAGAGAGTGGCGGACGCATGTGACGCCGCAGAGCGGGGCGTGCGGCTGAATGCCGGTCTGCGACAGCGCATGGAGGCGATTGCCGCGCTTGCGCACGCCTCGGGCCGCAAGCCCCGCGTGGCCTGCATCGAGTGGCACGAACCGTTGATGGCCGCCGGCAATTGGGTTCCGGAACTGGTGGAGATGCTCGGCGCGGTGAACCTGTTTGGCTCGGCCGGCAAGCATTCGCCCTGGATGAGCTGGAGCGAACTCGCCCAGGCCGACCCGGACGTGATCATTTCCATGCCCTGCGGGTTCGACCTGAGAAAGACCGCGAGCGAGATGTACTGGTTGGAACAGAACCCGGCCTGGAGCGGCCTGCGCGCCGTGCGCGAGGGGCAGGTTTACATCGCCGACGGCAATCAGTACTTGAACCGGCCAGGTCCGCGCGTGGCCGAGTCGCTGCGGATTCTGGCCGAGATTTTGTTCCCCGGCGTCGTGCCTCCGGCGTTAGAGGGCGCGGCCTGGAAGCGCTGGCCCAAGAGATAGAAAACCGGGAGCCGAAGCCCCCGGTCGCCGGATTACAATCGATTGCCGCTTACCGAGACTTGATTTCGATCGAGGTGATGCTGGCCACCAGGCGATCCGGAATGGTGGTCAGCCAGGCTTCCACCGTGTACTTGCCGTCCGGAATCGACGGGATCTCAGCCTTGATCTGCCAGGACCGTTCGCCGAAGAAGCGCTCATCTCCGATGACGGTGAGGAAGCCGAAGTTGGCCGACCACTGGTAAACGCTCGCACCCGTCTCATTGCGCAAGACCAGGTCATAGCGCTGCGAGGACGGGAAGAGCAGGCGGAACTCTTGGGGAGGCCAGGACGCCAGCCGCAGCGTGGCCTGGAACGACACCGGGTCGAAAGGAGCGTCACGCTCGATCACCGCGCGGTCCAGCGTCAGGTTCACGCTCGTGTACGGGCCGGGATCGTAGTTCAGATTGCCCACCCGCGCGGATACCAGGGTCCACGTGCGCGGTCCGGCAATGGTGGTTTCGGTCCGCTGAACCAACCCGATGTTGTCAGCGTAAAGTTCGGATTCGAAGCCGGCGTCGGCGCAGACCAGATGGCGGTAGCCGATTTCAAGCGCTTCGCGGAACTGCCCGCTTTCCACCTTGCGATCCTGCGGAATCGCGATCTGATCGCAGCCGGAGATCGCGGTGGGATACTCGCGTCCGGAGAAGCGCGTAACCAGGATGTCCTGGCTGGTTTCCTCGTCGAACATCAGGACCTCGCTGCCATGTATGCGAAGCCAGGCCGGTTGCGCGGTGTAACCCGTGACGCGGAAATAGGTGCGGCCGTCCCGAACCGATAATGGCAACCCGACGGAGATGGTGTGGGAGGCGCCGCGCGCATCTCGATAGATCCACCGGTTGCCCTGGGCAAGCGGAAAATAGTTCTCAGCAAACGCGGAAGTCGTTAAGAGTAAAGGGATTGCAAAGACCACTGACGAAGCTTTACGTTTCATACGATTCTAGACGCGAGAAAGCGCCAGAAAGTAGCGCGAGAAATTATCGGCCCTGCGTGAGTGTCGCCTGACGGCCGCCCACCGTGATGGTCGCGGTTCGCGCCCCGCCGGTCGTATTCTGCTGTGTTCTCATGAAGATGTTGGCGGGACCGGTGCCCACCGAGTTCTCCAGTGTAAGCCAGTTAACATCCACGATCGCTGTCCAATTGCAATTTGCGCCGGTAGTGAGCGCGTACCAAAGGCGGGTCGCGTTCGGACCGACGTTGCTCGAAGAAGGAAACAAAGAGTAGGTGCAGGCTTGCGAATCGGTAATCTTCGTCACGAAGCCATTCGAGCCGCCCGGAGGGTTGGGCTGCACCGCCGCCGCCAGCGGGAAATCGCTGGACTGCGTCTGTCCGGCGAGGAACGCCTGACCGATCGCGTCCACGGCCAACGAGTGCGCCGCATCGGACCCCAAGCCGCCGAGCAGGGTGGAGTAGGCAAAACCCACGCCGCTGGGATTCAACTTTGCCAGAAAAGCGTCGAACACACCCCGGAAGCTGCCCTGCACTGCCCGCGTCAACGGGAAGTCCCAGGAGGAGGTATAGCCCGCGACGTAGGCGCTGCCGGTCGAGTCGACGCCGATTCCGGTGGCGTAATCGAAGCTGGAGCCGCCGAGATAGGTCGAGTAGGGCAAGGCGCTGCCGGGCGGCGAGAACTTGGCGACAAAGGCGTCCAGCGGTCCGCCGAGAATGGCTTTGTTCGCCGAGGAGAGCGGAAAGTTTGTTGACGGCGTCGTGCCGGTGATGTAGGCGCTCCCGAACGAGTCCACGGCGACGGCGGTGGCCTGCTCCGGAAATCCCATGCCGCCCGCCGCGCCGCCTAGCGTGGTCGAGTACTGCAGCCCATTGCCGGCCGCCCGAAACTTCGTCAGGAACGCGTCCTGCTGGCCTCCGGGAAACGGCTGCGCCGAGTTCAAACGTGGGAAGTTGAGGGACGTGGTTCCGCCCACGACAAACGGCGCCCGCTCTCCGTTCACCGCGACTCCCAGCGCGCGGTCCTCGCCCGAGCCCCCCAGGTAGGTGGCATAGACAACCGGGGCGCCGCCCGGGCTGAGGCGAATCAGGAAGGCGTCGGTTTGCCCGGCGTAGGAGGCCTGATAAGGAGCCACCACTGGAAAATCGGCGGAGGTAGTCTCCCCCGCGACGTAGATGGCGAAGTTGGGATCGATAGCCACCGCGTGCGCGAACTCCGAGCCCGAGCCGCCGTAGTAGGTGGAGAACACCAGGCCGTTACCGGCCGCGTTCAGCTTCACCACGAAAGCGTCGCGCGTGCCCCGCAGGAACGACTGAATGGGGCTGAACAGCGGGAAGTTGCGAGAGGTGGTGCTGCCCGTGATCGCGGGAGTGCCCGCTGCGTCCACGGCGATCGCCAGCGCGCGATCGTCGGCCGAGCCCCCGAAATAGGTGCAGTAGATCAACTGCCTGGTGGAATGGTTGAACTTCGCAACGAACGCGTCCGTGGAGCCCGCCCGTGTCAGGATCGGATTCACCAGGCTGAGGTCCGGGGAATCGGTGAACCCCGTAATGTACAGGCCTCCGGAAGGATCCACGGCAACGCCGGTAATGTTGTCATTGCCGGAGCCGCCGAAGAAGCTGCTGAAGTCGATCTCCGGATCGATCACCAGCTCGCGCGCGCGGTCGTACGCGCCGATGCGGAAGCCGACGGTTGCGTCCTCGTGGATCACGTACGAGGCGGCAACAGGGTTGCGCCCGGCGGGTCCGTCCTGCCAGGCCAACGGCGCATCCTCGCACCACTCGCCGTTGGGAACGGCGATGCGCAGTTCACCCCGCGCCCCGATGCGGATCGCCTCCGCGCCGCGATAGGCAATGCGAATCACGGCTGGGTCGGCATGCGGCTGGAGGCGAAACTCGGATTTCAATCCGCCGCGCGCGAGGTGCACCAGATCGATGCCGGGGTACAGATCCCGACGCAGGATGCGGGTGTACGTCGCCATGCCGCGGCGCCAGCGCGCCGGGTCGGAACCTGACAGGAAATTGGCGGTGGCTTGCAGTTTTTCGTCACCTTCGAGACGCCCAGCGGCGGCCGCGCCGACATACTCGATGCGCAAGCGGCCTTCCGGCGACGCCAGCCAAGTCGCCGACGGCAGAAACTCCGCGGCCAGGCGCGGTGATCGCAGCAGGAACGCGCCAGCCCTCGCATTCTCCACAAAGAACAAGGGAAGCACCAGGCCGGACTCGGGCGCCGGTTCGCCGGGCGCGGACATCGCGCAGAGCGCCAGAATAGCCGCCAGCCTGCCGATTCGCGGAGAAAGAGACGCCGTCATCACAGGGGCGAAAGAGCACGATGGATGCCAAAGCGGACGGGGTAAGTCGTGATAAGATCCCTGTTTTGCAAACGCATTACAGGAGGCGTTTCGATGAAAGTCTATGACGGTGTGGATGTCCGCAATGTCGCCCTGATCGGTCACGGCCACAGCGGAAAAACGAGTCTCGTGGCCGGCGCGCTCTTCGCGGCGGGCGTTACCAACCGCCTGACGCGGGTCGATGAAGGAAATACCGTCACCGACTTCGACGACGAAGAGATTGCCCGCAAACTCACGATCTCCACCGCTGTGGCCGCAATCGAGTGGAAGAAGAGCAAGATCAATTTCCTGGATACTCCGGGCTTCAACATCTTTCTGCATGACACCAATCTGGCTCTGGCGGCGGCCGACGCCGCGCTGGTGCTGGTGGACGGCGTCGCCGGCGTGGAAGTGCAAACCGAGAAGACCTGGTCCTTCGCCGACGAGTTCGGGCTGCCCCGCGCCATCGTGATCAACCGCCTGGATCGCGAGCGGTCGAGCTTTGAGCGCGCGCTCGAAAGCGTGCATCAGGTTTTCGGCCGCGCCGCCGTTCCCATTCAGATTCCGATCGGTTCGGAACGCGACTTCAAGGGCGTCATCGACCTGATCCACATGAGGGCCTACC
>CAYOQB010000048.1:0-4108 GCA_964406035.1 uncultured Solibacteraceae bacterium | reverse complement strand
GGCCTACCTGTACAAGGCCGATGGCGACGGCAAAGCGGGCGAGTCGGAAATCCCGGCGGACATGGCGGAGGCGGCGCAGGCGGCGCATGAGGTCCTGGTGGAAGCCGTGGCCGAAGGCAAGGACGACCTGATGGAGGAGTTCTTCGAGACCGGCACCCTTCCCGCCGATCACATCGTGGAGGGCTTGCGCGTGGAGCTCGCCGAGCGCCGCATCTTCCCGGTGCTGTGCGCTTCCGCGCTGCGCAATATCGGCACGGACCGCGTTCTCGACTTCTGCGATGCGTACTTCCCCAACGCGGTGGAGCGCGGCGTCGCGCACGGAACCAAGGACGGTCAGGCCGTCGATCGCAAGGTGGCCAACTCGGAGCCGGTGTCGCTGTACGTGTTCAAGACCGTGGCCGATCCGTTCGCCGGGCGCGTCACCTATTTCAAGGTGATGTCCGGAGTCCTGAAGAACGACGCCAACGTCGTGAACATGCGCAACAGCGGGGCGGAGCGGCTGTCGCACATCGGCGTCCTGAGCGGAAAGACGATCCAGCCCGTAACCGAACTGCGCGCCGGCGACATCGGGGCGGTGGCCAAGCTGAAGGACACGCTGACCGGCGACACGCTGGCGGAGAAATCCGCGCCCATCGTGTACCCGGCGGTCAGCCTGCCGGAGCCGTCGATCGCCTACGCGATCTCCGCCAAGACCCGCAACGATGAGGACAAGATGGGCAACGCCATCCATCGGATCCTGGAAGAGGACCCGGCGCTGCGCTTCTACCGCGATCCGCAAACCAAGGAATTCCTGCTGGGCGGCAACGGGCAGCAGCACGTGGAGGTCGTGGTCAGCCGCCTGCGCAAGCGCTACCACGTCGATGTGGACCTGAAGGCGCCCAAGATCCCCTACCGGGAGACCATCCGGGGCAGCGCCGATGTCCACGGCCGGCACAAGAAGCAGACCGGCGGGCACGGTCAGTTCGGGGACTGCCGCATTCGCATGTCGCCGCTCGAACGGGGCGGCAAGTTCGAGTTCGTCAACGATATCTTCGGAGGCGCCATTCCGCGGCAGTTCGTCCCCGCGGTGGAAAAGGGCATTATCGAAGCCGCCGAGAAGGGGTACCTGGCCGGTTACCCGGTGGTCGACTTCAAGGTGGAGCTCTACGACGGTTCCTACCACGACGTCGATTCCAACGAAATGTCCTTCAAGATGGCCGGCCGCAAGGCGTTCAAGCTTGCCATGGAGCAGGCCAAGCCGGCTCTGCTGGAGCCGGTGATGCGGGTGGAAGTCCAGGCTCCTGTTGAATTTGCGGGCGATTTGATGGGCGACATGAACGGCCGCCGGGGACGGATCTCCGGCACCGACACCAAGGGCGGCAACCAGGTGATCAAGGCCCAGGTTCCGATGTCGGAGATGCTGAACTACCAGAACGACCTGATTTCGATGACGCAAGGCCGGGCCAGCTTCACCATGGAATTCGATCACTACGACTTTGTCCCTTCGCAGCAGGCGGAAAAGATCATTGCCGCGGCTCGGGCGGCCCGGACGGGCGAAGAGGAGGAGGAAGAGTGATCCGTGGTACTTTAGTCGGGTGCAGCGCGACACCGGATCTGCCGATAGAGCAGCTTTGGAAGTACAAATGCCGCTTGACCAATGGGTTACGGCTGGGCTAGAGTAGACATTCAAACCGCTGATGCAGGGATAAGGATGATTCAAAACCCCCGGATCCTTTTTGCCAGCGGCCTCGTGGTAGCAGCGGGGTTGCTGAGTTCCAGTTGTTCGACCACACAGGGGCAAGCGCTGAAAGCTTCGTTCCTTCCGCCGGCTCCGAAGAAGGCTTCGTTTCTCGAAGCATCGATCGAGCCGCCGCGTGTCGAGTCGAACCCGTTCCTGAAAGACGCGCCTACGTGGCATGCGCAAGGCGCGGCGCTCCCCAAGCCCACGGAGGTGGACTTCCGGTTGAAAGCCGCGGAGGATCGCTTCGCGCTGGGCAAGCGGGCGTATCAGGAAGGCCGCTTCGAGGATGCCCGCAAGGACTTCAACCGGGCCATCGACATTCTGCTGGCAACCCCGGCGAACGCCCCGGATCGCATCCGCGTGGAAGCCCGGCTGCAGAAGCTGGTGGACGCGGTGTATCGCTACGATGTCGGCGGGCTGGGCGCCGGGGAATCCGAGGATCAGGTGGCGTATGACAAGTCGCCCCTGGGCGGCTTGCTGGAAATGACCTTCCCGGTGGACCGGGGCCTGAAGAGCAAGGTGCTGGCGGAAATCGCGGCCACCTGCTCGCAGTTGCCGCTGCAGGTCACCGATCCGGTGCTGGCTTATATCAACTTCTTTTCAAGCGAGAAGGGCCGGCGCGTGGTGCAGGCCGGGCTGAAGCGGGCGGGCCGCTACCGTCCCATGATCGAGCGTATCCTGGCGGAGGAAGGCGTCCCGCTGGAGCTGATTCACCTGGCGCAGGCCGAGTCCGGATTCCTGCCGCGCGCAGTCTCCTGGGCCGCCGCCGTAGGCATGTGGCAGTTCGTGCAGTTCCGGGGCCGGGAATACGGCCTGATGCAGAGCGCCTTCCACGACGATCGCCTGGATCCGGAGAAAGCCACCCGCGCCGCTGCCCGCCACCTGAAAGACCTGTACACGCAATTCGGCGACTGGTATCTGGCCATGGCCGCCTACAACTGCGGCCCCGGCTGCGTGGATCGCGCGGTGCAGCGCTCCGGCTACGCCGATTTCTGGAAGCTGCGGAGCATGAACCTGCTGCCGCGGGAAACCTCGAATTATGTGCCGCTGATCGTGGCCATGACCATCGTCTCCAAGAACCTGAAGGACTACGGGATCGAGGAGGTTACGCCGGACGCCGCGCTGGAATACGAAAGCTACCGGCTGACGGCGAGCACCAGCCTGGCGCTGCTGGCCGACGCGGCGGATCGCACGATTCCGGAACTCCGGGAGCTGAATCCGTCGCTGCTCAAGAACGTGGCGCCCGCCGGATTCGACGTCCGCCTGCCCAAGGGCAGTTTGGATAGCGTGGCGGCGTTGCTCGAGAGCGTTCCGGCGGCGCAGCGCGCCTCCGCCCGGCTGCATCGCGTGGAACGGGGCGAAACCCTGGCGACCATCGCCAGCCGGTACCGCATGCCCCCGCAGCACCTGAGTTCCTCGAATGACGGCGGGGCTCTGACGCCCGGCGACGTCATCGTGGTCCCCGCGTACTACCAGCCCGCGCCGAAGACGAAGCTGCGCAATGCCGCGGCATCGAAGCGCGCGCCGGCGCGGCCCACCGTGGTGCGCAAGACGCCGTCCCGCGTGGCCAGCGCGGGCGCCGGCAAGTAGCCGGCCCCTTTCCAAAGCAAGCCCGGGCTTGCGTTGCCCGATCTTTCGTTTTTTTCTCGCCGGACCACTTGCGATCCCGCCGAAACGGAGTATTCTATCTATGTCTTAAGAACCGACTCCGCGCACGGGAGGCCTAACTGAATGTTTGATGAGTATCGCTTTGCGGCTGATGACGACGATATCGACGAGTTCGACGACGACTCCGAGGGACTGGACGTCGACTCCGATATCGGCGATTACAACGCGAGCGACGACGACGACGAGGATGACATCGTGCTCCCGGGCAGGTCTACGCCCGACGAGACAGCGCCGGTATCCGAACCGGTGAGCAACAGTGACGACGACAGCGACGAACAAGGCACCAGCATAGAATCGGTAACCATCGTCGCAACGGCTTATGCTGAAGAGAGCGAGTTACCGGCGCGCAAGCCGGTGAAGAAGGCGTCCTCTTCCAAGAAGAAATCGCCGGCCAAGAAGGCAGCCGCACCGGCCGCGAAGAAAGCCGCGGGCAAGAAGGCACCTGCCAAGAAGGCTCCGGCCAAGAAGGCGGCACCTGCCAGGAAGGCCGCCAGGAAGGCAGCTAAGAAAGCTCCAGCCAAGAAGGCTGCCGTGAAGAAGTCGCCGGCCAAGTCGGCCAAGAAAGCCCCGGCCAAGAAGGCTCCGGCCAAGAAGGCTCCGGCCAAGAAAGCCCCGGCCAAGAAAGCGCCTGCCAAGAAGGGCGCGGGCAAGAAGGCGGCTCCAAAGCGCGCACCCGCGCGCAAGGCGCCCGCCAAGAAAGCCGCCAAGAAGGGCAGGAAG
>CAYOQB010000047.1:0-32100 GCA_964406035.1 uncultured Solibacteraceae bacterium | reverse complement strand
TATGCTTTTCGCGGCCGGGGAGTCGAGCGTAGCGAAGCGAAGGGAAGCGTAATTCCTCGACTTGGAGAAACGGCGGTTCCGTTCGCCCGGCGCATTCGCCAGATCCAACACCCACTGAAATAGAGACTCGCCCTCGGTGCGCTCAACTGAACTCATGCAACCAACAGCAAATGCGAGCCGCGAGCGGGCAGTCAGGGGCCGCGCGGCAGGGAAACCGCGGACTCGTTTCCTTCCCGCACCCGATAGATGCGAGAACGGCCGGTCTGGTAGATCAGCTCCAGGCGGGAATCCTCTGACCAGGCTTTCTCAATCGCCGCCCGATCCAGATCCGCGAAGTCCCGGCTGAAGTCCGCTTCGGAGTAGTACACATAGCCCAGCCCCTGCGATCGGGCGAAATCCGAAATCCTCTCGAACAGCCGCTGCTGGCCCGGCGTGTCGTTGCGGTACCAATAAATGGGCGGAATCCGCATCGAAACTGCCTTGTGACCGGTGGCCAGATGCAGCAGCGGGTCCGCGAATCCGGCCACGCCGGAACCCGCTGGCGCATTCTCCCGCAGCCACTGCCAGGCCACATCGCGATCCCGATTCAGCGCCCGGACCTCCGCCGTCTCCGCCGGCCAGGCGACGGCGATCACGAACAACTGCAGCGCCACCACGGCGACGACCAGCATTCCCGCGCCGGCCTGCATCACCCGGGCCGTCGCGCGCTGGCTGGCGTCCCGGTGCGACCGGGCGTTCCGCAGCATCGCCGCGAAATGCGCCGCCTCCGCCAGCAACCCGGTGAAAAACAGCGGCAGCAGCGGAAACACGAAGCGCTCGTTGGGCGGAAAGTTCCACACCCACAGCATCGCCGACGTGGCCAGCGCGAACAGCCCGTATTGGCGGAGTTCCACTCCGGAGCGCAGAACCCGCGCCACGCCGACCAGCCCGCCGATCGCGATCGTCTGCGAAAAGATCTTCAGGAAAAAGGAAGGGTACACCTTGGGAATCACCAGTGCGCCCAGCGCGGAGAGCCATTCGTCGATGTTCCGCCACAGCATCAGCGGCAGGTTCCGGCCGCCGTCGAAGGTCAGCCAGTAGTAAGCCGTGTAGTTGGCGTAGTACAGAGAGACGATGTCGGTGTTGCCGGTCATGTGGGCGCGAGCCCACCAGCTCCAGCCGGCAAGAAAAGGCAGCATCGCGCAGGCGAACGCCGCCGCGCCTCGCCGGTCCCGCCGCAGCAGCAGATACGCGGGCGTCGCCAACAGCAGCACAATACCCGCGGTTCTGGTCAGAAACGCGAGCCCTGCCAGCCCGCCCGCCAGCACCGCCCAGCGCAGCAAGCCGCTGCCCGGCGATCGCTCGCTCAGCAGCAGGACGCCCAGCACCAGGCAGAGGAACGGCAGTTCGGACAGCAGCGTGACGCTCATGTACAGCACGTAAGGGTTGCAGGCAATCACCGCCAGCAGCAGCAACCGGCGCTTTTCCGCGATCCCGGCGCGCTCCAGAACCTTCCACAGCAGCCAGAACAGCAGCGGAAGCAGCGCCAGTTGCAGGTACAGCGCGGCGGACAGGCTGGCCGGCAGGACCTCCCCAAGCAGCCAGGCGAGGGACAGATAGAGGGGGTAAACAGGCGGATAGCGGGTCTGAAAGGGCGTGTGGGGGAGGTTTTCGATACGATAATCGCCTCTCGACAGGCTCCAGGCAGACGAGAAGTACACCGAATCGTCGTGGATGAGGCCAAAGTGGGGGAGCCCCTGGTGCTGATAGCCCAGCCAGCAGGCAGGTACCAAAAGAGCCGCCGCGAACAGCAGGTGGTAGATGCGCTTGTTGAACGCCATCAAGGACTTAATCGGCACTGCGGGCTCGCCGGCATAGAGGAACACGGAGTAGTCCTAGCGACGGAAAAGTTCCAATAAAATCAGTCACCTGAGGAGTTTTGAACCCCCACCTTAAGTAGATATGCTGATTCTTTCCGGACCCCCCCGATGATAACTTTTCTACAGCGACACAGTGTGATCGCAATAGGGAGAGGAGAAGACAACTCAATGATGAATCTGGTTTGGAAGCTTCGTATTTGGAAGGACACTCGCGGTCAGGACCTCATCGAATATGCTTTGATGGCGGGTTTCGTGGCCGTTGCCGCTGGCGCGATCATGCCGGGCGTTGCCACATCGATCTCGACGATTTTCTCGAAGGTCGCTTCGGTGATGAGCGCGGCCGCGACTGCTGGTTCCTAAACCTTCAGTTTCAAAGGCTTTTTGCGGCGGGCTTGCCGGGTACGTCCCCGGCAGCCCGCCGTCGTTCTTTATGGCTCCACGGCCGCGATCACGGCCACCGCCGCGGTCGCGTCAATCGACGGAAGTCCTTCAAACAAAAGCACTGTGCTCGCCGGCGGACTGGCCTGATTGTAGTAATCGAAGCGGATCTTGCGAATCCCGTCCCGCACCGACGCCGCCAGCGGGTAGGTGTTGGACATGACCACGCTGCGGAAGCTCCCGCCCTGTGATTCCAACGCCTTACCGAGCCGTTCAAAGCCCAGCCGCAGGTCCTGCTCCTCCGAACCGAACATCATTTGAGACCCCGTAAGGATCACTTTAGGGGCGTTAACGAGCGCATATTGCGCAAAAAGGGGGCTCTTGCCGGGGTTAACGAGCTCCACGGCCCGGGCGGGGGGCTTCTCCAGCCTGCCCACGGCTTCACACTCGCAGACCGGCTCCACGGGGAGCCTCTGCAACTGCACAAAGGTGGCGTCGGCGGGCCCGAAGGACGCCGCAACCGCCCGGCGGGCGCCGTCATAGAGGTCCAGGGAGCTCAGGAAGCAGGTTACGCGGACCACTGTCGCACCGGAATCGGCGACATTCTTCGACAGCCTGTCGACGCTTTCCGCGGGAGTGGGCGCGGCGCGGCCGGAGAAGAAAACCACTCCGGCCGGATTCACCGGCTTTTTCGCCGCCGAAACCGATTCCAGCGCGATCTGCGCGCTTTCGAGCGGCAACGCGCCGACTTGGATGATGCTGAGCGCCGGAGGCGGCGACTTGCGGCGCGAGAACTCCTCCGCCACGATCGTTGTCACCCGGCGCAGATCGCCGCTGCCGGCCACGAAGGCGCGCAGCTTGATGATCGTCGCGCCGCGATTCTTGCGGAAGAGGTCATCCAGGGCATCCCGGGTCTGCCGGGAAAGCAGACCCTTTCCGGACATTGCGGCGGCGTGGAACTCCAGCCTGCTGGTCTCGGCCGACACCGCGAGAGGAGGATCCGGCAGGGCAGGAAGGGTTTGCGTGAACTCTTCTTCAGCCTTCTTCTTTTTCTTGCGCTGCGCCGGCAGCAAATCCGCCGCGAGAGCGGCGGCTACTGCCAGCAGGATCAATCGTCTCACGAGGAATAATCTATCATCCTTGCGGTGATCCGTCGTTGCGGCGGGTCAGCGTTTGGTCGCGATCACCTCGACGTACTCGCTGGGGGCGCACCAGAACCCGTTGGGGGAGCGGTTGAAGCGGATGGCCACATCGGTCAGATCGGCGAGGAAGCGTTCGCGGCGGTCCTCGGGGACGCGCTCGAAGGTGGTTTGCGTGGGACCGTAGTTGACCCGCATGAACTCGACGAAGGCGCGGGCGGTCTGGTCACGGAAGGCGAACTCGCGCGACTGTATGGCGAGCTGCCGCGAGTAACGGCCCAGGCGTTCCTCGAGCACGGGGCGATCGCCCCACTCGAGCGGCGAGCGCGCGCCGGGCGGGGCCGGAACGTACTGCCGGTGGACGCCCAGGAACCCGCCGATGAAGCTGGATCGTGTCCAATTCGCCATTACCAGGCGGCCGCCCGGTTTCAAGACCCGCATCATCTCGGCGGCGGTCTTCTCCGGGTCGGGAGCGAAAATCGCGCCGAAGCTGCTGGTGACAACGTCGAAGGAGCCGTTGGCGAAGGGCAGGTCCTGGGCATCGCCCAACTGGAAGCTGGCCGGCAGCCGCTCGGCCACGGCCCGTTCGCGGGCGCGATCGAGCAACGCCTGCACGATGTCCACGCCGGTGACAATGGCATGGCGGCGGGCGGCGGCGAGCGCGGTGTTGCCGCTGCCGGTACCCACATCGAGGACGCGTTCGCCGGGGTGGATCGCGGCGGCCTCCACCAGGTTCTCGCCGACGACGACCATAGTCGCGGCCACGGCGGAGAAATCGCCGGCGGCCCAAATCTGTTCACTAGTCATATGCTGATCTCCAAATATAGGAATGGGAATTTCACTGGTGGTGTCCGCGAACGGATCCTCCAATATGGAGGGAGGCTGCCGGTAGACTGGCCAGGTTCCGCGCCGGAACTCCGCACGGTCGGCCAGCCGGTTCATCCAGGCAACCATGCGATCGGTATCGAAAGAATCGCCACCGCTCACTTGCATGCCATCGATTGTGGCCGGTCCGGGGCTTTGCTCATAAGGGAACCACGGTCGTTTTCACCGTGAAACTTCTTTGTTTTCAACGACGTTAAATTGGGCCGCGGAGTCCGGTAACGGCTGTCGGGGAAGCATTTCCTGCCGATTTCGAGCGCTGTTCACGGTTGCGGGTGCAAGCTACAATGGTTCGGCTGTGCCCGAAGTGACTCCCAATCCTGACGAAGTGCGAAGCGCGCTTACGCGGTTGCTGGCCAGCGAGACTCTGGGGCGATCCGAACGGCTATGCCGGTTCCTGAGCTATGTGGTGGAGCGGAGCCTGGCGGGGCGAGCCGAGGACCTGAAGGAATATTCGATCGGGGTGGAGGTTCTGGACAAAGGCGGGAGCTTCGACCCCCGGCTGGACTCGGCGGTTCGGGTGGACGCGCGACGGCTGCGCGCCAAGCTCGCCGAGTATTACGCTTCCGAGGGAATCAGTGAGCCGTTGCGGATCGATTTGCCCAAGGGGGGCTATGTCCCGGCGTTCCGCTTCGCGCGCATCGGAGAGCCCGCCGCGGCGCTCGAAGACGATCCGGAAGTTGCGGCGGAAGCGGCGGTGGAAGGCCGCCCGGTCCGCGCGCGAGGCCGCCTGCAAGTGACCGCGGTGGCGGTGCTTGCCCTGACGGTCGCGGTGCTGGGGGTATGGCAGTGGCGGGCCGCGCGAGGCAGCGCCAAGGGGACGTATGTTCGAGCGCTGGTGGTTCTGCCCTTTGCGAACCTTACCGGCAATCCGGCGTACGATTCGCTGGCCGATGGGTTGACGGACGAGCTGACAAACCGGCTGACCCGGATCAATGGCTTGCGGGTGATCTCGCGCTCGTCGGCGTTCGCGTATAAGGGGCGCTCGATGGACGTTCGCAAGGTGGCGGCGGAACTGCAGACGGATTCGGCGCTCGAAGGAAGCCTGCGGGAAGGCGGGCAGAACCTGCGAATTTCGGTGCAGCTCACGCGGGCGGCGGACGGTTCGCACGCCTGGAGCGAGTCCTTCGACCTGCCCAAGGGCGATTCCTTGGGAGTGGAGGCGCAGATCGGGCGGACCATCGAGTTGAGGCTGGCGGCGAACCTGCCGCCGGAGTCCGGGTTCCGGCCTACCCTCGACGAACGGGAACAGCGGATCAGCAATCTGGTGATTCAAGCGAATCACCTGCTGCAGCAGCGTTCGGAAGCAAGCCTGAAGAATGCGATCGAGTTCTCGCGGCAGGCGATTCAGCTCCAGCCGGGCCATGCGCAGGCGTTCGCGGTGCTGGCCGACGCATATTTGGGCTACGCCGATTTCCGGCCGCCGGAGGAAACCGCCGGCCTGCTGGAGCTGGCCCGCCAGAGCGCCCGTAAGGCGTCGGAGCTCAATCCGAACCTGGCCGGACCGTACGCCACTCTGGGAACCATCGCCGTCGATTACGAGTGGCGGTGGCGGGATGCGGAGAACCTGTTCCGCCGCGCGATGGCGCTGAATCCCAATCACCCTTTCGTGCATGCCCGCTACTCGCGGCTGCTTTCGCTGGAAGGCCGGCACGATGACGCCGTGCGGGAGGCGAAGCTCGCGGACATGCTGTCGCCGGTGAGCACGGTGATCGCGGGCGCGCTGGGGCAGAGCCTGTTCTATGCGCGGCGGTACGGCGAGGCCCTGGAACAGTTCCGCAAATCGCTGGTGCTCGACCCCGCCTATGACTCCGGGCGGCGGAGCGCGGTGCGGACGCTGGCGCTGCTGGGGCGGTTTCCGGAAGCCTGGAAGGAGGCCGATGCCCTGCAGCCGCTTTCGAAGAGATCGCCGGAGTACGCGGCGCTCCGGGTCTGGGTGCTGGCCCGGGAGGGCAGAACCGCCGAGGCTAAGGCGCTGGCGAACGAGGCCGCCAGGGCGAGCTCAATTTCCGCCGCTGGCGCGCTGGCGGCGCTGGGCGACGCGGAACAGGCGTTTCGGATTCTGGAGCGGGCGGTGGCGGCGCGCGACGGCAACGTCGTCTATCTCAAGGTGACTCCGAGCCTGGATCCCCTGCGGGGCGATCCGCGGATCGAAGTTTTGTGCGCGAAAGTGGGGTTGAAGGCGTGCCGGACCTGAATCAATCGTCGATTTCCCATCC
Source organism: uncultured Solibacteraceae bacterium (assembly GCA_964406035.1). Classification (GTDB taxonomy): domain Bacteria; phylum Acidobacteriota; class Terriglobia; order Bryobacterales; family Bryobacteraceae; genus JAIEPW01. The sequence goes on along the minus strand of CAYOQB010000047.1, from coordinate 25,623 downwards.
GGGCGAGGATCGGGTGAGGTTGGGGTTGTAGTACGGGTCGTGCTGGAGGAACGCGGACCAGCGGCTTTCGAAGGCGGCGACTTCCCTAGGATGGGCGTGCGCCAGGCTGAGGGGCTTGGAATAGGCCTCATGGTGAAAGAGCACGGCGCGTGGCGTGTAAACGATGCGCTGCTCCTGTTGCAGGACGCGGAGGCAGTAATCCACGTCGTTGTAAGCGACGGGGAAGCGCTGCTCATCGAAGCCTCCGAGGCGCAGGAACAGGTCGCGGTGGGTGATCAGGCAGGCGCCGGTTACGGCCGCGACATTGCGCACGGTTTCCGCCGGATTCCAGGCACGGAATGCAAGCTGGTCCGGCTCACAGCGCGCGAAGGCGTTGACGCAGGGCCCGCAAACGCCGATGTTGATTCCGGCATGCTGCAGCAGTCCGCTGGGGTACAAGAGTTTCGCGCCGGCGATGCCGATGTCGGCGCGGGTGACCTGGAAGACCAGCTCGCGAAGCCAGCCTTCTCCGGCGGCTTCGACATCGTCGTTCAAGAACAGCAGCAGCGGAGCGGAGCAGGCGCGCGCCGCGGCGTTGTTCATGGCGGCGAAATCGAAGGGGCGGTCGCGCCAGTCGAATCGCGACAGGCCTTGGGCGGCGAGTTCGGCGGCAAGAGCGCCGTCCCGGGAGTTGTCGATCACCGTAATTTCGAAATCACGATAGCCGGCGGTGGCCCGCAGCGCCTTCAGGTTGCGTCGGAGAACGTCCAGCCGCCCGCCGGAGGAAATCAGGATCGCGACGGGAGGGCCGGCGTCGGGAACCGGAGCGGCGGGCGGGTTCAGGTGGAAGTCGCGGCCGCGGTGGGCGAGAACATCGGGCAGGTGATGAGCCTGGATGCCGCGCGCGAGCAGCGCCCGTAACGGATCGGCATCGGCGGGGAGCAGCGCATCGCGGACAGCGAGCAGCCCGGGCATCGCGGGGAACTGATCGAAGAGTTCGGGCGACCAAGCGGGCAGGAACAGCGGCAGGGCGCGCTCGCCGGAGGGAGCGAGGTGGTCCGCGTCGGAGTACACGGCGACAGCGTTGGGGTGGCGATCGATGAAAGCGGAGAGCCGGGCGAGCGCGGCGGGATGAAGGCGGGTCTCGGAATCGAGAAAGATTTTCCAGCCGGCGGGGGCGGCTGCGATGGAGCCAGGGGCATCACGGCGGGCGATCCATCGCTGGTAGCGCGCGGCGTCGGATTGGGCGCGGTGGAGGAGGAAGGATCGGGAGTGGGAGTGAAGGAGTTGCTGGCCCGCATAAATTTCGACTCCGATCCGATGCCTTCCCTCCGATAAGTCTTGCAAAGGAACGCGTCCCACCCATCCGGACGATTCCGCGCCGGGGAGGTGCGGGAAGCGGAGGGCGGCGTCCGCGCGGGGGAGGCCGAGCTGGCAGGTGGTGGGGGACAGGCCGGGGATGGACAGGCGGATGCAGTCGGGCGGTGGGGAGTGCACGGCCCAGCCGCGGACGGTAAGGGTGGGAGAGGAGGCGGGTTGGGGGAGGGGATCGATGCCGAAGGGCAGGCGCGCCTGACTGCGGCGCACCAGCCGCCGGGCGGCGGATCGAAGCCAGCGGAGAGGATGCGGGCGGTCAGGCATGAGGGGGGAAGGGATGGATGGCCATAGCCTCAGAATAAAGCAAGCCCGGTTGCGGCATCTGCTAGACTCGTGGATCGGGCAGCGGCGCGGCCGTGCGCGGATGTCCGTTCCCTTGAGCTGCCGGCCGGGGATTCGAGTTCGATGACTGCTCCGAATTCCAAATCGCCGGGCGCGGTGGTCCGCCATGCAAATGTCGCGCTGGCGCGCCGGGTGTCGGCCGGATTGTGGACCCATCTGGTGTTTCTGCTGATCATAGGATCGGCGACGCAATACCGGACGGCGCACCAGGATGCGTTCACCTTGCACGCCGGGATTGTGAGCGCGTCAGTGCTGATGCGCTGCTATTTGGTCTGCACCGTCCGCAGCGCCGCGAATTCCGAGCTCTGGCGGCGGCTGTTGCATCTGGCTATCGGCATCACGGCGCTTTCCTGGGGCGTTTTCGGAGCGCTGACGGCAGTCTGGTTCGGCTACGAAAGTTTCACAACGCTGCTGGTATTGCTGTTGATCGTGGGCTCGTGCAGCGCTTTCGCGGCAGCCGGCGCGCCTTCCTATCTGATCGTGCGCACGTATTCGCTGAGCATGGTAGGCCCCGTCATCGCGACGCAAGCCGGCGACGGAACGCTGCGGCCGCTGCTGTGCGCGCTGGTGGAGACCATTTTCCTGGTTTACATCCTGGTACAGAGCCGCAACAGCTCCGAGCAGTACTGGAGCAGCTTCCATGATCGCGAGCTGCTGCGCATCCGCGCCGAGGAGCTGGAAAAAGCGAAGGTAGCCGCCGAGGCGGCCAACCGCGCCAAGAGCGAGTTCCTGGCCAACATCAGCCATGAGTTGCGGACTCCGATGAACGGCGTGATCGGCATGACCAGCCTGGTGCTGGAAACGCCGCTATCCGCGGAGCAGCGGGATTACGTCGAGACCGCGCGGGGTTCCGCCGATACGCTGCTGGAGCTGCTGAACCAGTTGCTGGATCTTTCCAAGATCGAGGCAGGGAAGCTGGAGCCGGAGGACGCGCCGTTCCAGATCCGCGAGCTGGTGGAGGCGGTAGCCAAGACGTTCCAGGTGGCGGCGAATCGCAAGGGCGTGTTGCTGGAGTGGAGCGTCGCGCATGAGGTGGTGGATTCGCTCAGCGGAGACGCACTGCGCGTTCGCCAGGTGCTGACGAACCTGGTGAGCAACGCGATTAAGTTCACCGAGCAAGGCTCGGTATCGATTGAAGTGACCGCGCTGTTCGACAATCCGCCGGATTACGGCGTGCAGTTCGCGGTCCGCGACACGGGGATTGGGATTCCGAAAGACAAGCAGGAAACCGTGTTCCGCCCCTTTGAGCAGGCCGACGGATCGACGACCCGGCGCTACGGCGGCACCGGGCTGGGGCTGACGATCTCCTCGCGCCTGGCCACGCTGCTGGGCGGACGTTTGTGGCTGCAGAGCGAACCGGGGGTAGGCAGCGTGTTCTACTTCACCGCGCGCCTGACGCGCAGCGCGGCGCAGGCAGAGCCGGCGCGCAGCATGGCGCGCGCTCCGCGCCCCGCCGCGGGCAAACGCGTCCTGCTGGCCGAGGATAATCTGGTGAATCGCAGGCTGGCGACGGTGCTGCTTACCAAGTGGGGCAACGAAGTGATCTGCGCGCTGGACGGACGCGAGGCCGTGGAAATCTCCAGCCGCGAGAAATTCGATCTGATCCTGATGGATCTGCAGATGCCCGGGATGAGCGGCATTGAAGCCACCCGCATCATCCGCGAACGCGAGCGGGGCAGCGGACGGCACATCCGCATCGTGGCGATGACCGCCAGCGCGATGGAAGAAGACCGCCGCCGCTGCCTGGAATCCGGGATGGACGACTACATTTCCAAACCCTTCGAATCGGCCGAGCTGCGCCGCGTTGTCGAGGCGTCGGGCGAACAGCGCCTGCTCAACGCAAGCTGAGCCCGCCGTCGACCGCCAGTATCTGCCCGGTGACGAAGTTGGTGGCGCCGAGAAAGTACGAGACGGCGTCCGCGATCTCCGCCGCCGTGCCGGCGCGTTGCGCGGGCGTGGCCTGAACCAGCGAGCGAATCCGCGCGTCGCTGTTTTCTTCAAACGGAATCACGCCTGGCGCGACGGAGTTTACCGTGATCAACGGGGCGAGGGCCTTGGCCAGCGCCTTGGTCAGCATGATCACGCCCGCCTTGGAGGCGCAGTAATGCACATGCTCCTCCCAGGGCCGGATGCCGCCGAGCGAGCTGATGTTGACGATCCGCCCGCCTCCAGTGGCCTGCATGCGCTTCGCGGCCTGCTGGCAGCAGAAGAAGACCGCCTTCAGGTTCACGCTGTGGATGAAGTCCCAATCGGATTCGGTGAGCTGGAGCGGATCGAAGCGAGTGAAGCGGGCGGCGTTGTTTACCAGTCCGTCAATCCGGCCGAAGTGCTCTTCCACGCGGCGGAACAGATCCTCGATCTCGGCGACGCTTTCCAGATTGGCGGCGAAGGTGGGGGCGTTGCCGCATTCGGCGGCGGTCTGCTCCGCTTCCCGGCGCGAGGAGGAGTAGTGGATGGCCACGCGGGCGCCTTCGCGGGCCAGGTGCAGGGCGATACCCCGTCCGATGCGCCTGGCGGCGCCGGTGACCAGGATGACTTTGCCGGAGAGACTCATGGTGCCATTGTGCGACAGCGACGCTGGTCAGGCGAGCCGGTCGGCGAGGAAGACGCCGCCCAGGACCAGCGCGCCGCCGGCGAAGAACGAGCTGGTCAGCGGCTCCTGGATCAGCGGGACCGCGAGCAGTGTGGCGAGGAACGGCTGCAGATAGGAGAACTGCGAAACGCGCGACGGCGGGATGCGGCTGACGGCGTGGGCGAAGATCAGGTATGCGAGCACCGACGGGAAGACGGCGAGAAACACGACGCTGGTCCAGCCCACGGCGCTGACGGCGCGAATGTCAAAGGCGGAGGATTGCGCGACGCCGATGGGGATCAACACCGCGGCTGAGACCGCGTAGTAAAACGTATTCACGGTGATGGGGCCCAGACGCCTGCTGACCGCGCGGCTGAGGACGCTGAAGCTGGCGAACATCACGATGGATGCGAACACCAGGGCATCGCCGAGGAGAGTGGCGCCGGTTTGCGGCGCGGGGAGCACCTGCAGGACTACTACGCCGGCGATGGCCATGGCGAGCCCGATGAGGCGGGCCGCGCGGAACCGCTCATAGCCCTTGGCCATGGAACCGATCCAGACCATCACCGGACTGGTGGCGATGATCAGGGAGGCGTGTCCCACGCTGGTGCGGTTCAATCCGACCACGAACAGGAGCTGGTTGAAGGCGACGCCGAGCAGCGCCAGCAGGCTGAGCATGGGGATATCGGCGCGGGTCCAATCCGGCGCGCCGGGGTTGCGGCGCTTCCACCACAGATAGAGCGGCAGCATGAAGACGGCGGCCATGGTGATGCGGATGGCGGGCAGCACCAGCGGCGGAATCTCGCGGAGCGCGAGTTTGCCCACCGCGAAGCTGGCCGCCCAGAAGGTGACCATGCACAGGATCAGCAGGTAGAGCCGCAGCCGGCTCTCGTTGTTCAACTCAGAGTTTCCTCGCGCACGGTGACCTGCTTGAGGAACGCGTGGTCGATGTCGAAGCCGAAGCCGGGGCCGGCGGGCACGCCGATGGTGCCGCGCGGGGAGACTTCGACGGCGGGGGAGACGACGTCGCGGGCCCAATAGCGCTTGGAAGCGGACACATCGCCGGGCAGAACGAAATTGGGCAGCGTGGACATGGCGATGTTGTGGGCGCGTCCGATGCCCGATTCGAGCATGCCGCCGCACCACACGGGGATACCGCTTTGCTGGGCGATGTCGTGGACTTTTTTCGCCTCGGCGAATCCGGCGACGCGGCCGAGCTTGATGTTGATGATGCCGCAGGCCTTCAGGCGAATGGCCTGCTCGGCCTGGTGGGCGGTTTTGATGCACTCGTCGAGGCAAATGGGGGTGCGCAGCTTGGCCTGCAGTTCGACATGGTCGATGATCTCATCCCAGGCGAGGGGCTGTTCGATCATCATCAGGTCGAATTCGTCCAGAGCCTGCAGGCGATCGGCGTCGGCCAGGGTGTAGGCGGAGTTGGCGTCTGCCATCAGCCGGATGTCGGGGAAGTTCTTGCGGATCTCGCGGATGACGTCGATATCCCAGCCGGGCTTGATCTTGACCTTGATGCGCTGGTAGCCGGCGTTGACTTCGGTTTCGATCTTGCGGATCAGGTCGGGCACGGTGTCCTGGATACCGATGGAGACGCCGCAGGCGATTTCCTGGTGGGCGCCGCCGCCGATGTGTTTCCAGAGAGGGATGTTGTGGAGGCGTGCCTCGAGGTCCCAGCAGGCGACTTCGAGCCCGCCCCGGGCCATCTTGTGGCCGCGGATATGGGAGGTGCGGGCGGCGACGCTGGCGGCGGAATCGAAGGGATGCTTGAGGACGCGCGGGGCGACGTAATCGCGGAGGATCAGCCAGGCGGATTCGTACCACTCCTCGTTGTAGAACGGATTCTCACCGGCGGTGACTTCACCCCAGCCGGAGACATCGCCGGCGGAGACCTCCACCAGGACGATGTCGCGCTCATAAGTCCGCCCGAAGCTCGTCTCGAAGAAGCTGACGAGGGGCATGCGGATCTGCCGCAGAACGATTTTTTCTAGTTGGAATCCCATGGTCCGAGTAAGTACGTGCCGGCGTCGTCGGATCTTTCGAATCCGATGACGGCCAGGCCGCGGGTTAAGTGTTCCTGGAACTGATCGCTAACGCCTTTCTGGATTTCGCGGGCGCGAGCGGGGTCAGCATGGCGAAGGTGTTCGATTTCCGCGGGGACGCGGATGCGGGCTTCGATGGGGCCGCGCTGGTAGGGATGGCCGCTGGTGATGGCGGTGGCGCGCGGGCCGCCGAGCCACCATTCGGCGACGCAGCGATCGGTGGGGAGCGCGCCATGGAGGAAGCTGGAGGAGCCGGCGCCGTAGACGTTGGGCGTGAAGCGGCGGACGACGCAGCCCAGTCGCTCCATGTTGAAGTAAGCGTTCTTGATCTCGAGCGGATCAAAGGTCCATTCCATGAGGGTCAGGCCGCGGGAGAGCGCTTCCTGGCGCTGGGCGAGCTTCAGAATGCGGCCGACGCCCGCGTTGCGGTAGTCCTTCAGCACGCCGAGCATTTGCGAGTGCAGGTAGGGCATGTTGCCGGACGGCTTCATGGCGGGGAAGGCGAGGCAGAAGCCGGCCATGCGGTCACCGTCAAAGCCGCCGAACGCCTGGCCGCCGATCTTGGTGGCGACGGCGAAGACGCGGAGCGGAATCAGGTCGCGGTCGGCGAAGCCCCAGATTTCCTGCTGCAGCCGTACGGCTTCGGAGAATTGCTCGATGGTTTTCAGTGGTCTCGCTTCGATCATCTCTCTTCGGATTTCGCCGACTGCCAGAGCGCCTCCATTTCGGCGATGGTGGAATTTTCCAGGGTCCTGCCGGCGCGTCGCAGGCCTTCTTCGACGCCCGCGAAGCGGCGGCGGAACTTGGCGTTGGTCTTGCGCAGAGCCTGCTCCGGATCCGCGCCGGCGAAGCGCGCGACGTTGACCAGCGTGAACAGCAGGTCGCCTACTTCGCCTTCCACTGCTTCGGCGTTGCGGGACGCGCGGGCGTGTTCCAGCTCGGCGAGCTCCTCATGGAGCTTGGCGATCACCTGGTCCAGGTTCTCCCAATCGAAACCGGCGCGGGCGGCCTTGCTCGAGATTTGGGCTGCTTCGACCAGCGCCGGGAGGTTGCGCGGAATGCTGTCCAGCAAGCCCTGGGGCGACTGGCCGCGCGCGGCTTTCTCCTCCGCCTTGATCTGGTCCCAGCGGCGCTTCACGTCGTCCGCGGTCCTGGCGTCGCCTTCGCCGAACACATGGGGGTGGCGGCGCACCAGCTTGTTGTTGATCGCGTCCAGCGAATCGGCGATGGAGAAGTAGCCGGCTTCCTCCGCCATTTGCGCGAAGAAGACCGATTGCAGCAGCAGATCGCCCAGCTCGTCCGCGAGATGCGGCCAGTCGCGGCGGTCGATGGCGTCCATTACTTCGTAAGTTTCTTCGAGCAGGTAGGGCTTGATGGTGTCGAAGCTCTGTTCGCGGTCCCAGGGGCAGCCGTCGGGCGAGCGCAAGCGGGCCATGATCCGGACCAGTTGCTCAAACTTTTCGCCTGCTTCGGGCATGATGGTGGGGGGCCTGAAGAACTCAGAGTAACATGATCCCGATAAGCGAGCCGCTGATTCGCGAGGTGCGTTTGGAGGAGTTGGACGAGGTCCGGCGGCTGCTCCGCGAGTATCAGGCTTGGCTGGGAATCGATCTGTGCTTTCAGAGCTTCGAACAAGAGCTGGCCGGCCTGCCGGGCGATTACGCGCCGCCGCGCGGGCGGCTGCTTGTCGCCGGAGATGGGGCTGAGTTGGCGGGCTGCGTGGCGCTACGGCGGATCACTGTGGAGGACGCCGAAATGAAGCGGTTGTACGTGCGTTCCGCGTGGCGTGGCCAGGGGCTGGGGCGCCGCCTGGCTGTCCGTGTCATCGCCGAAGCGAGGGATCTCGGATACTCCCGGCTGATGCTCGACACGCTGCCGGTGATGGAGGCCGCGCAGGGGCTGTACCGTTCGTTGGGGTTCGCGGATATCGCGCCGTATCGCGACAATCCGGTGGCCGGGGCGCGGTACCTGGCGCTGCCGTTAAAATAGGGATAAGCGATGAACGAACAAGACTTCCCGACGCTGCCGGCGACCTTCGAATTCCTGGCGATCTCGCTGAAGACGCAGGCCGAGATTCAGCTCGGGCTGCTGCACTTTGGCGAAGACGAAAAGCAGGAGCCGGATTTGAAGGCCGCCAAGCACATCATTGACATGCTGTCGATGCTGCAGGACAAGACGCGCGGCAACCTGAGCCTGGAGGAGCAGCGGCTGATCGAAAATTCGCTCACCGAGCTGCGGTTCCGGTACGTCCAGGCGGTGGAAGCGGCGAAGCCCGCATCCGAAACCCCGCCGCAGGCTTCGAGCGCGTCCTGATGGAACTGCGAATCACGGTGCTGGGCTCGGGCACCAGCGCCGGAGTGCCCACCGTTCTCTGCGATTGCGATGTCTGCCGCAGCGACGATCCTCGCGACAACCGCATGCGCCCATCCATTTACGTGGAGTACGGCGGCCGGGGCGTGCTGATCGACACCACGCCCGATCTCCGCACCCAGTCGCTGCGGTTCGGCATCCCCCGCATCGACGCGGTGCTGTTCACGCATTCGCACGCCGATCACATCATGGGGCTGGACGATGTTCGCCCGTACAACTTCCGGCAGCGCGGGCCGATTCCGATCTTCGGATCGGCGGAGACGCTCACCAACATCCAGCGCGCGTTCTGGTACATCTTCGAGGATCTGCCGCAGGAGTCGGCGATTCCGAAACTCGACCCGCATCAGATCGATGGCGATCCCTTCGACCTGTTCGGCATGCAATTCCTTCCTGTCCGGGTGGCGCACGGCAAGGGTGAGGTTTACGGCTTTCGCTTCGGCAACGCCGCCTACCTGACGGACCACAGCGACATTCCGGCGGAGTCACTGGAGAAGCTGCGCGGCTTGGATGTGCTGTTTCTCGATGCGCTCCGGCACAAGCCGCATCCCACGCACTCCACGCTGGACCGGTCCTTGAAGTGGGTGGAAGAGTTGAAACCCAGGCGGGCGTACTTCACGCACATGTGCCACGACATTCACCACGGGCGCACGGAGGCGCGCCTGCCGGATCACGTGCGTCTGGCCTATGACGGACTGCGGATCGACGTGGAGATGCCCGGATGAGCGAATTTCGCGTATTCCGGTCGCTTGAAGAGGCGGACGGATTCGGGCCCTCGGCGGTGGCCATCGGGAACTTCGACGGCGTGCACCTGGGACACCGGGCGCTGCTGAGCGCGGCGGTGGATCACGCCCGGCGCGGCGGCATCCGCGCGGGCGTGCTCACGTTTGACCCGCATCCGATGAAGCTGGTGGCGCCGGCGCGCGCTCCCCGCCTGCTGACCTCCATCGAGCAGCGTCTGGAGATCCTGCGATCCATCGGCATTGAACGCGTGCTGGTGCTGCCCTTCGATCTCTACGTGGCGCAGATGCCGCCGCAGGAGTTCGTGGACAAGGTTCTGTTTCAGAGACTGGCGGCGCGAGTGGTTGTCGTGGGTGAAGACTTCCGCTTCGGCCACAAGGCCGCGGGCGATGTCGCGACCCTGCGCAAGCTGGGGCTCGCGTACGGTTTTCAGGTGGACGATGTGCCGGCGGTGAGCTGGCGCGGCATGCCGGTTTCCTCCACCGAGATTCGCAAGCGCATCGTGGAGGGGAACGTCAGCCGGGCGGGACGCAAGCTTGCGCGGCCGCATTGTCTGGATGGCGCGGTGGTCAGCGGTCACGGCATCGGCTCACGCCAAACCGTGCCGACGTTGAATCTGGACACCGGCGCAGAAGTGATTCCGCGGGATGGCGTGTACATCACGCGCACTGTGGACCTGGAGGACGGGCGGCGCTGGCCCTCCATCACGAACATCGGGACACGGCCGACCTTCGGAGGCGAGGATCGCACGGTGGAGACGTTTCTGCTGGCTCCTCTCGAAGGAGAAACGCCGGCGCGCATCCGCGTCGAGTTCTGCCGCCGCGTGCGCGACGAACGCAAGTTCGACAGCCCGGAGTTGCTGAAGACGCAGATCCTGAAGGACGTTGCCCGCGCGAGGACATTCTGGCGGCGCGTGCGGGCCTGGTCGCGAGGCTAACGTTTCGGCAGCTTCGCGATCGCCTGTTGGAGCGTCGCGGAGTCCGACTGCGCGGCGGCGCGGTTCTGGTCGCGGGTTAGCAGCATCTCCCGCCGCAGGATCGCCACCGAGCGAGGCGCGCGGATGCCCAACTTGACGTAGTTAGCCCCGACATCGAGGACTTCCACCTCGATGTTCTCGCCGATCAGGAACGATTCCCCGGCGCGACGGCGGATCACGAGCATGGCGGATCCTCCGGGTTCAGGCGGTGAGCGTGGGAATAGCGCGTATCGTGGCGCACCGCCTGCACTCCCTTGCCCGTGGAAGGCCGGATGAGAATGGGCGCCAGCAGATTGGCGGTTGCTTGCCGATTATTTGGCGCGGAGATCACGCACAGGCACAGCAGTTCGCCCGGGGGGCCGGGTCCGAGCAGTTCCAGGTCTTCCGGGGCGGCGGCGAGTTCGTAGAGGGGGTCCACCAGCTTCACCGGCAAGGCTGGGAGACAGGTCTGGACACGCTCCAGGCTCTGCAGAAACAGCAGGGGCGCGTGTTCGGGCGCCTGGATCAAAAGGAAACGGCGATGGTCTTCGAAGCCGGGCAAGCCGGACGGGAAGTCTATCGCCGCTTCTTCCGCGAACTCAATTTCGCCAAAATGGCGCGTGGGCGTAACCGGCATCCAGGCTATGGCCTAGCAGCCGGATAGCCAAACTACGGGGCGCCGGTCGGCACGGGCTTCGGCTTGCGCAAGTCCTGCTTGTCCAGGGTGTAGTCGAAGTAGCCGATCATCATCTCGTCCCAGGTCTGGTCGCCCCACTTCACGACCTTAGTCGGATCCGGGTTGAACTTGTTGTTCGGCGAGTTGTCGTGGTGCGCCACCACTTCCAGCTTGCTGCCCTTGGGCGCGGCCACCGGCTCCTTGAAGAAGTACGTCTGCTGCCAGGCGAAGTCAAACTTCGGCACGCTGAGCAACACTTTGGAAGTATTGTCCGGGTACACCAGCCGGAAGAGCATATCCTTGCCGCGAAGGTGCATATGGGGGTGCAGCGAGTCGATATGGCTGTCGTCCTTGAAGGTGAAGGTCGCGGTGGATTCGAAGTTGGGATCGCCCGCCGGGATCACCAGGTTGCGCGCGAACGCTCCGGCGGTGATCATCCGTTTCTCCACGGGGACCTTGGAGAAGATCAGGCCGATGCTGGTGCGATCCTTGCCTTCCTTCCCATTGGTGGTGTAGTGAACCTGGAAGATGAGGGATGAGCCCTTCTTCACCAGCTTGGCGTGCCCGGGCTTCAGGATCAGCGGCGCTTCGCCGGGGGCCCAGCCCACCAGGCGGCCGTCGGAGTCCTCGACGCTGCGCGATGCGTTGGCAAAGGACGCGCGTCGCGCTTCGGGGGTCAATTCGCCGGGAGGCGGCATGGGATTGGCGTCGGGATAGCGGACCGAAACGATGACATGATGCACGTGGGAGCGATCGCCGGCGCGGATCTCCGCGAACTGTACGTACTTGTCTTCCTCGAAATTGGTCGGGATCACAAAGTACTTGTACGGGACCGCGCCTTCCGCCGGGATGCTGAACTCCTGGGTCATGGTCAGCACCACGTCCGGCTTGCCGATGCTCCAGCCCTGCACATACTCCGGGTTCTTCGGCGTCAGCTTCGGATCGCCTTCCTTGGCGCCGTCGTCCACCCACTTGGACACCGTGGCGATTTCCGCGTCACTGAGGCGGCAGTCGTTCTCCCACTCGCCGATACTGGGATCGGCGAACCAGGGCGGCATCTCCCGCTTCACCACCTTCTCCTTGATCGCCTTGGCCCACGGCCGGACTTCCTTGTAGCTCATGAAGCTCATCGGCGCGACTTCGCCCGGACGATGGCAATTCTGGCAGCGCTTCTGAATGATGGGAGCGACATCCTTGGAAAACGTCGGCGACGGAGCAGCTAGAACCGTCGACGAGAGCGTCGCTCCCAGGAGCAGAGACAATCCGGCAAAACGCGTCATGGCACCTCTTTGGTCGCGGGGCGAACCCGCAGGTTGCAAATAGTTTACCTTCTCGACCCCCTCGGCGTACCTAAACTTATGTAAAGAAGCGGGGTTGTGCCCGGATCTAGGCGGGAGTGTACTCCGCCGCCTCACTGCTCGAGTACAGGACCGCACGCTCCAGTGCGTTGGTCCGGTCGGCGGTGATCTTCTGGTATTCGGCGCTCTGCACGATTTCGAGGAAGCGCTTTCGGGAAGGGTAGCGGACCAGGGCGATCAGGTCCCAGGCGCCGATGTCGCCGATCAACAACTGCTCGGCGCGTCCGGCGTAAAGCAGCGTCACGCCCTTGTCCGCGGTCAGCTTGCGGAAGTTGGCGGAGTAGCGGCGGTACAGTTCCTCGCCGCCGGGTTTGAACTTCAGCAGATTCAGCATCACTACGGGCCGGTCGTCGGAATGCTGCGACAACTGCCGGAAGGCTTCGGGGTTGCGGGTGGACGCCGCGTTCTGGGCGAGTGCATCGCCCGCCATCAGGCCGAGAATCGCCACAAGCGAATCCCGCCGGGTTGCTGGTTCCATGTTCGATCTCCTTTCCGGGAACGGCGCTCAGCGAGGGGTGATCAGCCCGCCAAGCTTATCCATCTCGGTCGCGGCGTACCTGGGAAAACGAGCGGCATACGCTTCCAGGTACTTCGTTCCGGCGCCGGTGTTGTAAATCACGATCCGCTCGGCGCGGCTCAGGAATCCGGAGGCGATCAGCTTGCGCAGCGCGGCCACGCAGGCGCCGCCCTCCGGGGCGACAAACATCCCCTCATCCTGTCCCAACTCGATCGCGGCGTCCATCATTTCCTCGTCGGTTACGGCCACGCACGTTCCGCCCGACTCCCGAACCGCGCGCAGAACCAGGAAGTCGCCCAGCGCCTTGGGCACGCGCAGCCCCGCCGCCACGGTGTGGGCGTTTTCGAAGAACTCGCTGCGATCCTTGCCTTCCTGGTACGCCTTCACAATCGGCATGCAGCCTACTGTCTGCACGCAGATCATTTTGGGCCGTTTCCCCGGCGCGATCCAGCCCAGTTGCTCCATTTCCTCGAACGCCTTCCACATCCCGATCAGGCCCACGCCGCCGCCGCACGGGTAGAAGATGACGTCCGGCAGGTCCCATCCGAACTGCTCGGCTACCTCGTAGCCCATGGTCTTCTTGCCTTCAATCCGATAGGGTTCCTTCAGAGTCGAGACTTCGAACCAGCCCTCCGCGGCCTTGCGCTCGGCCACGATGCGCCCGCAATCGCTGATCAGCCCGTCCACGAGGGTGACCTTCGCCCCCGCCGCCATGCACTCCAGGAAGTTAGCGTTGGGCACGTCCTGCGGCATGAAAACATGCGCTTCGAGTCCGGCCGCCGCGGCGTAAGCGGCCATCGCTCCTCCGGCGTTGCCGGCCGAAGGGATCGCCACCTTGCGGATGGCCAACTCGACACACATGGAGATCGCCGCCGCCTGGCCGCGAGCCTTGAAGGACTGGGTCGGATTGACTCCCTCGTCCTTCACCCACAGGCTGGCGAGTCCCAGCCGCGCGCCCAGGCGCTCGGTCCGCAGCAGCGGGGTCCAGCCTTCGCCGAGCGAGATGATGTTGCCCGAATCGCGGACCGGCAGCATCGGCGCGTAACGCCACATGGACGCGGGACCCTGGGCGACTGAATCGCGCTTCCACTCGCGGCGCGCGCGCTCCAGGTCATAGCGCACCAGCAGGGGCGCGCCGTCCTGGCTCAGATTGTGCGGCTTGCCCGCCTCGTAGGTCTTGCCCGTGACCGAGCACTCCAGGTGGGTGACAAAAGACATAGAATCGCCAGGATACCATCGCGAGGTTGAAACTCATGCGCCTTTTCTCCGCCGCCGCGCTCTTCTGCGCTTCGCTTTTCGCGCAGCCCTATGACATCGTGATCGCCAACGGCCGCGTGGTCGATCCGGAGTCCAGGACGGACGCGATTCGCCATGTGGGGATTCGCGGCCGCACCATCGCCGCGATTTCGGAGACTCCCCTGGAGGGGCAGGTGACCGTGGACGCCCGAGGTCACGTGGTCGCGCCCGGCTTCATCGACATGCATGCGCATGGCCAGGACGAAGAGAACTACCGCTACAAAGCGCGCGACGGGGTCACCACGGCGCTCGAGATGGAAGTCGGCGTGTCGCCGGTCGCGCCCTGGTATGGAGCTCGTGAAGGCAAGGCGCTAGTGAACTACGGCGCCACCGTAGGCCACATCCCGATTCGCATGTCGGTGATGAAGGACAGCGGTGAGTTTCTGCCTCGCGACCGCGCCGTTTCCACGCGCGCCGCTTCCGATGATCTGGCGCGGATGCAGAGCCTGATCCGCCAGGGGCTGCGGGAGGGGGCGCTGGGCGTGGGGATGGGCATCGCCTATGTGCCCGCCGCTTCCCGAGCCGAGATCCTGGAGCTGTTCCAGATCGCCGCGGAGATGCGGCGCGGCGTTTACGTTCATGTCCGCTCCGCGGGAGCGATCGAGCCTGGCGGATTTGCCGATTCGCTGCAGGAGGTGATCGCGAATTCGGTGATCACGCGCGCGCCGGTGCAGATTGTGCACATTACTTCCATGGCGCTGGGGAACACACCGAAGGCGCTGGAGATGATCAACGCGGCCCGGCGGGCGGGGGTCGATATCAGCGTCGAAGCGTATCCCTATACTGCCTCGCAGACCGGCATCGATTCCGCCATCTACTCCGGAGACTGGCAGGAGCGCCTGGGGATCACCTACAAGGATCTGCAGTGGGCTTTGACCGGCGAGCGCCTGACCAGGGAAACCTTCGAGAAGTACCGCAAGACCGGCGGCAGCGTGATCGCTCACGCGATTCCCGAGGCCGCGGCTCAGGCGGCTCTGCGGGACCCGCTGGTGATGGTGGCGAGCGATGGGATTCTGCGCGCGGGTAAGGGTCACCCGCGCGGCGCGGGAACCTTCGCCCGCGTGCTGGGGCGCTACGTGCGCGAGCTGAAGATTCTGACTTTGCAGGACGCGATCCGCCGCATGAGCCTGATGCCGGCGCAGCGCCTGGAATCCGTCGCCCCGGCGATGAAGAACAAGGGCCGCATCGCGGTGGGCGCCGACGCCGACCTGATCGTTTTCGATCCGGACAAGGTGATCGACCGCGCCACCTTTGAGAAGCCCGCCGAGTATTCCACGGGCATTCGCGACGTGCTGGTGAATGGGGTTTTCGTGGTGCGCGGCGAGAAGCTGATCGACGGAGTCAGGCCCGGGAAGCCGATTCGCGCCTACGATTAAGCTCCGTCACGCCGGCTGCCGCCGCAGAGCCGCGATCTCGGTCTTGATCATGGCCTGGGAGACCGCGGCGGCGAAATCCAGTTGCCGTTGCGGCAATCCGCGCATCGCGTACAGCCGCCAGTGCCGCTTCATGCCGGGGCCGGAGACGCGAACCGCTTTTTGCGCGCCGGATTCCAGGTACGGCCGCGCCAGCCACGGCGCCATCACCGTCACTCCCATCCCGGAACTCACCATTTCCAGGATCGCTTCCGTGAACTGGACGCGCGAGACGCGTTTCGGCGCGACGTGGGCCGGGTAGAGCACGTTCTTGAAAATGTTCAGATGGGCGGGCGGCGCGTCGAACGTGATCAGATGCTCATTCGCGAAATCGCGCGCGAACACGATACGCCGCTGGCTCAGTGGATGGCCGGACGGGACCAGCAGCATCAGCTCGTCTTCCACCAGGGGCCAGCTCACCAGCCGTTTGTCCTTGGGAGCGTCGGCCGTGATTCCCAGGTCCAGGCGGCCTTCGAAAAGAGCTTGGATCGGGTGCCAGCGCGCCTCGGGAACCATGTCGACCTGAAGTTCCGCGAACCGCTTGTTGGAGCGCAGCCGCCGCAGCACCGGCGTCAACCAGTGATACGCCGTCGAACACTCCGTGGCGATCCGAATGGTGGAACGGCGGTGTTGCAGCAGGTCCTCCATCTCGCGCTCCAGCGAGTCGAGCTCCGGAAGAATCCGCTGCGCCGCTGCTTGCATCCGGCGCGCGGCGTCGCCGGGAACCAGACTGCGACCCTGCCTGCGGAACAGCTTGCCGCCGAGCCGGGTCTCCAGCTCTTTCAACTGGCAGCTCGCGGCGGATTGCGAGAGATGAAGATGGATGGCTGCGCGGGTCAGGGTTCCCTCTCGAAGAATCGCGTCCACCAGGCGAAGGTACTTTGGCTCGATCATCGCGCGACTATCATTGAACTTCTCAATATATAGCATGAAAAGGTTTCGTTTGTTAAATCGATGGCGGCACCCTATCCTGGAATCCAGCAATCTGGAGGGGTGATTAGTGAATTGGATCGGTGACGTCCGCTACGGGGCGCGAGTACTTTTTCGCAGTCCCGGCTATTCGTTGTTTGTGATTGTGATGCTTTCGGTGGGCATCGCGTCGATCACCACCATCCTCAGCGTCTCGCGCGCGGTCCTGTGGGACACGCCGCCGTTCCGGGATCCCGGCTCGATCGTCGAGCTCGAGTCCAGGACCATGGACGGCCAGTCGGCAACCAGCTTCCCGCTCAAGGCCGCCGATTACCTCGATTTCCGGCAGAGGTCGCGCACCCTGCGCGAGCTCTCGCTGTTCAACCGGGGTGCGTTGAACATCACGGGAGACGGCAACCCGGAGCGTCTGGTGTCGGTGTCGGCCACCGCCTCGGCATTCCAGCTTCTCGGAGTGCCGCCGCTGCTCGGGCGCACGTTCGAGGCCGAGCAGGAGCAAGCGGGCAAGAACCGCGTCCTGATTCTGTCGCACGGCTTGTGGACGCGCCGCTTCGCGGCCGATCCGGGGATCGCGGGCAAGAGCGTTCTGATCGACGGCGCGTCGTACACCGTGATCGCGGTCATGCCTCCACGCTTCGACTTCCCGGACTCCGGTGTGGACGTCTGGACGCCGCTGGTTCTGGACCCTAAGGAAGTCCAGGCGCGGTTCGTGCATCGCTACCGCAGTTGGGCCAGGCTCGCGCCCGGTGCTTCGCGGATCGCGGCGCATCAGGAAGCGCGCAACTTGGCGGCTCAGTTTCGCGAGGAGAATCCGAGGTTGAACCGGAACATCGACGCAGCTGTCGTCCCCTGGAACCAGCGAGCGTCGGGAGCGGTGCGGCCAGCTCTGAAGCTGCTCGGCGCGGCTGTGGCGTTGCTGCTGCTTCTGGTGTGCGCCAACATCGCGAACCTGATGATCGCCCGGCTGACCGCGCGGGCTCAGGAGTTCCGGATCCGCTCCGCGCTCGGTGGCGGGGCGGGCACGCTGATCCGCCAGCTCTTCGCGGAGAGTTTCCTGCTCGCGATCAGCGGAGGGCTTGCCGGAGTTCTGCTGGCGCGCGGCCTACTTGCCGCTGTAGTGCGGATCGCCCCGCAGGGAATCTCGAATCTCGACCGCGCACGGCTGGACCTCACGACCCTGGCGCTCGCTCTTCTGATCACCGTGTTCACCGCGGTTTTGTTTGGGCTCCTGCCCGCCTGGAGCGCCGCCCGCGGCGATCTCGCTTCCGGGCTCAGAACGCGCGGCGAGGGCGCGAACGCGGGCTCCAACCGTGTCCGGCAGATCCTGGCGACTGCGCAATTGGCCCTAGCCGTGGTGGTCCTGATCGCCTCGGGACTTCTGCTGCGCAGCTTCGCCAACGTACTGGCGACGCCGCTCGGCTTCCAGCCTTCGGGGCTGCTGACGGCGCGGGTCGCGCTGCCGCCTTCCAAGTACGCATCGAACGATCAGATCGCGGACTTCTTCGGCCGGCTGCTGGATCGGCTGAAGAGCCAGCCCGGCGTGGAGAATGCGGCGGTGATCAACCGTCTGCCTCTGGACGGATCGTTGATGACTGGTCCGGTGCAGTTGCGCAACGTGCCGGACGATCGCCAGCGCATCACACAAGTGGACCATCGCGCGATCAGTCCGAACTATTTCCGCGTGGCTGGAATCCCGCTGCTCTCCGGGCGCGAGTTCACCGAAGCGGATTCCGCGGCCGCTACTCCGGTCGTGATCGTGGACGAGACCGTAGCCAAGACTTACTTCCCGGGCGAGGATCCACTGGGCAAAGTGATCCAGCCCGGATCGCCGCAAATCGGGCTGCCCTGGTCTACCATCGTGGGCGTTGTGGGACCGATTCATAACGACGGCCTGGAGGTCGCCACGCGCGGGCAGGTCTACGCGCCTCTTCCGCAGCGGCCGCGTCCGGCGAACCACTCAATGGGCGTCGTCCTCAAGGCCTCGGGCGGCAAGCCGGAGGACCTGGCGCCGGGCCTGCGCGCGGCGGTTCAAGAACTGGATCCCAACCAGCCCGTCTCCAACGTGTCGAGCATGGAAACTCTGCTCGCGCGCACGCTGGCCGCGCGGCGATTCTCGCTGTGGCTGCTGGCGCTGTTCTCGGCGGTATGCGTGCTGTTGTCCGGCCTCGGGTTGTACGCCGTGATCTCGTATTCCGTGACGCAGCGTGTGCGCGAAGTCGGCGTCCGTATGGCGCTGGGCGCGGAACCCATGCAGATCACGGGGCTGTTCCTGCGGCAGGGTGCGGTGACATGGGCTGGCGGCCTGTTCGCCGGGGGCGTCGGCTCCCTCGCGCTCTCGCGCCTCTATGCCTCCATGCTGTTTTCGACGCCAGGTTTCGACTTCGTCACTCTGGCCGCGGTCGCTCTAGGATTGGGAGCGCTCGCCCTCTCGGCCAGCTATCTTCCGGCCCGGCGCGCCGCCCGCCTGGACCCGGCCACCGTTCTTCGCTCCGAGTGAAGGCCTCGCCTGAGGCTGCCGGTTCACGATTCGAGCCCGTGCAACCGGCGGCCCACGGCGGGTGTATTCGGGCATGGTCCTGCGCCGATCGGCGACAATAGCGGTTTACCCCCTCAAACCGCTTCTCATGATCTCCTTCGCGAATATCCAAAAGCAGTACGGCAAGCAGCTCATCTTCGTGGACGCCGCCTTTCAGCTCAATCCCGGCGAAAAAGTCGGCCTGGTCGGGCCCAACGGCGCCGGCAAGACCACACTACTTCGCATGATCACCGGCGAGGAGCAACCCGACGATGGCGAAGTCTCCATCCCCAAGAAGCTCACCATCGGCTACTTCCGGCAGGATGTGGAGGAGATGAAGGGCCGCTCCGTGCTCGACGAGGCGATCGCCGGCAGCGGGCGCGTCGGCGATCTGCACCACGAGCTCGAAGAACTGCAGCACGCCATGGGCGACCCCGATCGCACCGGCGACATGGACAAAATCCTGGAGCGCTTCGGCGAGGTGCAGGAGGAATACGACCACCTCGGCGGCTACGCGCTGGAGGCACAGGCCCGCGAAGTCCTGCACGGACTCGGATTCCTCGACGAGCAGATCGATGGCGATGTCGGCGCGCTCTCCGGCGGCTGGAAGATGCGCGTCGCGCTGGCGCGGGTGCTGCTGGGCCGCCCGGATGTCCTGCTGATGGACGAGCCCACCAATCACCTGGACATCGAGTCCATTATCTGGCTGGAGCAATTCCTGAAGTCATATCCCGGCGCGCTGTTGATGACCTCGCATGACCGCGAGTTCATGAACCGCATCGTCACCAAGATCGCGGAGATCGACGCCGGAGAGATTGTCAGTTATTCCGGCAACTACGACTTCTACGAGCGCGAGCGGGAGATCCGCGAGAGCAACCAGCAGGCGGCGTTCGCCCGCCAACAGGCCATGCTCGCCAAGGAGCAGCGGTTCATCGAACGATTCAAAACCCATGCCGCCAAAGCGGCCCAGGTGCAGAGCCGGATCAAGGCGCTGGACAAGATCGAGAAGCTGGAACTGCCGAAGAAACGCCAGGTGGTCAAATTCGACTTCCGCGTCCCGCCCCGCTCCGGCGATCAGGTTGCCGTTATGGAGGACGTCCACAAAAGCTACGGATCGCGCGCCATCTACCAGGGCTTCAGCCTCACCATCCGGCGCGGCGAACGCTGGGCCGTCATGGGCCGCAACGGCGCGGGAAAGAGCACCTTGTTGAAAATGCTGGCGGGCGCAACGTCTCCCGATTCGGGCTCCATCCGGCTCGGCGCGAGCCTGCGGATGGGCTACTTCGCGCAGCAATCGCTGGACGTTCTGAACCCGGACCTCACCGTGATCGAGCAACTACAGCGCGACTTCCCTCAGGACGGGCTGGGCGCGCTTCGCACCCTGGCCGGCGCGTTTCAGTTCTCCGGAGAGGATGTCGACAAACGCATTCGCGCCCTCTCGGGCGGCGAGAAATCGCGATTAGCGATGGCGCGCATGCTCTACGATCCGCCCAACCTTCTGGTGCTGGACGAGCCCACCAATCACCTCGACCTCGCCACCAAGGAAATGCTGGTGGACGCGCTCAAGGATTTCGAAGGCACCATGGTCTTCGTCTCACACGACCGCATGTTTCTGAAGGCGCTCGGCACCCGCGTGCTGGAACTGGGAGGAGAAAGCGGGCTGGATCGCAACCCGCTTGTTTATCCCGGCTCGTATGTCGAGTACGTGCAGAAGCTCGGCCACGAGGCGCCGGGCATCTATCACTAGCAAGGTGGCCCGTCAGAACAGCAGCCGGACCCCGCCCACTCCCCAGAACCGCGGCGTGCGGAACCCATCCTCGAAGAACCGCTGGTTCGCCAGGTTCTCGAGCCTCGTATACACCTGGAGCTTCGTCCGGTCCGACAAGGGTCGCGTGTATTGCACCATCAAATCCGCTTTGCGCGGACCCTCGAAGCGGAATGCCCGCGTGCCGGACCCAGCGAAGAACGGACCCAGGTAACTCGACGCCGCGAAGAAATCGAAGGTCGCGTCGATGCTGCGCCCCAGGCGCTGTGTGGCCGTGAGCGTGCCCATATGCTCGAAGACGCGCAGCGTCCGGATCGATCCGCCCTGCAGAATCGAGTTCCTCTCCCGCGCGTTCGTGTGCGTATACGAACTCCGCAGGGACATACCCCGCCACGGCCGGGCCTCCGCGCTCAACTCCACCCCGCGCGCGAGACCGCCACGCGTATTCAAATACCCGCCGAAGCGTCCAAACGGATCCGTTGCCGCATCGATCAGACCGCTGAAGTCGAACTCAATCACTTCCTGCAGCCGCGTGTAGAAATACGACGCGCTCAACCGCACGCGCGATCCCGCCAGATACTGATCCACACCCACATCCACGCCCAGCGCGCGTTCCGGACGCAGGCGCGGATCGCCGTAAGGGCTGAAGAACCCGCCGAAGAAGCCGGTCCCATAACGTTCGAACAGCGACGGTGCGCGATACGCGTTCCCCGCATGCGCACGGAACTTTGTGCCCGTGGATGAGATGAAGTACGCCGCCGCGATGTCTCCGGTAAAGGCGTCCGGCGGAGCAGGGTTTCGTGCGGCTGCGTACGCCGGTGGCCCTCCCGCGAACTTCGGCGCAGCGAGCGCAAACGTCTGCCACCGCCCCGATACCGAAATCAGCAGCCGGCTCTCCAACAGACGGATCTGGTCCTGCACGAACAGACTCTGGCTCCGCTGCGAAATTGCCGTGCGCGCCGCCAGCGGATTCTGCGGGTCCTGTTCGGTGGCCACATTCTCGAAACGCTCGCGCTCAAATTCATAACCGCCGGAGAACAGTTGGCCGCCCGGAAGCGGTGCATCGGCTCGCACCGCGAGCACGTCCATGCGTCCGTCGAATGCGTTTGAGTTCGAGAACAGCGGCTGGAAGCGGACACCCGCGGGCCCGTCGCGATTGTCGCGCTGCGTCGCCAAACCCTGGTAGTCGATGCGCAGCGAAGCTCCCCCGGCAAACTCCTGCGTGATCCCGCCCAGGCCGTTGTACAGCCGCGCGGAGCGCCGGGAATCCGGATCGTTCAACGAGGGCGCGAACGTCGCGCCGGTCCAGTCGATCGGCAGCCCTGATTCCGCTCGCCGCACCTGAGCGGCGGACAAGGCGTTCGCCGGAACCACCTGGGACGCCGGCAGCAACGCCTCGGGAGCCGCGAAGGGCGTCGTATTCAATTGCAGAAACGCGTCCGAGATCCAGAAGCGCCCGCGCAACGTCGTCCGCGGCGCAGCCAAATACTGCACTTGGCCCTGCATCGAAGAATTGCGATGCCGGTCATCGCCGTCCACGCCCCGCAGCACATTCAGGTGACCGATTCCCGCCGAGTAGCGCAGTCGATCCCTCGCCGCCGACCCGGATACGCGGGCCTGCGTGCGCAGGATTCCCAACCCGCCGCCTTCCATCAAGATCGAACCGCGCACCGGTCCGCCGCCCGAATCCGTTACCAGGTTTAGGACGCCGCCCATCGAATGCGTACCATAAAGCGACGATCCGGAGCCGCGCAGGATCTCCACCCGATCTAGATCCAGCAACAGGATGTCGCTCAAGTAGCCCGAGGCCTCGCCCTGCGTGGCGGTGGTGTCTCGCAGCCGGAATCCGTCCGCCAGCACCGACGTTTGATACGAGCGCATCCCGCGAACCGAAATGCTGGTGAACGCCCCCGGTCCGCCCAGTTGCGTGCTGCGGACCCCGGGCGTCAGCCGGACTGCTTCGGCCAGCGAGAATTCGCCTCGCTGATCCAGTTCCTGCGTGGTGATTACATCTAGCGCTTTGGCCACCTCGTCCACCGGCTGCGCCGTGCCCGACGCGGTCACCGAAACCACCGACGTTACCCGGCCGAGCGAAAGAACCAGGTCGCGGGTGAGATCCCCCCTCAGCTCGACTTTTTCAGGAGTCGCGCTTGCGAGTCCGGCGGCTGCGGCTTCCAGCAGCCACTGGCCGCCGGATAATGTGATCCGGAACTCCCCAGCATCGTTCGACCGTGTTGTGCCGCGAAGCCCGCTTGCGCGGGCGACAGCGGTAACGGTTGCCTGCGCCACGGCCGCGCCGGACGGGTCCAGAACTCTGCCGGAAATGGTGTGGGTGTCGGCCGCCAGAATGGCGGCGAAAAAGAACAGCGAAATGGACTTTGCCATTGCCTCCCCCTCGAAGGTCGCTTGGAATGCGGGGCGTTTCGCCACGCACCACCGGCAGGTCTTCGGACTTGCAGGCGTTTCCGCTCGGCCTTAGTTGAGGTGAGGCGGGTTTTCTACTTGCCGCCGCTTCCCGGGCCATTTTCGCCCAGTGCTTGTAGACGGCTTTGGTTCCTGTTTACCGCTGCGGGGCAGTCCCGGATTCTCACCGGGTTCCCTTTTCAACGCCCGCGGGTGAGGCGGGCGTACCGATAGCAACAGGAGTATAGCATGTGCCTTCCGCGATCAACGTCACGTGCTCGCTGCTGCGCCGGCCGGGGAGAATGTCAAAGGCTAAGGCTGGGCTGGTGTCGAGTCGGCGGAGTTCACTCCGAGACCCCTCACCAAGCAGGCGTAGACTGCTTGCCAATCCCGATCGGATAACCTACCAAACGGCCGGACCTTGTTCCTCGGCAGAGTAACTACGAAAAGCCGGAAAAAGGACGGGGCACGAAGGCCAGCCTCCTCCCAATCTTCCAGCCTGCAATCCGTTGGTGCTTCAGGGTAAGGAACTTTGCTGGTGATCATCCCGACGACAACGTCGGGCCGCTTTGCATGATACTCCGCCGTCGAGAGCACGACGGCCGGGCGTGATTTCGACTCGCGGGCTCCCGGAAACTGACTGACAACGACATCGCCTGGATTCAAAGCGCCTCAGGCCGCTGTTCGAAATCCGCGACAGCGCTCGCCGTGACGTCTGCCAGGTCTTCGTCGCTCCAAGAATCTGACCACTGCGTGTGGGCGCCGCCGGATATTGCAGCCAGGTGGTAAGCCCAGTTCAGCACCCTCCCGGACTCGGCCGGAGGAAGAGTACGCAGAACGCCGATCAATACCTCTTCCTTTTCGCTCAACACCATAGTCTTATGATATGCAATCTAAGAGTCGCAAGCTAGTCCGCCTTGTACTTCTTCAGCAGGTTCTTCGCGATGATCAGCCTCTGCAACTCGTTCGTCCCCCCGCCAATCACCGTCAGCGGAGCGTCCCGGTAGTACCTCTCCACCGGAAAGTCCTTCGAAAAGCCGTTCCCGCCCAGGACCCGCATCGCATCCCACGCCACCTCCTGCGCGGTCTCCGTCGCGAACAGCTTGGCCATTCCCGCTTCCAGATCGCACCGCTCCCCGCGGTCCTTCTTTTCCGCGGCGGAGAAGATCAGCAGCCGCGACGCCTCGATCTTCGTCGCCATATCCGCGAGCTTCAACTGAATCGCCTGGTGCTCGCTGATCGGCTTCCCGAACGTGACTCGCTTCTGCGAATACGCGATCGCCTGTTCAAAAGCCGCCTGCGCGATTCCCAGCCCGCGGGCGGCCACGTTGATCCGCTCCGCCTCTAAGCCGGTCATCACGTGATAGAACCCCTCGCCCTCCACTCCGCCGATCAGGTTCTCCGCGGGAACCGGAAAATCGGTGAAGTTCAACTCGCAGGTCTCCACGCCGCGATAGCCCATCTTGTGGATGTCGCGGCTTACCGTCAGGCCCGGCGCTCCCTTCTCGATCACGAATGCGCTGATCCCTTTGAACGTGGGCGTCGCCGAGGGGTCCGTCTTCGCCATCAGCAGAAAAATCGAGCCGTGCCGTGCGTTGGTGATCCACATCTTCGATCCGTTGACGATGTACTGATCCCCGCGCCGCACCGCCACCGTGCGGATGCGCTGCAGATCGGTGCCCGCGTTCGGCTCCGACAGGCAAATTCCGCCGCGTTTGTCCGCCCGCGCCAGCATCGGCAGCCACCGCCGCTTTTGTTCGTCGGTCCCAAACCGGGTGATCACGTCGTTCAACACAAGGTGCGTCCCCAGAATCCCGGCGAGTCCCAGCCAGCCTCGCGCCAGCTCGGTGAAGATCATCGCGAACGTCGTGTAGTCCGCGTTCACGCCGCCGTATTCCTCGGGAATGTTCAGCCCGAAAAGCCCCATCCGGATCATCTCGTCCACCAGCGCCTTTGGATACTCATCCCGGTGCTCCATCTCGCTCGCCACCGGCATCACGTCGCGTTCGACGAACTGGCGGACAGTCTGCACAATCAGGGACCGCTCTTCCAAAGTCGTAGGCATGCTGAAAATCTTATCGCTGACGTTGGTAGTCTGTCTGGCATGGCTCGATCCCCGTTGCTTGCCTCATTGCAGCGCATGATTCTGGAGGACCGGCCGCCTTCCCGGCGGCAATTCCTCAAGGCAGCCGCCGCGATCCCGGTGCTGATGCACGCTCCGGCATCCGCCAAAACCGCTCCCCGCATCGCCATCATCGGGGCCGGGATCGCCGGATTGCACGCCGCCTGGACGCTGAAGCGGCTCGGCCTGGCGTCTACCGTCTACGAAAGCTCCAAACGCACCGGCGGGCGCATGTATTCGGCTACCGG
>CAYOQB010000046.1:0-32261 GCA_964406035.1 uncultured Solibacteraceae bacterium | reverse complement strand
CTGCGGCTGCGGCCCTTCTTTGCTTTCCGCGACTACCACTCTCTGGCCCGTCAGACCGACTGGTGGGATCGGCGCCTGAGTGGTGGAATTGTGAAGCCGTATGAGGGCTTGCCTGGACTTCACTTGCAGTATCCGGGAACACTCCACGAGGACGGCCACTGGTACCGGAATCACGAGTATGCGATCGAGCGCGAGCGCGGGCTCGACTTCCAGGAGGACCTGTACACGCCCGGATTCATTGAGCTGGAGCTGCCTCCGGGTGTTTGGGTCAGCTTCGCGGCGCACGTGGAACCGAAGCCAGTGGACTGCGACGCAGTTGTCGGGGAGCGGCTCGCGCGTGACGCGGATCGCCCGCTGCTGGAGCGCGCCGCGGATCAGTTCCTGGTGACGCGGGCGGACGGAAAGCCCACGATCATCGCGGGGTATCCGTGGTTCACAGACTGGGGGCGGGATACGATGATCAGCCTGCCCGGGTTGCTGATCGCCCGCGGGCGGCTGGACGAGGCACGCCGCATCCTGGAAGGATTTCTGGAGCACCGCAATCGCGGCATTCTGCCGAATCGCTTCCCCGATGCGGGTTCGGAGCCCGAATACAACACCGTAGATGCCACTTTGTGGCTCTTCCCGGCCGTTTACGCGTGGTTGAAGGCCGGTGGCGATCGCCGCTGGCTGGACGAGACCTTCCTGCCCGCGGCCCGCGAAATTCTGGCCTGGCACTGGCGGGGGACCTGGTACGGCATCCAGGCCGATCCCGAGGATCACCTGCTGAACGCGGGCGAACCGGGCGTCCAGTTGACCTGGATGGACGCCAAGGTGGGCGACTGGGTGGTGACCCCGCGGCAGGGCAAGGCTGTCGAAATCAACGCCCTTTGGTACAACGCTGTCAAATTGATGGCGGAATGGCTGAGCGATCCGAAGCTGGAGCGCGAGGCGGCCGTGATCGCCGCGAGTTTCCGCGCCAAGTTCTGGAATGCGGCTCGCAACTGCCTGTTCGATGTATTGGGCGATGCCCGCATACGGCCGAATCAGATCTTCGCGGTCAGCCTGCCGCATTCGCCGCTCGATGAGGAGCAACAGCGTGCGGTGGTGGAAACGTGCGAGCGCGAGCTTCTGACGCCGGTGGGGCTGCGCAGCCTGGAGAGCGGCGATCCAGAGTATCGCAGTCGCTATGAGGGCGGTCCGGTGCAGCGCGACGGGGCCTATCACCAGGGGACGGTTTGGCCCTGGCTTCTGGGTCCTTACCTGAGCGCGCACCTTCGTGTGTTCGGCGATCGGGAGTACTGCCGCACGCGCCTGGATCGGCTGGAGGAGGAGATGGGCATGTTCGGCCTGGGCTCGCTTGCCGAGGTTTACGATGGGGACGAGCCGCACCGGCCCGGGGGTTGCCCGGCGCAGGCGTGGAGTGTGGCGGAGGTGATCCGGGTGCGGCGGGAGTTGGAGGGGTGAAGGACTTAGACGGAGAATGAGTGCGAGTCGCCGCGAAACCCGAAAGTGGGCCGGAGCATCGACCAGGCTACGTCACGACAGTTTTCGCCGCAGCATCCCCGCAGAGCATCGCGATGGAACGCAGTTCCGGCAAGTCACGGCCCTCCGAGAAGCTGTCGAGGACATTCCGCAGCCGAATTCGAACCTCCTGGTCAGAGGGGGCGTGCCGCAACATCGACGCCAGAATCCTCATTTCGAGAGATCTTGCTCCCTGCGCCAATGCAATTCCCAGCGCCCGGGAGAACTGATTGTTCGCTTCGCGATCCTTGCTCTGAAGGGTGGATGCGACCGCTTGGAGCCTCAATAACTCCGCCTCGTAGAAGAAGGACCGCGAGTGGCGAACCTGATTGAGCGCCTCCGTAAGGGCAGCTTGGGCTTCCTGGGGAGCTTCAAACTGGATGAGGGCGTCCGCAAGCAATGCGAGGAAGTAGGGGCGATCCAGGCTGGCTCCGATCTGATCGCACATTTCGATGGCCTCGCGGATTTGCCGGATGCCGTCCCGGCCGTCCCCCGATTGGGCGCGAGCCCACCCCGCAACCGCCTTTCCGATCGCCACCCGATAAGGCATTCCCTGCCGCTTCCCGGATTCAACCGCCGCCTGGGCGCGAGCCAAAGACCGATCAACTTCGCGGCGCAATTGATGAATCATGGCAAGTTGAGCACTGCCGTTGGCCATGGCATAGCCGTGCCGTGGAGTTCCGATGATGGTAGCCGCCAAGGCCGCATGCTCCAGTGACTGGTCAGGACAACCCAGGAACCAGAGCGCCAGTGCTGCCCAGGTGTGGCATTCCGCTCGGGGGTGCTCGCCGAAGTCTCGCAGGAGCGCCGAGTCATTCGCGGTGGGGGCCACCGACAAACCCCTGAGCGCATGGTCCAGCGCGACAGCGAACTGCCCCTGGTGAAATGTCGAGCACGCGAGCAGATGGTGCCACTCCGCGGCATAGCTGGAATCGCAACCTTGGGTGGGCATGTACTGCTCCAGCAAGGTCTGCGACTTCCGGTATTCACCGCGCACCTCCAGCACCGCCGCGAGGCCAAATGCGGCAGGCCTTTCGCGGCTGGTCCCACAGCGGCCCGCCAAGTCCAGAGCGCGCCGGAGAGATACTTCTGCTGCGCAACTGGCAAAACCCTCGGTGGCAACCAGCATTGGTCCACGAAGCGACTGGATCCTCAGTTCCGTTTGTTCCAACTCGCTCGGATCTGAGAGCTGCGCGAGCAGGCCAATCGCCTCGTCCAGATAAGACACCGCCTCCCGAGGGGCGCCATCCTGACATGCCCGTTCACCTGCCGCGATCAGATAGCGAATGGCGCGTTGCGGATCTCTGGCCGCCCGGAAGTGCGCGGCCAGGCTGCCCGCAATCGTATCGGATCGAGGTGCGAAGGCACGTTCCAGGAATCTCCCGACATTTTGATGCAGGCGAACGCAGCGGCTAGGCGGCACTGCTGATGCAATCACTTCCGGATACAAGGCATGGGTGAACTCGAAAGCCTCGCCGAGATCGCCGTTCGGATAATCAAACACGCCGGCCCGCCTGAGCATCAGTCCGCTGCGCACGAGTGCCGTGATGGATTCTTCGACCTCGTCAACCGGACGCTCGAGGGCGGCAGCCATGGCGCGAAGCCAGATTTGGGGCCGAGCAATGCTGGCGGCCTCCAACAGTTCGCGCTGGTTCCGCGGAAGCGACGCATGCTGGCGCAGAACGAAATCGCGCAAGGTGTTCGGGAGGTCAGCCGAGAGCATTGCGAGGTCGACGTGCCAGCCGGGGTCCCGCGGGCGCAGCTTGCCCGATTCCAGCCAGGCGTGAAGCAACGCGTCAATGAACAGCGGGTGCCCTTCCGTTCTCCGGTACAGCAAAGAGGTGAGGTCCCGGGCAACCTCGGCATCCAAACGCCGTGAAAGCAGGTCTGCGACACCCTCCTCCGTCAACGGCGGAACGGAGATCAGGCATTCCGGGGAACGAAAGCACAGCTCATCAATGAGGGCCTCGATGGGATGTGCGCGAGCCCTGGCTTCGGACGGGCGCCATGTTCCGATCAACAGAAGTCGAGCGGGGGGCACGATCCGCGCCACGCGGGCAATGGCGTCCACGGTGGAGTAGTCGCACCACTGCAGGTCTTCGAGAACCATGATTACAGTGATGCTGCGCGTCAGTTCGATCAAGGCGTCCTCGAGCTCCCGAAGCATTCGGTCCTGCCCCTGGCCGCTGGAAACGGGCTGCGTCTCGCCGCGAAGCGCCGGCATCCGTGCGGTCCAGGTGGGCGCGTGAATGCGCAGGCAACCAAGGAACAGCTCGCGGCTTTCGCTTCGCGCCATCTTTCCCAATGCGTCGAAGATCGGGAAATACGGTTCTGACTGGCTCTGGTGATCGATGCAGGTCCCGCAGGCGAACACGGTCCGGCCCAGTTGGTGGACGCGAGACTTGAACGCACGAACCAGAGTTGTCTTGCCCAGACCGGCTTCACCGGAGATGAATCGCACGCTCGGCTCTCCGGCGTGCGCCCGGCTGAAGGCGCCGAGCAGGGCATCCATGTGGTGGTCGCGTTCCACAACAGAAGGAAAGTCCGCGAGCTTCGACGATTCGGGTATCTCCGGCTCCAGCCGGGCGACAAAACGGTAGCCCTGTTTGGGAACTGTCTCGATATATCGTGGCCCGCTTCTTGTTTCGCCGAGGGCCTTGCGCAGAATGGAAATGGTGAATGTCAGGTTGCTTTCATCCACGACCACATCGGGCCAGACGGTGTCCAGAAGCGTCTGTTTTGTCACCAACTGGCCGCTGTTGCGGACGAGCGTGAGAAGTACATCAAACGCTTTCGCTGTCAGGGCTACAGGATCGCCGCCTCGCGACAATCGCCGCTCCGAGGGCTCCAGGCGGAACTGGCCGAATCGATAGATAGATGCGATGCCCTGCATGGCGGCCTGCACATCTACGGAATCTCAAAGAAGTCTCTAAGGACTTTTACCCGCTCCGAGCCGCGTAATGGTTATGAGCGCAGCTCCCTCAGTCCGATTCTAGCAATCAGTGGCCTCTGCGAGGGCACCTGCAGAATCGGCACTGCCGGGGTTGGATCGCTCCACATTGAGAGGAGGGGGCACAGCATGTCTTCAGCAGCCCAGAACACGACAGTTAACGGAATCAACGTCGCCGAGTTGTTCCAAACCATTGATCAGATCAAGCAGCAGCCGTTCATCGCTAGATTCCGGTTCCGCGTCGACAACGAGTGGATCGACGGCGGACACAATCGCACAACCGTGAAGGACTTCCACGGAGCCGGCCAAGAGATCGCGCACGAGCAGAAGTTCCAGCTCGATTGCGACGAACCCAGAATCCTGCTCGGGCGCGATCGGGGCGCCAATCCCGTGGAGCACCTGCTGAACGCGCTGGCAGGATGCGTCACGTCGTCTCTTGTCTACCACGCGGCTGCCAAGGGGATCCGAGTCGAGGAGGTGGAGTCCCGGATTGAGGGCAGCATCGACCTGCGCGGGTTCCTCGGAATCGATAAGAGCATTCGAAACGGTTTCCAGAACATACAGATGCACTTCAAAGTGAAGTCGGATGTTCCGGACGAACAGTTCCAGCAGCTAATCCAACTCGGTCCAACCTATTCACCTGTGTTCGACTCGATCACTCGAGGCGTTCCGGTCAAGGTGACCGGAGAGCGAGTTTAAGCGAGGGGCGGGCTCCATACCCCTCCGCGGAATGGTCAAAGCGGCCACCGCACAGGCAAGTCGAGCCACCCAGAAAAGGACCAACATGCATCAAACCAAAGTATTACTCCCCAACAGCGGCGTTCAATTCGATTTTGGCGGACTCGGGGTTCACTGGAGGATTGAAGGAACCGACACGGCTGGAAGGTTCTCCGTTGTCCACCACCCGATCGGGCCTCATGCGCTTGCGGCGCCGCTACACCGGCACGAGCATGAGGACGAATATTCGTACGTACTCCGGGGAACCCTCGGGGCATTGCTGGGTGACGACGTAGTGGTCGCACACGAAGGCGCCTGGGTCTATAAGCCCCGGCATCAGTGGCACACATTCTGGAACCCATCCGATGAACCGTGCCAGATCATCGAGATCATCTCGCCGTCGGGGTTTGAAAACTACTTCCGTGAAGTGGCGGCTGCGTGGGGCGATCTGGCGCAATTTGCTCGAATCAATGAGAAGTATCAGCTCGGGATGGACTTCGACAGCGTTCCTGAGCTGTGCCGGCGATTCTCTCTCACCTTCCCAGAACTGCAACAGGAGACAAGCGCGTGAATCAACAAAAACTCGAACACTTCATTCACCGGTACATCAGCGACGTGAGCGCCGCGATGGCGGCGACGACCATTCTGCTTGGAGACAGCCTCGGACTCTACAAAGCGGTTGCGGACGCGGGGCGGGTGAGGGCGGCGGATCTCGCGAAACGGCTCGGGCTTTCAGAGCGGTACGTCCGCGAATGGCTCTCGGGACAGGCTGCTGGCGGATACGTCGAGTATGATGCCGCAGCCGACTGCTTCTACATGAGCGACGAACAGGCATTCGCTCTGACCAACCCCGGCAGCCCCATCGACGTGGCGGGCGGCTTTCTGGTCGCGGAAGCAATGATGAAGTCGCGACAAAAACTTGCAAGCGCTTTCCGCACCGGGAATGGTGTCGGCTGGCATGAGCATGATGGCGGACTGTTCGAGGGCACCGAGCGGACGTTTCGCCCGAACTACGTGACGAACCTGACCTCCAACTGGATTCCCGCGTTGGATGGAGTTGAAGCGAAGCTGAAGTCCGGAGCGACAGTGGCCGATATCGGATGCGGCTTCGGCGCATCCACGATCATCATGGCTCAGGCTTATCCCAAGTCCCGATTTTTCGGGTTTGACTATCATCAGGCCTCGATTGATCGGGCTCGGGAGCGGGCTCGTGAGGCGGGCGTCGGCGATCGGATTACGTTCCAGGCTGCTTCTTCTCACGATTATCCCGGAGAGGGTTACGACCTGATCGGGTTTTTCGACGCACTGCACGATATGGGAGATCCCGTCAGCGCTGCCAGGCATGCTCGCGAGTCACTGGCTTCCGATGGAACCTGCATGATTGTTGAGCCGCTCGCATCCGACCGCCTGGAGGAGAATCTCCATCCCGTGGGCCGGCTTTACTACTCGGCGTCCACAATGGTTTGCACGCCCGGCGCTGTAGCCCAGAATGGCGGAGCGGCGCTTGGCGCTCAGGCCGGAGAGGCGCGCATTCGAGACGTCATGAAGGAGGGCGGTTTTCAACAGTTCCGGAAGGCTGCACAGACGCCGCTCAACAGCGTGTTCGAAGCCAGGCTTTGACACCCTAGGGGAAAGTCACGCGGCGGCGGGCTTTCCCAATTTTCGTCTGACACGACTCCGCTGCAAAGTACGAGTAGACCGCCAGGCAGAGTCGCTGCCTGCCGAGCACGCACCGCTGCACCTGGTCTGTCGGGCAAGCGGGCGGCCCCGACATCGAATTGTTCTTCCTTCCCGGCCCATTCCGGCGGCAGCAAACGCACTCGCGCCGAAAAGAAGTCAATGGTAACGGCCCAGTCCTCCTTACCTCCGGGTCACTTTCGAGTCCGAGCAGTTGGGAACAGTCACGCGCACCAAACACGCGCTTGCGGCCGAGGATGAGCTTGCGCCATGCCTACCGAGCCTCTGGGGTTCGCAAGCCACACCTGCGCTTCAACTGGACAAGCGAGGCTAGAGCCGTCCCGACGAGCAGATAGGTGGAAGGCTCGGGCACCTCGCCCGACGCCGCGGCGATGTCGGCAAAGACTTCGAACTCGCGCATCGAGAGATTTTGTGTATGCTCGAGTTGCATACGCATCCGATTACCCCAGGCGTTAATACCGGTGAAGGTCGCCTGTACTTCTGGCACGTCGGCTGGAATGCTGTTCCCAGTACTGGACCAGACGATCTCGTTGTTAGCGTTATACAGGAACATCGAGAAGTTGTTGACCCGAGTCCTGCAGCACTCGCGCTCATCGGGGAAAACTCTGGCGAGCGTTACAAAGTAGGTGTCGTTGAATGTCACTTCAACCCAGGCGTTGGCCTGGAACGCGGTGCCGACGTTGGAGCTCAAGCTACCGTCGATCATGTGGTTCGGCTGCGGGAACGTTCCCGAGAGAGAGCTGAGCCCAGCCGAGCCTCCGTTGCTGACAAGTGCGACGTTGATGGGACTCGCCGACAAAGGCAGAATCAGGATAGTCATCGCGAGAACGAGAAAACGATGCATGCCTATATGCTCCTTTCGATCCCGGACGTGGAGTCCGGCGAGAGACACGCGCGGCAGGCGACTGAAATGGACCACACGTGGAGGAGAGGTATTCAGCGGTACAGTGGAGTTCGGCGGCAGTTCCACCCGTTCGGGTGCGCGGTGGGAGCCTCAGCAGGCCAACAGAAAGCCGGATTCGCCGGTTCCCGAGGCTCGGCTTAGCGCAAGCTGATGGGCTAGTCCGCGCGTTCGGGCTAGTTTCGATCGACGCTGGCTCGGAACCGATTCGGAATGAGCCGTTACCGAATAAGCCGAACCTCAAGTGCCGGCGGCTGGAGCATCTGCTACAGCAGCTCATCGTATTCCGAGTGCGGCCCGATCCAGAACGACACGAGTGTGTCACCTTCCAATGTTTCTAGGGCTCGATAGCCGATCCCAACGCGGGCGGAATACATGGAGGTTCCGTCGTCGATCTTCTTAAAGTGCAGTCCAGGATGGCGAGGATTCTGTTGAAACAGGCGGTAGGCTCGGCGGGCTGAAGCACGCACCTGATCCGGCAGATCTCGATAGATCGGTCAAAAGCGGCGCAAGGTGTAGGATGTCACTGAATCAGTTCGTCCAAAACACGAGTTTCACTGCGGCTTTGTTCCTCCCCGGCTTCACGTGCCATGTCCCGCAAGCTGGACGGAATGCTAGCAAAACGGTCGGCCCATGCCTTCTCGTAATCCAGGGTCTCAATGCGAGGCTATGGCGTCCTGCTCGTCGGCTGAAAGTGCCTCGATCCGGCGAAGCGCTTGTTCCAGCAGGCCCGTCATGATCACATCGTATCTGCTTGTGTCGCGGCGTTGCTGCCGACAACCTGCCTGCCCTAGGTTTCCTCGTCCTCGTCTTCGATAGGAGAGAACGGGAACTCCTTTTGGAAGCGCGGTGGCTTCGAGAAGGCAGCCATCTCCTCGGGTCTTCTGATTAGCTTCCGTATGTCCTCCTCAGTAGCCTCGGGAACTTCTTTCCAGAACAGTTCACACCCGTCTTCCAGTTGGTCAGGCAGAACAAGCAACTGATTGATCCCCCGGAAGACGCATTTGACCTTCCCACCAAGCAGGTTCGTGTACTCGTAATCCGGCTCCTCCAGGCGTTGTGCCTTTTCCAGAGCCTCTTCGGCGGACGCAGCCCTGATGAGGTATGAATTGATGTGAAGCGGCGATGTGGGCCCGCCGTAGTTGAACTCGACAATCAGCGTCGCGAGATACCAATGTTCGATGGTATTGTCCACGTGGTCCATTCCTTTCCTCCGATCAGCTTTGATTGTCGATGTTCCGGCAGCTGTTTCGGTTTCGAGTCCGCATCTTTCAGCTTGTCAGGGCGCGGCGGCACTCCTTCGGTTGTTGCGCCTGTCACGGCGAAGCTGAGGCTAATTCGGGGGGCGAACCCAAATCATCACCGGGTGGCGAACAGCAACACCGCCGATCGCCGGCGTGACTTCCAGGAACCCGGAACTCGTCAGGGGGATCTCCACGCGAATCTGAGCCACCGCGGAAATGGCGCCCGGAGATGTGGTGGTGGAGACAATCCCGGTTGCAACGGCCCCTAGAGCGATTTCGACCGCAGGCGCGGCGGCAGTGGCGCCGGTCGTCTGCGGCGGCTGGGTCGGCCCAAGACCGTTCAGGAAGAGAGTCACCGTGGAACCGGGCGCGGCGGGCCGCGAGCAGGTGTTCAAGGTTCCGTCAGCATTCAGGGCCAGCGAATGCTGGGCGCGGCTGAGTTCGTCACCGCAGTAAGAGGCGCCGGGTACATCCGACTCCGTGGCATCGCGGGAGAGGAACACACTCGGCTGGCGCTGCGATACGCGTAGCGATCTGCGCTCCATCAGGTTCTCCTCGAAGCTGACCACCTGCATTTCGACCGACTCGATCCCGGCAACCTCGAAGGGCACCTGTAGGTTGATCTGCTCGCCGGAGACGAACAGGATCGGCGCGGCGATGCCGTTGAAGGTGACGGTGATGCCCTGGAGAGAGGAGGCGCTCCCAGCCGGAGGGACCGCCGGGCGCGAGGGTCCGATACGGGAACCGAAGACGCTCAGCACCTGTCCGGGCGCTATCGATGTGACTTGCACGTGATCGGCGGGATCGGTAATGCAGGCAAGGCGGTCCGGAGCAAAAAGGTCCACGGCGGCGACCACGCTGCCGGCGCCCGCGGCGATGATGACGCCGTCCGCGCGAACAGCCAGGGACCAGGCACTGGAAGACGTGCTCTGCGTGTCGGCGAAGCACGACCCATACGCGCAAACCGGTGCGCCGTAGATGAGTTGGGCCGGGGCAACGCTCGCCCCGTCCGGCGTCAAGCGGGCGACGAAGCCCAGCGACTGGTTGACTGTTGGACGGCAACCGCGCGGAGTTGAAGCGGACAGGCCCGGCAGATCGCTGGAGGTCGCCTGCCCGGCGATGTAGACGAAGCCGCTTCGGTCCACGGTCATGCCGGAGATGGCATCCCGTGCCGAGCCGCCGAAGAACGTGGACCACAGCAGGCCCGTGCCGGTCGAATTCAGCTTGCTGACGTAGCCGGTCGAGGGCGGCGGATAAACGGTCCCGCGCGGGGAAGGCTGGATGGGTGGCTCCGCCGCGTTCGCCAGGTACAGCGTTTGCAGCGCGCCGGCGGTAACCGGGTAATCCGGTGAATTCGTAGTCCCGGCGACGATGACATTGCCGGCGGCATCGACGGCGATGGCGGCGGGCGATGCTCCGTGCGAGCCGGTGAGGAAGGTCGCGTACTCCAGCCTGGTGGCGGTGGCATCGATTTTCTTGACGAACTGATAGGTGCAGGGCAGGAAGACAATTCCGCTGCCGCGGCAGATCCGGACTTCGGGTCTGGTTTGAAACGCGCCGGGGCTGGTTTGCAATGGTACTTCGAATCCGACCGGCGTGGCAGAGCCGGCCAGATAGATGTTATCCCGCGGGTCGAGCGCGATGACGGTCCCGCCGTTCGCCAGGGTGGCGAACAGAATCCGGCTGAGGGTGGCGTCGAACCGGGCCAGATAGAAGCCGTTCCCCGGGTCGGCGTTGCCCGGTGTTGCGGGAAACCCCGCGGCGGACGCGATTCCGGTGAGAAGCACGTGGCCTTCGGTGGTGAGGGCCAGCGCGCTGCCGGAGGTCGCCGCGCCGCCGCCGAAGTAGGTTGCGGACTGAAGCTCGCCGCCGGAAGAGAGTTTGGCGAGAAACGCCTGCCCGCCCGCGCCCAATGTGGCTTGTGGGGCGCCGGGAGTTACCGGGAAGTCGCTGGAGGAAGTGCCGCCGGCGAGGTAGAGCGATCCGTCGGGAGCGAGCACGATGGCGGTGGCGCTTTCGCTGTTCGATCCGGCAAGAACGGTTCGATAAATCTGTGATCCACCTGCGGATAATTTGGCGACGAACGCGTCGCTGAAGTCGCCGGTTCTGGGAGTGTTCGGGGGGAGAGATCCGGCAAGGTAGAGATTGCCGGCGTTGTCGATGCGAACCGCGCGGACGCGGGCTCCCTCCGGAAGGCGGAAAGAGAGCTCGGCTTTCCCGGCGAAAATGGGACTTAACGAGAGTGCGAGGGCAAGTAATTGGTGCCGCATTGCAGACCGCGTGTCCTTGCCGCCTTTGGGCTGCAAACGACTTCAGTATCCGGCTGTTTCGGGGGAGTGTCAAGAAGACCGGGCCGCGCGGTGCCAGTTCCACCTGTTCCGCCGAGTGGACGGATCCTTAGCCCAACAGAATGCCTAAGTAGCCGGTTGCTGAGGCTCGCGTTGATGCAAGTTGCTGAAAAAGCGCGGCGCGGTATGCGCGAGGGGATGTCCCGCCTTATGCCTCGTATACGGAGCAGGCGGAACTGGCACGGCGTCCGTCGCGGCTGTTCCGTGAGATGGCTCTGAGCAACGGCGAATCATCAGCTTAGGGGTGCTGAGATGGGCTCGATCCTTACCCCTTTTTCGGGCAGATGCGTGGACGCGCGAGACGGCGAGCGCGAATAAGCCTTGTGGAATCAGAGTTGCGTTACCCGCAGGGATACTACTCCTTAGCACCGGAGTAAATTCGACCCGGAGCAGGCGGAACTGGCACCGGCCCGCAAATCGGGGTTACGGCTGTTCCGAATCTGGTCGCTCCGGACCTGGAATCAGCAGGTTACAGGCGGAGATGTGGCATGCCGGCTTATCCCGTTTTCCGGCCGATTCCGGGCTGTCCGCGATCCAGGCGTCGCATAAAGCCTGTGGAATGAGCGGATCCTACCCGAAAGTACTACTCCCCCTTATCACCGGATTATTTTAGCGGCGGAACACGGGGAACTGGCACCGAGCCGGGGGCGGGCACCGAGCGGGCAGAAGTGGCGGGTGATCGCCTAACCGGTGCCGGCGGGCGGCGGTTGCGTGGAGCCGTCCGGCCACGCGCAGATGCAGATACGGTTGCCGGCCCGATCGGCAAGCGTCCAGTGTGCCGGCGCGCTGGACTCGTCGACAATCCGGCCGCCCGCGGCGAGCGCCGCTTGGAGGCGCCGCTGAACCTGTTCACGGGCCACTGATACATCGATGTGCATCGCGTGCCGCAGAGGCTTGGCATCAGCGATTTCCTGCATCCACACCGTGGACCCGTGCCCCAGGGGGTCGACCGCGTTGTCCTCGGCCATCGGCGAATAGCCGAGTACGGCTCGCCAGAATGCAACATCGATGGCATCGCGCTTCGAAGCGATGGCCAGTTGCACCTCCTGGACAGCCGATCGATCAGGAACTGCCTGGTGCTTGCGGGCGAGCGCCGACACCGCCCTGGCAAGCAGCACGTGTGCTGGTTCCAGTTGCCAAAGGTCACGGGTCAAGCGGACCGTCAGACAGCGATCGGCGAGGGTGAGCAGCACGCCGCGGTCTGCAATGTCCGGAAGCTGGGCGACTTCCGCGGCGAGGCGCGCCGCTTGATCCAGCGATTCGACCCGAAAAACCGCGGTGGCCCCGCCGTGCAGCACGGCCCAATCGTCAACGCCCTCAGCCGTGAGGAACGCTTTCCAACCCTGCTCACTCATGTGGCGCATCCATTTCTAGTGCTTAGCATCGTGGTTCTTAATTGTTGCAGTTCGAGTACACGGGCTTGGTTCGCGGATCGCACTGTTGCCGGGGGGCAGGTGACGGGGGCTGAAGGCGGTCTACTGGCCGTTGGATAAGGACGGCATGGGGCAAGATGTGCGGCTTCAGCGAGCCTGAAGGCTCGCACCGCCTGAAGGCGGTTCTACAATTCACTGCGAGAGGGCGGTCGGGTTGCAACGGCTCAAGTCGGCTTTATCGAGCGGTGTTCTGAACTGCGGGTTGCATTATGTCTAGCACGCCAAAAGACGGCTGCACGTTCACCGCTCTAACCCGGCTTGCGGGCGATGAGTTCCGGGCCGGCGGCGTGGAGGATCTCCCAGTGATGGAATTCGTGGGCGAGCTCGCCCGCCGGCAAGGTATACGCCGGGTTGACGGTGCTGTGCCCGGCGACCGGGATTTCGGCGGCGAACAGCCCGCCCGGGGCGAGGACGCGGCGGACCTCCGGGAACAGATCCCGCTGCAGGTAGAGCGTGTCAATCACCAGATCAAACGGACCTTCGGGCAGGCGGGCGAATTCGAGATCCAGGACGCGAGCGTCGATGTTGTCAACCCCGCTGAGCTTGTCGATCGCAACCCGCGACACATCCACAGCCACCACGTGCCAGCCGCGCGCGGCAAGAAAGCGGGCGTTGCGTCCCAGGCCGCAGGCGAGATCGAGGGCACGCCGGGGCCGATTCGCCTCCGTTTCGAGGAGCCCGGCGGCGCGAATGACCACGGGAGCGGGGTCGGCGGGCGGCTGCCCAGCCGCGGCTTCGTGACGTTGATTCCATTTGTCGCCGGGGGTCACGACCGGGGCAGCCTGTCGCGCACCAGGCGGACGCGCTCCTGATACATGGCGCTGAGGCGGCCGCCGGCCTCGAGCCGCCGGAAGATGGCGTCGGAACGCTGGTACCAGATGCGCGCCTGCCGCAAAGAGGCGGCATTGCGGGTGCGCTCGTAATCCTGAAACTGGACGTCGCCAAAATCGGCGAGCACTTCGGCCACCTCCACGTCTTCTGCCTGATCAAGGGCCGCCAAGCCGCGAGGCCAGCGAATGCGGAATGCCTGCCGCAGCGCCTCCATGGCCTCGGCGGTGCGCCCGAGATCCCCCAGAATACCGCCGATGCGGGCCCAGGTGGTGGAGTGGGCGCGCTGCGCGCGGTGATCCTTGGGATCGGCTTCGGCCATTTCGCGGCGGATGGGCAGGACGCGGCGGTAGTATTGCAGCGCTTCCTCAAGCTTGCCCATGCGGCGCAGGGTGTAGCCGGTGTCGCTCAACCCAAAACTCAGGTCCATGCGATGAAGGACATCTTCGGGGTACTCCTTCACCAGTTGCTCGTCGATGGCCACGGCGCGCCTCAGGTACTGCAAGGCGCTCTGGAAGTTGCCGAGCTTACTCTCGGTGGCGCCGACGCTCTTATAAGCAAGGGCGACGTTGCGGCGGGAACGCGCGGTTTTCAGGCCCTCGGCCGCCAGCTCCATTTCGCGAGCCATGGCCAGGCGGATTTCGAGGGCCTTGGGGATGTCGCCTCTCTGGACGTACTGCTGAGCCAGGACCCATAATCCGCTGCCCAGCGACGCATGGGACTTTGGATCGTTGGGCGCTTCGGCGGCAAGCTCGCGGCGAATCTCGACGGAGCGCTGGGCGTAGGTGAAGCCGCGGTCCGGACCTGCGTTGACGGTCGCCAAGCGGTCATAAATGGTGGCGAGCTCCATCTTGGAGTCCTTGCCGGGGGCGCGGCGCAGCACGTCTTCCAGGATCTCACCGGCCTTTTGGTAGCTCTTCAGCGCGCCGGCGGTATCGCCGAGGTTCGCCTCGCCGGCCAGTCCCTGGACGTCGCCGACGCGCTGGTAGGCCTTGGCCAGCTCGCGCTGCAGCTCGAGGTCACCCGCGGATTCGCTCGCAAGGGAATCGAGATACTCGAGTGCCTTGCGGACGACGAGCTCGCGCGCGGTCATGGAGCCGGAGAGCTTGGCGACTTCATCGTGAAACTCGAACAGGAACGAATTGGCGAGCTTGCGAACGTCGTTGAAGCGGCGTTCGGCGCGCTGGCGTTCGGCCTGGGCAATCCGGGCCTCGCGAACGGCGAAGGCGAGCCCGCCGACCAGACCGGCCACGGCCAGCGCGGCGGCGGCGAGGGAAAGCCGGTTGCGGCTGGCGAACTTGGCGGCGCGATACGGGAAGGAATCGGGACGGGCGCGCACGGGAAGCTGATGCAGGTAGCGCCAAATATCCTCGGACAGTTCCGCGGCGGAGGCATAGCGGCGTTGCGCGTCCTTGCGCAGGGCCTTGAGGATGATGTTGTCCAGATCGCCGGAGAGGCGGCGCTGCAGCCGCTCCAGCTTGCCTTCGCGGACCGCGGCCACGGCGTCAGGAGTGATGCGCTGATCGGGCGCGATCTCCTCGGTGCGGCGCACGACGCTGGAAGGCTTTTCCGGCTCCACCTGACAGATCACCAGCGCGGCTTCATGGAGCATGCGGCTGGTGAGACGGTAGGGGCGGTGACCGGTGAGCAGCTCGTAGAGAATCACGCCGAGCGAGTAGATATCCGTGGCGGTGGCCACCGGCTCGCCCCGGACCTGTTCCGGACTGGCGTACTCCGGCGTCATCATCTTGACGAAGGTCATGGTGGGCTGCAGCGCGCCGTCGGGGCTCATGATCTTGGCGATTCCGAAGTCGAGCAGCTTGGGCTCGCCGGCGGCGGTGACCAGAATGTTCGAAGGCTTCAGGTCGCGATGCACCACCAGGCGGCGGTGGGCGTAATCGACGGCATCGCAGACTTTGCGGAACAGCTTCAGGCGCTCGATGGTGGAGAAGCGGTTGCGATCGCAGAAATCGGTGAGCGACGTGCCCTCGATCAGCTCCATGACGAAGTAAGGGAGGCCGTCGGGCGTGGTGCCGCCATCGAACAGGCGTCCGATGTTGGGGTGCTCCATGTTGGCCAGGATCTGGCGCTCGGAGCGGAAGCGGCTGACCACGGCGGCGGTATCCATGCCGCGCTTCAGCACCTTCACCGCGACTTCCTGGGTGTAGGAGTCGTCGTCGCGAACGGCGCGGTACACCGAGCCCATGCCGCCTTCGCCGATCACTCCGGTGACGCGGTACGCGCCCAGCTTGCGGCCGATGAGGGACTCCGCCGGCGGCGCTTCCAGGAAGTCCTCCGCCTCTTCGTGCGCGTTCAGCAGCGATTCGATTTCCGAGCGCAGATCGGCGCGACCTTGGCAGATGCGATCGAGGTAGGCCGACTTTTCCTCCGGCTCCAGGCGGGAGGCGGTGTCGAGCGCTTCCTTGACGATCTGCCAGTCGGCTGCGTTCACGGCTGCTCGCTCCGCGACAGCTCACGATAGAGCCAGGCTTTGGCGGTGTTCCAATCGCGCTTGACGGTGGCCGGCGAGATGCCGATCACCTCCGCGGTTTCCTCGATGGTGAGGCCGGCGAAGAAGCGCAGTTCCACGATGCGGCCCTGCTGCGGATCGAGGGTCGCCAGGCTGTTCAGGGCGTCATCGAGGGCCACGACGTCCAGGTCGCGTTTTTTGGAGATCTGCAGGGCGTCGTCAATGGCCACGGTGGGCGCGCCGCCGCCGCGTTTGGCGGTCTGGTGGGCGCGCGCGTGATCCACCAGGATGCGGCGGATCATTTGCGCGGCGACGCCGAAAAAATGGGCACGGTTCTGCCACTGCACATTGCGCTGGTCGATGAGCCGCAGGAACGCTTCGTGCACCAGGGCGGTGCTTTGCAGCGTGTGCCCCGGCTTCTCGCGCATCAGGTGGTAGTTGGCCAGCCGCCGCAACTCGCCGTACACGAGAGGCATCAGTTGATCGAGTGCTTCCTTGTCGCCGCCGCTCCAGCGGGCCAGAAGCTGTGTTACGTCTTCCGCCACTCCGCAGTTTCCCCCAGACTTTCTGAAGCGACAGTGTAGCAGGAGCGCGACGCCGCGGCCATGTGCTAGATCTCGATCGAGCCCTGCATGTACTTCACGGCGCGCCCGGAGATGCGCACCCGGTCGCCGCGATCCTCGCATTCCAGTTCCCCGCCCCGGCGCGACACCTGGCGGGCTTTTAAGGTCGTTTTGCCCAGCCGCTTGGACCAATACGGAATCAGGGTGCAGTGGGCCGACCCGGTCACCGGGTCCTCGGGCACGCCCTTGGAGGGCG
Organism: uncultured Solibacteraceae bacterium; assembly: GCA_964406035.1. Taxonomy (GTDB): domain Bacteria; phylum Acidobacteriota; class Terriglobia; order Bryobacterales; family Bryobacteraceae; genus JAIEPW01. The sequence goes on along the minus strand of CAYOQB010000046.1, from coordinate 15,350 downwards.
CGAAGAAGCGCGAGACGAAGTCCACGCTGTCGCCGGGCGCGGTGACGATTACGGCGAAGCGGTCCACCGCAGCCAACTGCTGCATGTCGGGTTGGAGCGCGCGAACGTCGGCCTCGGTCGCGTATACGACAAGGTAATCGCGAGCCGAGAGGATCGTCAGCGGCTGGGCCCCCAGCGCATCGATCAGGCGCGGGTGAACGTCGCCGGCCGAGGGTGGCCGAGACGGAAAGTCGAGCGAGAGCAGGTCGTCCGATTGCGTAACGACGAGTTCTCCACTGCGCGTGTCGAAGCAGACACGATCGCTTTCCAGGCCCAATTCCCGGAACAGCACGTAGGCTGACGCGAGCGTTGCGTGACCGCAGAGGTCCACTTCCACTTCCGGCGTGAACCAGCGCAGGGCGAAGCGGTCCCCGGTGCGGACGAAGAAAGCGGTTTCCGAAAGGTTGTTTTCGAGCGCGATGCTTTGCAGCGTTTCGTCCGGAAGCCAGGACTCCAGGGGGCAGACAGCGGCGGGATTTCCGGTGAACGGACGGGACGCGAACGCATCCACCTGAAAGATGGGGATCTTCACGTAACCAGTGTACGAACTAGTGCACGCCCGCGCGATTGCGCTGATGATCGACGAGTTCGTCGAAGATGGCCAGCACGCGCTTGCGGTATTCGTAGAGGCGGCGGAGGTTGGAGCGGAAGTTGGGCTCGTGGCGTTCGGTTTTGAACCACTTCTCGGCGACGGACTTGGGGATATCGATGTCGCGGCGGATCTCGTCGGCCGAGTGTCCGCGAAGGAACAATCCGTAGAACATGGCCGCCTCGCGCTGCGGCTCGAGCGGGTCGATGTCAGGGGCGTGATTCATTGCAAACGCGACCAAAAACAGAAGTATAAACAGGCCCTCGGAAGTTGGCAAGAGGAAGTCGCACGGTTACGAAACAGACACATTCGGCCTACAGTGTAGCCGGGACAGTTCTACGTCGAAGCCTTAGCCATTGAAGAAAAATGGCTGAGTTCTCAAGCCAGACGAGCATCCACTGGATCATTTCCTCGCGATCGCGGCGCCGCTCGCCTTCCAGCCGCCGTAGCGACAATCGCGCATGATCCTTGGCTTCGATGACGCACTGCCGACACTTGCGAGCCCGCTCGCGATCTCCCGCCGCTACCGCCTTTTCCTGTTCGACGTGCAGACGGGTGAGGGAGGTTTCGAGTTCGTCGAAGGAGCCCTGGCGGACGCCCTCGATCCAGGGCGCGAGGCTGACTCCAGACTCGCGGAGGAGACGGCGCAAGTGGCTGGAGGAAATGGGTTGGAGGGCTTGGGAGAGGGCGGCGAATTCCTCGTCGCCGACGGCGGTGACGCCGCGCGCGGCGATCCAGCCGGCCAGTTCACTGCGCTTGGTTGGTTTTCGCGGCACGGCGGTAGGCCACCACGGCACGCTGGTGCCCGGCGTAATCGGCGGAGAAAGTGTGTTCGCCCGAGCCGCCCGGCTTGGCGACGAAGAAGATGTATTCGGTTTCGGCTGGCTGGCGGGCGGCGGCAAGCGACGCCCGGCCGGGATTGGCGATCGGTCCCGGGGGCAGACCGGGGTGGCGGTACGTGTTGTAGGGATGGGGACTGTCCAGGTCGGAACGGTGGATCACGCCGTCATAGCGGTTTTCGAGCAGCGCGGCGTAAATCGTGGTCGGGTCGCATTCCAGCTTCATGCCTTTTTCGAGCCGGTTCCGGTATACGCCAGCCACCAGTTTCCGTTCTGTATCCACGCTGGTTTCCTTCTCGACGAGTGACGCGAGGGTGACCGTTTCGTGGGGATCGCCCGTGCCCCCGGCGCTCTTCCATTGCTTGCGGAACTGATCGGTCATCATGCGCGCCAACTGGGCGGCGGTGGTCCGCTTGGGGAACAGGTAGGTTGAGGGGAACAGGTAGCCTTCGAGCGATGTAGCGCGCGGGGCGAGGTCCCGAATGGCGGCGGGATCGCGGGCCGCTTTGAGGAATTCGTCGCCGCTAACGATGCCGGTACGGTCCACCGCGGCGGCGATCTCGAACATGTTCGCGCCTTCGGGCACGGTTACCTGGTGATAGTGAATATCGCCTCGCGCCAGGCGATCGAACACAGTCCAGGGGGTGGCCGCGCCGGCAAAGCGATACTCGCCCGCCTGTAACTTCGCGCTGGGACGCAAGGCGCGGATGGCGAGGAAATGCCAGGGTGTGGCAACCACTCCCGCCTGATGCAGGCGGGCGGCGATGCCGCGGGTGGAGGTCCCGCGTTCCAGGTCCAGGAGCGTTTCGCCGGCGAAGCCGGCGTGCGGACGGGACAGGGTCCACGCCGCGGCGGCCAGGGCGGCAGCGGCCAGTCCGGCGGCGGACAGCATCAGCTTTCGTGAGGTTCGCATTGCGAATCACCTTCGCCGGGCGGCGCGGCCGCCAGGTAGCTTTGGAGGAGCACAATGGCCGCCATCTGATCCACGTGTTTGCGGCGGTCCTCGAACTTCACACCTTGCTCGCGCAGCAAACCTTCGGCCTCCACGGTCGTCAGCCGCTCATCCCACAGCCGTACGGGAGCTCCGGACGCGGCTTCCAGCTTCGCGGCGAAGTCGCGGACATAGGTGGTTTGACGGCTGTCCTCGCCGCTGAGGTGCAGCGGCAGGCCCACCAGCACCAGGGCGGGTTCCATCTCCTGAAACAGGCGGGTGAGCGTTTCCAGATCCTCCCGAACGCGCGTCCGCTGGAGCGTGGGGAGCCCGCGCACGGCGATCCGCAATGGATCGCTTACGGCGATTCCGATCCGTTTCCGGCCGACATCCAAGGCGACAATCCTGCCGGGGAGCTGCCCCGAATGGTTCTGCACGGGATCACTTTCAATTATACGGAGGCGCCATGCTAGATTACAGACAGCGCAAGCCGGAAAGCTGTTTCGCAACGTGTCCGTACTCACGCCCACTTTCTCCAAACCGAAGCAGGCGCAGGTCAGCCTGACCATCCTGGCCGCGGCGGCGGCGATCGCCCTGCTGTACTTCGGGCGGGTGTTCCTGATTACCGTGGTCATCTCCGCGATGCTGGCGTTCCTGCTGGACCCGATGGTGGACTTCTTTGTTCGCCTGAAGCTGCCGCGGGGCGGATCGACTTTCCTGGTCTGCTCGATCGCCGTCACGGCCCTGTACTTCGCCGGATTGGGCCTGTACATGGAGGCGGTAGCGCTGTCCGACGATCTGCCGATGTACTCGCAGCGGATCAACGAACTGGTGGACACGGCCACCAAGCGGGTGGAGCAATTCGAGAAAGGCGTGATCGCGGTGGTGGTTCCGAAGCGGCTGCAGGAAGCCGCGGCGCCGCCCGAAGCGATTCCCGGCGCGACGGTTCCGCGCAAGCGGCCTCGCCGCGGGGTGGAGCCCGCTGTGGAGCAACAGCAGCCGCCGCCGATTCCGGAAGTCCGCATCCGGCCCGAACCGCGCCCGCTGCTCAGCTATCTGTTCTCCTATCTGCAGAGTTTCTATGAAGTTCTGCTGATGACCTCGTTCGTGCCGTTCCTGGTTTACTTCATGCTCGCCTGGCGGGATCATCTGCGCCGGGCGTTCTATTCGTTCTTCGAGGACGGCGATCTGGAGATCGCCCGCAAGAGCTGGAACTCGGTAGCCGAAGGCGCGCGCGCGTTTGTGATCGGCAATTTCGTGCTGGGCGTCCTGCTGGGCGTGGCGAGCTCGATTTTCTTCGCGGCGGTGGAGTTGCCCTACTGGCTGCTGGTTGGGCCGGTGAGCGGATTTCTGAGCCTGGTGCCGTACATTGGGCTGCCGCTGGCGATCGTGCCGCCGGTGATCGCGGCACTGCCGGTGTACCAGGACCTGGGAATTTACCTGATTCTGAGCGTCACGGTGGCGGTGCTGCACCTGCTCGGGTTGAATCTGCTGTATCCCAAGCTGGTGGGCGCGCGTGTACACCTGAATCCGCTGGCGGTGACACTGGCGCTGATGTTCTGGGGCACCATCTGGGGCGGCATCGGGCTGCTGCTGGGGATCCCGGTGACGGCGGCATTGAAAGCGGTTTGCGACAACGTCGAGAGCCTGCGGCCGGTGGGCCGGCTGCTGGGAGATTGAACCGATGCCGCGCTTTTTCTACTTCATCCTGATCGGCGTGGCGGTGGTCGCGCTGGCCGTGGGGCTAATCTTTTACACGACGGCGGACGCCCATCTGGAGTTACGGGGCGAGATTTTGCAGACTCGCGTGCTGAGCCTGGATGAGACCTCGGTACTCGCGGTGATGGACTTCCGCGCCACGAATCCATCGCGGCTTCGTTTCGTCGCCCAACAGGTTACGGCGAGGGTGCAGAAGGAAGACGGGAGCTGGGTGGACGGGATGACCGTGTCGCGCCTGGACATGGACCGCGTGTTCGAGTTGCGCAAGGAGGTCGGCACGAAGCACAACGAGATGCTGGTGCTGAAGGACGCGATCGCCCCCGGCGCGACGGTAGACCGGATGGCCGCCGCCAGTTTCCCTCTGACCGAAGCGGAGTTCGAGAAGCGGCGCGCGCTGGTGCTGCGGGTGCAGGAGATCGACGCCCGCGGCGAGACGGAAGTTTCCGAGTTGAAAGAGAAGCGTTAGGCATGGCGGACCTGCTGCCCCGCCTGCGCATGAACCTGGATTTCATGCCCTCCCCGGTGCCCGAAAAGCCGGGTCTGTTGATTCGCGATCCGTACGGCTTCAGCGACGCCACGCTGATCATCCCGCCGGCGCTGGTGGGCGCGGTGGAGCTGTTCGACGGCGAATCGAGCGATTTGGATCTGCGCGAATTCCTGGTGCGGCTGACCGGCGATATCGATGTCGGCAATCTGGAGCGGCATCTGGTTGAGACGCTGGCCAGCGCCGGGTTTCTGGAAGACGAGATCTACGAGCGAATGCGCGAGGAGCGGGCGCGGGCGTTCGCGGAGTCGCCGGTGCGGCTGGCGGCGCACGCGGGAGCGGGGTATCCGGAGGGCGCCGGCGAACTGCGCGCGGAGCTGGATCGCAATCTGGGAGCGAGTCTCGCGCCGGATGGCGATTCGCTGGTGGGCGTTGCCGCCCCGCACGTAAGCCCGTTCGGCGGCTGGGGCAGCTACCGGGCGGCGTACCAGTCGTTATCGCCGGCTTATGCCGATCGCACGTTCGTGGTGCTCGGGACCTCGCATTACGGCGAGCCGGATGTGCTGGGGCTGACGCGAAAGCCGTTTGCCACGCCCTACGGGGTGACTCGCGCGGCGGGCGAGCTGGTGGATTTTTTGGAGGCCAAGGGGGGCAGTTCGATCCGCATGGAGGATTACTGCCATGCGATCGAGCATTCAATCGAGTTTCAGGTGGTCATGCTGCAGCATCTCTACGGGCCGGAGGTGCGGGTGCTGCCGATCCTGTGCGGCTCTTTCGCGCGGGGTTTGTATGAAGGCAAGGCTCCGGAGGAAGGCGATACGGCGGCGCGGGCGCTGGACGCGCTGGGAGAGCTGGCGGCGCGGGAAGGCGACCGGCTGTTGTGGGTGCTGGGAGTGGACATGGCGCATGTCGGCCGCCGCTATGGGGATGCGGTGGAGGCACGCGCCGAAGAAGGGGAGATGGTGGTGGTGGCGAGCCGCGACCGGGAGCGCATTTCGCGGATCGAGGCGGGAGACGCCGCCGGGTTCTGGAGTTTGGTGAGCGAGAATCACGATCCGCTGAAGTGGTGCGGAGCGGCGCCGCTGTATGCTTTTTTGCGGGCGGTTCCCGGCGTGCGCGGAGAGCTGAAGCGCTACGAGCAGTGGAACATCGATGGAGGAAGCGTGGTGAGTTTCTCCGGCATGTCGTTTTCCCGTTAAGCAAACTCCGGCGTCCGGCCGATAAGCAGTCTAAGTGATTTCCATTCGCCACGAACAGAATGAAATTGAACGCCAGCAGGCGTTGCGCCGGAGCACGGTGGAATGTTGCCGGGCGCTGGTGAAGATCGCCGGCGAGACGGCGGTGGAGGTGGAGAAGGGCGGTCCGGCGGGGCTGCGCAAGCACACGCAGGCAGTGGCGAAGCTGCTCGAGGATCCGGAGCTGGAACAACTGGAGCTGGCGCGGGAGCAGTTTCGGTTCCACCTGCGACGGTATCAGTCGAGCGCGGAAAGCGCGGTAGCCCGGCTGCGGAGCGATCTGCAGGCCGCAGTGGATGCGTTGCTGGCAGCTTCGGATCACGTTGCGCAACAGTCCGGAGAAACGGTGGACCGTCTGGGGAGCGACTTAAAGACGCTGCGCGAGGTCGCCACCCGCGATTCAGTGGAGGAACTGCGGCAGGGTATCCGCGACTCCGCCGATGCCATCGCCGCCTGCGTGGAGGAGATTCGCCGCAAGAGCCGCATGGAAGTGGCGGCGATGCGGGACGAGATCCGCGTACTGCAGGTTCGCCTGGATTCACTGCAACGGGAGGCGCTCTCGGACGCCGCCTCGGGCAGCGCCAGCCGGTCCGCGATCGAGCGCAGCCTGCTGGAAACGGCGCGAAGCGCAACCCCGCTGTCCCTGGCTCTGGTCACCATCCGGAACTGGAAGCGCCTGGAAGCCCGCTACGGTCAGTACCGCCGAGACGAGCAGCTCGCCCGCTTCGTGGAAGCGATGCGCGAAGTCGTGGGCCGGTCCGCCGCGCTCGGACGCTGGACGGACGACGAGTTCCTCATCCTGCTGCCCAGCATCCATCCCAACCCCACCGCGCTCCGCCACGAGATCTGCCGCCGCGCCGAGTCCTCCCGCCACTCCGATGCCATCAACTTCGAAATCGCCATGGCGTTTCTGGATCAGGTCCCCGGCGAAACTCCGGATCAACTCCTCGCCCGCGTGGGATTCCTCCAGCGCAGCCTGGCTACGTGACCCCTAACCTCCGCTGAGAAACACGCGGTACGACCCCACCCGGCGGTATCCCATCTGCCGGTACAACCGATACCCCGCCTCCGAGGACTGCAGCACCGTCGTGCGCTCCCCTTCGCTGTGCCCGAGCTCCGCCAGCACTCTCCGCATCAGCGCCTCCCCGTATCCCTTCTTGCGATGTTCCGGCAGCGTCCCTAGCGAGTACACGCCCGTCGCCTCGCCGCTCACCACGGTGGCCATCGCGCAAACCGGAGCGCCGCGGGCGTATCCGATGAAGCCGTCGTAACCGTACTGCCAGCTCCGCTCTCCTTCATAAAAGCGAGCCGCGGTGCGAAAGGGAATGTCGAAACAAGTGGAGCAGATGGTGGCGAACGCCAGGCGGGTGGCCTCATCATCCACGCGGCGAACATCCACTTGGGGAAGTTGATTCAGCGGATCCTTCAGTTTCTCCGCGATCATGGCGGGCGGGTTGTTGATCTGGCGGAAGCCGCGCCGCGCGAACTCCGCGGTGACCTCGGCCGGCGGCACTTCCGGGGTCCATTGCTCGCACAGCCACACGGACCAGGGGGCCGCCCGGCCCGCGAAGTACGCCGCCGCGTTGTCCAGTTGCGCGGCCAGCTCCCGTGCGCCTGCCTCCGCCGACAGCAGCGCCATGTTGAAGATCCCGCTCTGCATTCCGGAGTGGATCAGCAGCAGCCCCGGCTGCTCCAGCACCTCACCTTCACCGGTCGCCCGGCCAAAGAACTGCATGGCGGAACGCAGGTTCCGGTCCACGATCTGGAAGGCGTGACGCACCGCGGGCGATTAGAGCAAAGTCATCGGGTCCACGTCAACGACAAGCGAAGAGGAGCTCCACTTCTCCTCGCGCGCGAAGTCCAGCACGCGGGTGAGCACTTCATGCAATTTCGGACGGCTGGTCGACTTCAACAGGAGCTGGTAGCGATACTCCTCGCGCAGCCGCGGCACCGGCGCCTCGGCCGGGCCCAACAGCTTCATTCCCTCGGGCGCGGGCAGGATCAGGCGCTCCAGTTGCTCGCTGCGCTCGAGCGCCTGCTGGCGGTCTTCGCTGCGCACCAGGATGTTGGCGAGGGCGGCGAAAGGCGGATAGCGCATCAGGCGACGGAAGTTCAGCTCCTTCTCGTAAAACTTCTCGAAATCCTGCGAGGCGGCGGCCTGGATCGCGTAGTGTTCGGGGTTGATGGTCTGGATGAGGACGATGCCCGGCATGTTGCCGCGTCCGGCCCGTCCGGCGGCTTGCGTCAGCAATTGAAACGCGCGTTCGGCGGCGCGGAAATCCGGCAGTCCGAGCCCGATGTCGGCGTTCACGACGCCCACCAGGGTTACGTTGGCGATGTCGTGGCCCTTGGCGATCATCTGCGTTCCCACCAGAATGTCGAAACGGCCGGCGCGGAACTCGCCCAGCACGTGCTCGTAATCGCGCTTGGCGCCGACGGTGTCGCGATCCAGGCGGGCGACGCGGGCCTGAGGGAACAGGGCATGGAGCTCGTCCTCCACCTTCTCGGACCCGGTGCCGAGAAAATTCAGGTGCTCGCTCTCGCACTTCCAGCACTGCTGCGGCACGCGAGCCGCATGTGCGCAGTAATGGCACAGCATGCGGCGATCCCGCCGGTGGTAAGTGAGCGTCACCGCGCAATTGGGACATTCCATCCGCTCCCCGCAGGCGCGGCAGGCGACAAAACTGGAGAAGCCGCGCCGGTTCAGCAGAATCATGGTCTGCTCGCGATCCTTCAGCCGCTGTTCGATCGCCTCCACCAGGGGGCGTGAAAAGATCGAGGTCTTGCGTGTCTCGATGAACTCGACTCTCAGATCCACCAGCCGGACCTCCGGCAGCGGCCGGTTCTCCACCCGCTCCGGCAATTGCAACAGCGTGTACTTGCCGCGAAGCGTGTTGTACTTGGATTCCATGGAAGGGGTGGCCGAGCCGAGCACCACGCAAGCCCCCAACTGCCGCGCCCGCACGATGGCTACATCGCGGCCGTGGTAGCGCGGGCTCTCCTGCTGCTTATAGCTGTGATCGTGCTCCTCGTCGACCACGATGAGGCCGAGATCGCGCACCGGGGCGAACACGCCGGATCGCGTGCCCACCACCACCCGCGCCTGTCCGGAGCGGATGCGGCGCCAGGCAGCCGCGCGCTCGGCGTCGTGGAAGGCGGAATGGAGAATCGCCACGGAATCGCCGAAGCGGGTGAGGAACTGGCCCGCCACGGCGGGCGTCAGGGCGATCTCCGGCACCAGCAGGATGGCGCCGCGACCCGCAGCCAGCGCGGCTTCGATGGCTCGCAGGTATACCTCGGTCTTGCCCGAGCCGGTGATGCCCTGTAACAGGAAGGTTTGGTACTGCCTGGCGTCGATCGCCTCCCGGATCGCGGCGAAAGCGGCTTGCTGATGCGGGTTCAGCACCGGCGGCGTCCCGCCCTCGAAGGCGCTGGGCGGGGGCGGCGTGGCGATTTCCAGCTTCACCAGGCCGCGCCTGGACAACGCCCGCGCGGCGGGACTCGCGCCGCGAATCAGCAGGTCCACTTCTTCCAGGTTGTGAACGCCGGGATGCAGTTCCAGGAAGGCGAGCAATTCGCGCTGCACCCGCGGCAGCTTGTCGTCGCCGTCGCGCGCCGCGAACTCCACGCTCAGCCGCGCCGACCCGGCGCGTGACGCCTCGAAGCGCTCGGAGGGAGCTTCCGCCGCCACCAGCCCTTTCTTTTCCAGGGATCGCAGGACCTTGCCCGATTCCGGCACCCGCCGCAGGATCTGCGCCTGAGACAGGCTGCGCTGCTCGAGCAGGCGCATCACCGTTAGCGCCGGGTCCGAGGAGTCATCCAGGAAGAGCTGGCGCGCGGCATCGCGCCCGGCGGGAGTCAGCGAGTACGACCTGCCGCGCTTCAACTCTCCGGACAACGGCACCATGCCGCGCAGGACCTCGCCCAAGGGCGCGCAATAATACTGTGCGATCCAGCGTCCCAGCGATAGCAATCCGGCGTCGAGAACCGGCTCCTCATCCAGCAGCAGCAACGCCTCCCGCGCGGCGGCGGCTGGAGGATCGTCATGCACCCGCAGGATCACGCCGGTCAGCTTGCGCGGGCCGAACGGCACCGTGATGCGGCACCCCGGCTGGGCTCGCCGGCGCAGCGTCAACGGCAGCAGGTAGGTGAACTCCTGGTGCAGCGGGACCGGCAGGCTGACGTCGCAGTAGAGCAAGCTATTATCCTAACCGGAGGCCGCGTTCCTCCGTCCCAGGCTTATGCAGCTTGCTTGCGCGCTCCTCGCGGCCTCCTGCGCCGCCGCCCAGGTTACAGGGACTCTTGCTACCCACCAGCTCGACAGCCGCATCTTCGGCAATCAGCGTACCGTTCGCGTCTGGCTTCCGGCCGGTTACTCGCCGGGCGAGGCGAGAGGCTATCCGGTGCTGCTGCTGAATGACGGGCAGAACCTGTTCGACCGGGCCACCTCGGTGTTCACCGGGCGCGAGTGGCAGGCGGACGAAACCGCCACCCGGCTGATCGCCGAACGCAAGATCCCGCCGCTGATCGTGGTGGGCATCGACAACGCGGGAAGGTCTGGCCGCCCGATGGAATACCTGCCGTGGGAGGACAAGTTCCTCTCCCCGCCCGTACCCAACCCCCGCGGCAGCTTGTATCCCAGCTTTCTGGCGGACGAGGTTCTGCCCCTGATCACCGCGACATACCGGGTTGACAAAAGGCGCATCGCCCTTGGCGGGTCCTCCTACGGCGCGCTGATCGCTCTTTATGCCGCAGCGATTCGCCCGGGACTGTTCAGCGGGTTGCTGCTGGAGAGCCCGTCCTTGTATGTCGCGGAGCGCAAGGTGCTGGATGTGGTTCGCAAAGCGAAATCAATGCCTGCGCGAATCTACCTGGGCGTCGGGACCAATGAAATGGGCGCCGCCGGCTGCCGTCCCGGCGATCGCGGCAGCGAAGCCGTGCGTGACGTGCTCGATCTCGCGCGTCTGCTGCCTCGGGCGAAGCTGGTCATCGAGGATTGCGCTGTCCACGATGAGGACGCGTGGGCGCGGCGGCTGCCCGCCGCGCTGCTGCATCTGTTCGGAACTCCCTAGCGCCCGCCGAACCAGAAGCGGTGGACCGGCAGCGGCATTTCCGACTTCGCCCCCTTGACGCTCTTCCACACGATCTCATTGAGCTCGAACATCGGCGCGCGGTCGTATTCGTCCAGGTTCATCTCCATGGACTTGCGAGCACCCCATGCGCGCTGGGTGTTCATCTCGTTCAGGTCGTACTGCGGCGCCAGGTGCTGGTACGGCGCCGGATTCGCCTTGTCCGTGAACGCGTTGTACATCGGCGGAGCGGCGGCGTCGTACTGGCTCATCGGCGGCAGGCCGAGCAGCAGTTCCATGGTCCGCAGCATGGAGGAGGTGGTGTACAGCGTCTTGTCGACGAAGCCGCGCTTGGTGTAGGGGCTGATCACCAGGCCGATGGTGCGGCGCGCGTCCACATGATCCGGGCCGTCCTGCGCATCGTCCTCGATGACGAAGATCGCGGTCTCGGGCCAGTACTTGGAGTTTGTCACCCGCTCCACCAGCAGGCCCACGGCATAGTCGTTGGACGCCACCGAAGCGCGCGGCGTCGGCGTGCCGGGACGCGTCCCGGTGGTGTGATCCTCGCCCAGGCTCATCACGATGAAGTTCGGCAGCCGCTTCTCCGGGTCCGGCGAATCATAGTTGCTCTCGTACTCGTTGAACTCGCGAATGAATTCCTTGACGTTGTCCGGGTCCCGCATGCCGGGCCTCTTGAAGTTCGGCGCGACGTGACCGATCAGTCCCGGAGCGTTCTGCGAGGCGTCCGCGTTGCCTTCGCTGGCGCGGGTAGCGAATTCGCCGTAGCTGCGGAAGGTCAGGCCTTTCTTGCGCGCCGCATCCCAGATGTAGCCGCCGCGGGGGACGTAGCCTTCGTGATACTGCGCCCGGCCATGACCCCCGTAGCCCACCGGCCACTGCTTCTCGTTGGCGTCGGTCGCGAACGCGGCGGTGGACCAGAAGTGTCCGTCCTCGCTCACTTCGCCGTCGCAGTACAGGTTGTCGAACAGCACATACTCTTCGGCCAGCTTGTGATGATTGGGCGTGATCTTGCGCCCGAAGATGGTGATCCGCGAATCGCCGTTGCCCTGCGGCAGGTCTCCGAACACCTGGTCGTAAGTGCGGTTTTCCTTGATGATGTAGATCACGTGCTTGATGGGCGACCCCGCGCCGACCTCACGCGGCACCACCGTGGGGGCGGTGGGCGCCTTCGACGCCGCGAGAAACTCGTCGCGATAGGGCACGTTCTCGTACACCCGCCTGGTCATGTCGCGAAGCTCGGTTCGCAGATTGGCCAGATTCACGATCTGCACGCTGCCCTTCTGCAGGCTCTTGACGCTATCGGCGGGCATGCCCGCCTTGCGCAGCGGGCTGTTGGGCCCGGTGACGTTCGAATAGCCCCCGAGGCCCTTGCTGTTGCCCACGAACAGCTTTTTCTTGTCCGGCGACAGCGCCAGCGCGGAAGGATACCAGCCGGCGGGAATGAAGCCCATCACTTCGCTTTCGCCCTTCTCGGCAACCCGCACCACGGCGACGCTGTTGTTGTCGGCGTTCGCCACGAACAGCATCTTCGCGGCGGCGTCGTACGCCAGAGCGTTGGGCGTTGATCCCTCCAGCGCGCGCGGCGTCAGCGCGGTGTTGATCCGCTCCCGCGCCATCCGTGTCGCGGTGTCGATCACCCACACGGAATTGTCCTGCGCGCAGGCGACAAACAGGCGGCCATCGGGGGTCAGCAGCAGATCGTTGGGATTGTCGCCCACCGCCAGCGAAGCCAGCACCTTATTGGTCGCGGTGTCGATCACGCTGACGGTGTCCGAAGCCCAGTTGGTGACGTACAGCGTGGCGCCGTCGGCCGAGATGGCGGCCGCGTACGGAATGGCGTCCACCTTGATTCGCGCCGTCGCTTTCTTCGTTTCGGTATCGAATACGACCACATGCCCGGAGTAGCGCGCTGTTCCGCGATGCAGAGCGTAAAGCACGTTCTTGCGGGGGTGATGCACCAACCCGCTCCAGAAGATCTCGCTCGCTTGTCCGCCGTCCTCCAGGGTGGCCAGCGGCTGATCGGTGAGACGGCCGTTATCGTAGCCGAACTCATAGATGGGCGCCTTGGATGGCTGGCGTCCGGCCGCGTTGCCGCCGGAGACGAACAGCTTCTTCCCGTCGGGACTCCAGGCCATGCCCAGCCACGCCGATTTTAGCGCGATCCGCTGCGTCGGCTCATCGGTCTTCTGGTCCACCACGACGATGCCGTGCGGGTTGAACCCGGAATGCAACGCGACCATCACCTTGCCGTCCGGCGATCCGGTGACGTTGAGAACCATGTCTTCGGTGGGCAGCGACTTGCCCGCCGGCGTGATCCGCCATCCGTTGGGCAATGCGTATCCGCCGGGAATCGGCTTCGGCGTGTCCTGTGCGAACAGGCAACCCGCCGCGAAGAGAGCAACCACAGCAATCAAGCGCATGGAGGGAGCATACACGATACAGATTTCGAACCGGTAACGGCCGTCGCATAAAGTGTTCGGTGAGCTTTCTCCGGCGGATGACCACCACGCTAGGCGCGGCGTCCCTGCCCGCCTTAAATAATCCGCTGTCGCAAAGGGCGGCAATCGATTCCGAAAGCGAACAGTCCCCCCACAATTGCGATGCGTGTTTTCAGTAATTTAGGAAGGTCCCAGAACTGCTTTCTCCCGCCCGATGGGCAACCTTCGCTACGCCTTCCGACAGTTGTGGAAATCACCGGGATTCTCATCGATCGCGATCCTCACCCTTGCCCTGGGAGCGGGCGCGACGACCGTGATCTTCAGCATAGTCAACGCCTGGGTCTTGCAACCCTTACCCTACCGGGCGCCGCATGAGTTGGTGTCGGTTTTCGAGAAGGACATCAGCAAGGGACAACGTATTCCAGTGGCACCGGGCAACCTGCGGGACTACGCTGCGTCGGGCGTGTTCGCCGAGATCGAGCCGTGGGGCGCCTCTCCTTACAATTTGAGCGGCGACGGCGACGCCGAACGAATCGAACTGGCCGAAGTGGGCCCTGGCTTCTTTTCCATGCTGGGAGTGGAGCCGGCACTCGGTCGCAGCTTCATGCCCGGCGAGGACCGGGACGGCGCGTCCCGCCTGATTGTGCTTGCGCACCCCTTCTGGGTCGACCGCTTCCAGGGGCGGGAGAACGTGCTGGGGCAAACCGTAAAAATCGACGGGAAGGTATACACAATCGCGGGCGTGATGCCCCGGGAGTTCCACTTTCCATTGTTCGGGCGTGTGGCGGGGTTCATTCCGATCCACATGAGCCCGGCACAGCGCGAGGACCGGCGGTCGCACTCGATGAATGTTCTGGGGCGGCTGCGGCCAGGGATCGCGCCCGGCGCCGCGCAGGCTACTTTGGACACCGTGAGCCAGCGGCTCGCCAAGGGTTATCCCGCGTCGAATGAAAACGTGGGAACGGTGGTGCGCACGCTTTACGACGACATCGGGGAGCACTCTGGCAACTCCCCCCTGCTGGTGACGCTGGGGCTGGTCGGCTGCGTGATGCTGATCGCGTGCGCGAACGTCGCCAACCTGCTGCTGGCGCGAGCCACTTCGCGGCGTCGCGAAATCGCGGTGCGACTCGCCGTCGGCGCGTCCAGGGGCGCGCTGGTCCGGCAGCTCTTGAGCGAGACGACATTGCTGTTCGTATCCGCCGGAGCGCTGGGTGTACTGCTCGCGCAGTGGGGGCTTCCGGCTTTGTTGGGGATGATTCCGTTCGAGAATCGCGGCTTCCTCCCGAACCAGGGCGTCGTGCACCTCGACTACACCGCTTTCGGCTTTGCTCTCTCGTTGTGCCTGGCAACGGCGATCCTGTTTGGCCTGTGGCCCGCTTTGGTCACGACGCGGTTGGATCTGAATGCCGCTCTCAAGGACGGCGGTCGCCACTCGGGTGATCCTGCCCGCGGACGAGCCCGCCGCATGCTGGTCGCCGGCGAGGTCGCGATGGCGGCGCTGGTCCTGGTAATGGCGGTGCTGATGTTGCGATCGGCTTTCGCTCGCTACGGAGCGGACTTGGGAATCAACCCGCGGGACGTACTAACCGCAACAGTGGACCTGGACGACAAGCGGGGCCAGGATGCCGCGGCCGGCGCGGCCATCCACGATGCCGTCCTGGAGCGGCTGCGGGCGAATCCGCAGGTGTCTGCAGCCGGAGCCGTGCAGTACTTGCCCTTTGGGCGGTCCGCCGCGGTACGCGGCTTTTCGATCGACGGCCGCGCACCCCGGCCAAACGAACGCTTGTCGGCGTGGTTCAGCGCCGCCGATCCGGGCTACCGGGAGGCCATCGGACTTCGGCTGAAACAAGGTCGCTGGCTGGAGCGTCGCGACGGCGCGAACAGCCCCGGAGTCGCGGTGATCAGCGAGTCCATCGCGCGCCGGTATTTCCCTCGCGGCGCGCTAGGCCAGAAGCTGCTGCTCGGCAGTCAGCGGCGTCCCGTAAC
>CAYOQB010000045.1:0-32380 GCA_964406035.1 uncultured Solibacteraceae bacterium | reverse complement strand
GCGCCACCAGCTCATTCACGCGGGGGTTGTACTTCATGGTGCAGGAGCCCAGCGGGAACAAGCCCAGATCGATGCCGTAATTCCAGGTGGACAGGCGCGT
Organism: uncultured Solibacteraceae bacterium; assembly: GCA_964406035.1. Lineage (GTDB taxonomy): Bacteria > Acidobacteriota > Terriglobia > Bryobacterales > Bryobacteraceae > JAIEPW01. The sequence goes on along the minus strand of CAYOQB010000045.1, from coordinate 32,280 downwards.
GAAGTGGCGGATCACGTCCACTTCGCTTACTTCCGGGAAGTCCTCGATCTCGCGCCGCGTCCGGCTCGCGCCCAGCGCCTTCTCCGGATCCACCGCCGGCACGTCGAGCTCCGGCAACTGGTAGCCGATCTTGCCGGGCGAGCTCAGCTCAAACAGCAGCGGCTCATTCTGCGATATGTGGGAGCGTACCTTTTTCTCCATTACTTTGCGAAAGCCTCCGCCAGTTGGTCCATCGGCGCGCGCTTGGACATCTCCGTGCAGCACAGCAGCATGGTGTTTTTCAGTTCGGGGTAGTAGCGTTCCAACGGCAGCCCTCCGATGATCTTCTTCTCCAGCAGCTCCTGGTTCACCGCTTCCACGCTGCGCCCGTTGCCCTGCACCACGAATTCATTGAAAAAGCGGCCCTGGAATCTCAGCGGAAGCCGCGACGCCAGGTAGTGCGCCTTGGAGAGATTCTGGTGCGCCAGGTCGCGCAAGCCCTGCTTGCCGTAGAGCGAGAGATACACCGTAGCCATCAGCGCGATCAGCGCCTGGTTGGTGCAGATATTAGAGGTCGCCTTTTCCCGGCGGATGTGCTGCTCCCGCGTGGACAGGGTCAGGCAGAAGGCCCGATTGCCGTTGGCGTCCTTGGTTTCGCCCACCAGACGTCCAGGAATCTGCCGGATGAACTTCTCCTTGGTGGCGATGATGCCTGCGAAGGGTCCGCCGTAGCTGGGCGGGATGGCGAAACTCTGCAGCTCGCCGGCGACAATGTCGGCCTGCCGCGGCGGTTCGATCAGCCCCAGCGCCACCGCCTCGGTGAAGATGTCGATCAGCAGCGCGCCTTTCTTGTGGGCGATTTCCGCCGCGCTGCCCACGTCCTCGATGATCCCGAAGAAGTTGGGCGACTGAATGATCACGCCCGCGGTGTGCTCATCCACCTTAGCTTCCAGCTCGCTCCAGTCGATCTCGCCCGAGTCCGCCGCGTAGCCGAATTCTTCCACGGGCATGCCCTGATAGCGCGCGTAGGTCCGCAGCACCTCGCGATACTCGGGATGCACCGTGCGGGCCACCAGGATCTTGTCCCGGCCGGTGGCGCGCACCGCCATCATCGCCGCTTCCGGCGCCGCGGAAGAACCGTCGTACATCGAGGCGTTGGCCACGTCCATGCCGGTCAACTGGCAGATCATGGTCTGGAACTCGAAGATCTGGGTCAGCGTGCCTTGCGCGATTTCGGCCTGGTACGGCGTGTAAGAAGTGAGAAACTCCCCGCGCGAGACGATCACGTCGCAGACCACCGGCCGGTAGTGGTGATACACTCCCGCGCCCAGGAAGTTCGCATAGCCGATCGCGTTCTCCTCGCCGCGGGCGCGGAAGTGATCGACAATCTCGAACTCGGACTTGCCGGGTGGAATGTCCAGGGGCCGGTTCAGCCGGGCATTCTCCGGCAGATGCTCGAACAGGCTTTCGATGGATTCGGCGCCGATGACACGCAGCATCTCCTGGCGCTCGGAGTCAGACTTCGGTAAGTAGCGCAATTGAGTTAACCATCCATGGAGCCGGGTGGGGGACCGGCTCGGGCGTAAGGCTCGCGCGCGAGGCCACGCCTTCTTTCTCGAAACGACAATGCGGTCCGTCGCGGCCGGCTGCTCCGCTGGGAGCGGCCGGTTTACTCCGCCCCGATATATTTCTGATAGTCGGAAGCGGACATGAGTTGCTTTATTTCATCCGGAGCCGACAATTTGATTTTAACAAGCCAGGCGCCGCCGTGCGGGTCTTCGTTGAGCTTTTCCGGCGCGGTCGCCAGCAATTCGTTGATCTCCACCACTTCGCCCGACACCGGCGAATAGATATCGCTCACGGCCTTCACCGACTCCACCGAACCCAGCGTCTTGCCCTGCTCGGCCGCCGCGCCCACCTTCGGGAGATCGACGTAAACGATGTCGCCCAGTTCCTTCTGCGCGTGGTCGGTGATCCCGATTACGCCCACCCCGGCGTCCATGCGCACCCATTCGTGTTCTTTCGTGTAGTGAAGGTTGTCCGGATACATGATCTATTTGGCTCGCTTGTAGAAAGGGGTTGGCACCGTGACGGCATCCACGGGCTGGTTGCGGATCATGATCTGAATCGCCTGTCCCGGGACGGCCTTGTCCACAGGCAAGTAGCACAATCCGATGTTCTTGTTCAGTGTGGGGGCGGGCCCGCCGGAGGTCACCCATCCTGCCGGTTTGCCGTCCAGCAGGACCTCGTAGCCATCCCGGCCGATGCCGCGGCCGGTCATTTCGAAGCCCACCAGCTTGCGCGTGATGCCCTCGGCCATTTGCTTTTCCAGCGCCGCGCGGCCCACGAAACCGCTTTTGTCCATCTTGGCGATCCAGGCGATGTCGGCCTCCAGCGGCGTCAGGGTGGCGTCGATCTCGTGCCCGTACAGCGCCATCTTCGCTTCCAGGCGCAGCGTGTTCCGCGCGCCGAGTCCGACGGGCAGGATGCCGAATTCCGCGCCCGCGGCCAGGATCTCGTTCCAGATCCTTTCCGCCTGGTCCGGCGCGATGTAGATTTCGAATCCGTCCTCGCCGGTGTAGCCGGTCCGGGCGATCCGCGCCGAGGCGCCCGACACTTCACCGTCCGTGAAATGGTAGTACTTGATCGCGTTCAGATCCGTGGCGGTCAGCTTGGCCAGCGTGCTTAGCGCCTTCGGACCCTGAATGGCCAACTGCGCATAGCGCGGACCGGCGTTCTCCACCTCGCAATCGAACTGGTTGTAGGAGCGGATGTGCTCGAAGTCCTTGTCCTGATTGGACGCGTTGACGCAGATGAAGAAGTGGTCGTCGGCCACTTTGTGCACCAGGATGTCATCCACGAAGCCGCCGTGCTCATACAGCAGCCCGGAATAGTGCGCCTGGCCGGTCTTCAGCTTCTCCGCGTTGTTCGTCGAGATGTAGTTCACCAGGCGGAGCGCTTCCGGGCCCCGCACCTCGATCTCGCCCATGTGGCTGACGTCGAACAGGCCGACCTTCTGGCGGACCGTGTGATGCTCCTCCAGCACGCCCGAGTAGCTGACCGGCATATCCCAGCCGCCGAAGTCCACCATCTTGGCGCCCAGGCGTCGATGGGCTCCGTTCAGGGGCGTGATTTTCAGAGCGGCGGGCTGGGTCATGAAAGAATCAATCTAGCACAAGGGCGGGCCGCGGGAAGAACAAAAGCGAGAAACAATTCGGGCCGCCCACCGGCCCTTGCCGCCCGTCTGTCAGCAGATGGCCGGGAAACGTCGCCTCAGGCTAACCCGCGCCGCTGCCGCGCCGTCATCTACACTAGCTGTTTACCCTCAAGACAATGCTCTTACGCACCTGCTTCCTCGTTTTTCTCCTGGCCCTGGCTCTGCCGGGCCAGCGGAACCTCTCCGGAACGCCGGAGATCAAGCTCGCGCTGGACCGGCTGAACACGTTGGGCAGCGTGCTGATGATCGCCGCCCACCCGGATGACGAAAACACCGCGCTCATCGCCTACTTCGCGCGGGGCCGTAACCTTCGTACCGCATACCTGGCGCTCACGCGGGGCGAAGGCGGTCAGAATCTGATCGGATCCGAGCAGTCCGACAAACTGGGGATCATCCGTACCGAGGAACTGCTGGCCGCGCGCAAGCTGGATGGAGGCGAGCAGTATTTCACCCGCTTCGTCGACTTCGGATTCTCCAAGACCGCCGGCGAAACGCTGGCCAAGTGGGGCCGCGACAACGTGCTTCGCGACATGGTGTTCAACATCCGGCGCTTCCGGCCCGATGTGATCGTGCTCCGCTTCTCGGGCACGCCGCGCGACGGCCACGGCCACCATCAGACCTCCGCGCTGATCGCGCGCGAAGCCTTCGCCGCCGCCGCCGACCCCGCGCGTTTTCCGGAGCAACTGGCGCTGGTGCAGCCGTGGCAAACCAAGCGCATGATGTTCAACACCTTTGCCTTCAACCGGGAGCAGGAGGCGGAAGCCGCCAAGCTGCCGAACCGCCTGGAAATCGACACTGGCGAGTACTCGCCACTGCTCGGCTACTCGTATGGCGAGATCGCCGGCATGAGCCGCAGTGAGCACCGCAGTCAGGGCATGGGATCGAGCGAGCGCAAGGGCTCCCAGCGCAACATCCTGCTGAACATCGCCGGGGATGCCGCCACGCGCGACCTGTTCGAGGGCATCGACACATCCTGGAAGCGGGTTCGCGGCGGCGCCCCCATCGGCGAGATCCTCGCGGAAGCCACCCGCACATTCGACCCGATGTCGCCCGAGAAGATCCTGCCTCTTTTGGTGAGAGCCCGGCCGATGATCGCCGCGATCGCCGATCCCTGGGCCAAACAGAAGCTCTCCGAGCTCGACCACACCATCGCGCTTTGCGCCGGACTCTGGGTGGACGCGTCCGCCGAAACCTGGTTCGCGGTGCCAGGCTCCAGCGTCAAGATTCAGGTCACCGCGATCAACCGCTCCCGCGCGTCGATCTCCCTGGCGCGCGTGCAGTTCACGGGTTCGGGTGAGCCGCCCGTCGCGGCGATCGAGCCCGCCGTCCTCGCCTACAACCGCCCGCTGACCTTCTCGGCTTCCTGGAAGGTGCCTGACACCCAGCCCTATTCCCAACCCTACTGGCTGCGCGACGCCAAGCAAGGCGCCGCTTATTCAATCCCGGAGCCGGAACTGCTGGGCATCGCTCGCACGCCTCCCGTGCTGCAGGCGAGCTTCACCCTCAAAATCGACGGCCAGGAGATCGAGATAGCGCGCCCGGTGGAGCATCGCTATGTCGACCGCGTCACCGGCGAGCACGTGCGTCCCTTCGTGATCGTGCCCCCCGTGTCCGTGGACATCGTAGAGCGCGCGCTGATGTTCGTCGACGACAAATCCCGGCGGATCGAAGTCCCGGTGAAGGCGAACGCCGCCGGCATGTCGGGCGAACTGCGCCTGGAAGTGCCGGCCGGCTGGAAGGCGGAGCCTGCGGTGCAACCTTTCCAACTCACCGAACGCGGCCAGCAAAAGGCGCTCAGCTTCCTCATCACTCCTCCCGCAACCGCCTCGTCCGGCGTTATGCGCGCGGTGGCGAAGGTCGGCGGCCGCGACATCGCGGTGGGCATGGATGTCATCGAGTACTCGCACATTCCGGCGATCGCCCTGTTCCCGGAGGCGACGGCGGAACTGGTGCGCGCCGATGTCCGGACGCTCTCCAAGCGGATCGGCTACGTGATGGGCGCGGGCGACGAAGTGCCCGACGCGCTGAGACAAATGGGCGTGGACGTGACCATGCTTTCCCCGGAAGACCTGGCCCGCGCGGACCTGTCTCGCTTCGACGCCATTGTCACCGGCGTTCGCGCCTACAACACCCGGTCCGATCTCCGCGCCAACCAGCAGCGCCTGCTCGACTATGTCGCCGCCGGCGGCACCATGGTGGTGCAGTACAACGTGCTGGAGGGAGGATTCATGGGCGGCAATCCGGCGCTGCTCGAAAAGATCGGTCCCTACCCGATCCGCGTCTCTCGTGAGCGTGTGACGGTGGAGGATGCTCCCGTGACCCTGCTGAACCCCAGCCTGCCGTTTCTCAAGGGTCCCAACCCGATTTCGGCGAAAGACTTTGAAGGCTGGGTGCAGGAGCGCGGGCTGTATTTCGCCTCCGAATGGGATCCGAAATACGAGCCGGTGCTCGAGACGCGAGACCCGGAGGAGCAGCCGCAGCGCGGCGGCATGCTCTACCTGAAGCATGGCAAGGGCGTCTATATCTTCAGCGCGTACTCCTGGTTCCGGCAGTTGCCGGCGGGTGTCCCCGGAGCCTGGCGGATCTTCGCCAACATGATCAGCGCAGGCAAGGTGGCTACCGATTGAACGATCACCTGGAACGCAAATCCGTCGAGGATGAGCCCCCGCCGTTCCTGGGCGAGTGGCCGAGAGTCTACGCAGTGGTGCTCGTATATGTCGCCGGCGTGATCATCGCCTTCTACTTCTTCACGCGAGCGTTTCGCCCGTGACGCCGCTCGATTGGGTGGTCATGGCGGGATGGCTGTTCCTCCTGGTGGGCTACGGCATCTATCGCGGCCGGGGATCGGACAGCGTCAACAAGTTCCTGCTCGCCGGCAAAACGATGCCGTGGTACGCGATGGGCCTCTCCATCATGGCCACGCAGGCAACCGCGATCACCTTCATTTCCACGACGGGCCAGGCGTATGTCGACGGCATGCGCTTTGTGCAGTTCTATTTCGGCCTGCCGCTGGCGATGGTGCTGATCTCCGCCACGGCGGTGCCCATTTTCCACCGCGCCAAGGTTTACACCGCGTACGAGTACCTGGAATACCGCTTCGATGCCAAGACGCGAGGCCTGGTCAGCATGATCTTCCTGATCCAGCGCGGGCTGGGATCCGGGCTCGCGCTCTACGCACCCGCCGTGGTCCTCAGCGTGATCCTCGGGCTGCCGGACATGATCACCACGGTTCTGATGGGCAGCCTGGTGATCCTGTATACAACGCTGGGCGGCATCAAGGCGGTGCAGTGGGCGGACGTCCCGCAGATGGTGATGATCCTGTCGGCCCTGGTTCTTTCCCTGCTCATCGCGATCTCGCTGCTGCCGCAGGACGTCTCGTTCTACGACGCGGTGATGCTCGCCGGTTCCGCCGGGCGGCTGAACGCGGTGGAAACCAAGTTCGACTGGAATGACCGCTACAACCTCTGGAGCGGGCTGATCGGCGGCATGTTCCTGGCGCTGGCTTACTTCGGTACGGATCAGAGCCAGGTGCAGCGCTACCTGACCGGCAAGAGCGTCGGCCAGAGCCGGCTTTCGCTGCTGTTCAACGCCATGGCCAAGATTCCGATGCAGTTCTTCATCCTGTTCATCGGCGCCATCGTGTTTGTGTTCTTCCTGTTCGAGCGCCCCCCGGTGTTGTTCCAGCCGGTGGAGCTGAAGAAGATTCAATCGCAGAGCGGATTCGCCGGCCTGGAGTCCCGCTATAACGCCGCCTTCGAGCAGCGAAAGGAAGCCGTGCGCGACCTGGTGCGGATCCAGCGGGAATCGGACGAGCAGGCTCGCAGCCAGGGCATCGAACGCTATCAGGCGGCGCAGCGGGAGTTCGAAGCCACGCGAAAACAGGCCACCGGGATGGTTAAGGAAGGCTTCAACGACACCAACTACATCTTCCTGAGCTTCGTCACGCGATACCTGCCGGCGGGGATCGTGGGGCTGATCGTCGCGGTGATCTTCACCGCGGCCATGTCTTCCATCTCCGGTGAAATCAACTCGCTGGCCACCGTCAGCGTGATCGACGTCTACGGCCGCCACTTCAAAACCAAGGGTTCGGACCGCCATTACCTGCTGGCCTCGCGCATCGCCACGGTATTTTGGGGCTGCTATGCGATCGCCTTCGCCAACTACGGCAAGAACTTCGGCGCGCTGATCGAGGCCGTGAACCTGGTGGGATCGCTGTTCTACGGCGGGATGCTGGGCGTGTTCGTGCTCGCGTTCTTCTTCCCGAGGGTCGGGGCGAACGGCGCCTTCTGGGGCGTGATTCTCGGCGAGATCGCCATCTTCGCCGCCAACCGGTTCACCTCCATCGCGTTCCTCTGGTACAACGTGATCGGCTGCGTCGTGGTGATTGCCGCGGGCCTGGCCATCTCGCTGTTCCAAAAGCCCGAGCCTGCCAAGGCGAGCTAAGGCCGCGCGTGCTCCAGCCGCAGCGCCAGCGAGTTCATGCAGTATCGCTTTCCTTCGGGCGCGGGACCGTCGTTGAACACGTGGCCGAGATGCGAATCGCACCGCGCGCACAGGACCTCCACGCGGGCGATGCCCAGGCTGCGATCCTCGCGCAGCGCGACATTGGCCTGCGCTACCGGGCCCCGGAAGCTAGGCCATCCCGTGCCCGATTCGAACTTCGATTCGGAGTCGAAGAGCGCCAGCCCGCAGGCGACACAGCGGTACAGCCCAGGTTCTTTTGTTCGCCAGTAGCCCCCGCTGAACGCCGGCTCTGTGGCGGCCGTTCGCGTCACCAGGTATTCCCCCGCCCGGAGCTGCCGCCGCCATTCCGCTTCGGACTTCAATATGCGATGCAACTTCACTGTGCGTCCGGTCTCGCCCGGCTTGGCGATGTGCAGCACCTCGATCTCTGGACCGGTGCCCGGCGCGAGAGGGTCCGGCGGAGGCGAACCTTCGGACCAGAGCAGGTACGCGACGCCTGCCGCCCCCATCATCGCTAGGGCAATCGAGAACCGCACTATTCTCGCCGCAACACTTCCGCCGGGTCCAAGCGGCTGGCGCGCCGCGCCGGCAGCCACGATGCCAGCAGCGCTACACCCACCAGCACGGCAAGTGACGCGCTAAAGGTAAACGGATCGTCCGGCGCGAGCCCGAACAGCAGCTTGCCCATGGCTCGCGAAAGCGCGAGCCCGCCCGCGACTCCCAGCAAGCCTCCGGCGATCACCAGGCTTCCCGTCTGCCGCAGGACGCCGCGGATCACATCGCCCGGTTCCGCGCCCAGGGCCATTCGGATCCCGATCTCCCGCGCGCGGTCCGCAACCGTGTTGGCCAGCAACCCGTAGATTCCGATCGCCGCCAGACCCAGCGCCAAAAGCGCAAACACAGTCACGAATCCGGTTTGCAAACGCGGCTGCGCGGCGCGTTGGAAGAGGAAATCATCCATGGTCTGCATGCGCTCCAGAGCACGGCTGCGGTCGAGCGACGCCACCTTGGCTCGAATTGCGCCCGCCAGAGCCAGGGGATCGCCGTCGGTGCGCACCACAAAGGACGAAATCGGCCAGAACATCTGCTCGAATCCCACGTACATGGCGGGCGGCGTAACCGCATCCCGTTCGGCGAACGGCAGGTTCGCGACCACCCCGACGATCTCGAAGACGTTCGGCGGCTCTTTTGCACCCTTCCACTCCAGACCAATTCTTTGACCGATCGGAGTCATTCCATCAAAATACTGGCGTGCCGCCGATTCGTTGATTACGGTGCGCTTCAATCCGCGGTCGGACTCTTCCAGGTAGCGGCCGGCCTTTAGCGGCACGCCCATCATGCGCAAGTAGTTGACGCTTGCGGAACGTTTGAACAACTCCACGTGGGACGGAATCTGCGCCGGATCGCGGCCTTCGATAGAGGCCTTCGCGCTGGCCGAACCCCCGTCCCGCGGCAGGCGGTCCACCAGCGCTGCCTCCTGCACGCCCGGGATTTCCAGCAATGCGTCCAGGATGCGTTGATATGCGCCGTTCACCTGCTCCTGCTCGCTCTGCCACGGGAAGGAGAACCGGAAGGTCAGCAGCCCGCCATTCCGAAATCCGAGAGGCTGCTGCTGCAGATTCCAAAAGCTGCGCAGCAACATGCCCGCCCCGATCAGCAGCGCGGCCGAGAACGCGATTTCGCCTACTACCAGCGCGCCCGCGATCCACTGCCGCCGCGAGGCGCCCCGCGCCGTCCGCAGCGCATCCTCCCAACCCATCCGCGACCCCTGCCATGCCGGAATCCAGCCGCTGGCAAACGCCGCAAACAGCGACAGTGCGGCGGCGAACGCCACCACGCGCCAGTCCAGCCGGACTTCCGAGAGCCGCGGCACGTCCGCGGGCATGATCCAGCGCAGGAAGTCGACTCCCCAGAACGCCAGCAGCAGTCCCGCCGCGCCTCCGGCAATGCCGAGCACCAGGCTCTCCGCCAGCAGTGTTCCCGCAAGCCGCGAGCGGGTCGCGCCCAGAGCCTGGCGGATGGCCAGCTCGCGCTTCCGCCCCGCAGTCCGGTACAAAGCAAGTCCGGCGATATTCAAACACGCGATCAGCAGCACCAAGCCAACCGCCGACATCAGCACCAGCAGCGGCGTCCGGACGTCCTCCACCACCGTCTCCTGATATCGGGTCAGCCGCACCCCCAGGCCTTTGTCGGTGGCGGGATACTCCGTCCGGAAGTTCTGCGCCAGCCGTTCGAGATCGGCCTGCGCCTGCTCCAGCGGGACTCCCGGCTTCAGGCGCGCCGTCTGCGATATGAAACGCGCGCCGCGAGGGAAGCTTTGCACCGGCTCCGCGGCGAAAATCGACAGCCGGAAGTGATCCGCGCCCTCGGGCAGCACGCCGATAATCTCGTGGGGCTTGCCGTTCAAGGTGATCTTGCGTCCCGCGATCGCCGGATCACCCTGGAATCGCGACTTCCACATCCCATGGCTGATCAGCACCACGGCCCCGCGGCCCTGTTCTTCCTCCCGCGTGAACGGACGGCCGATCACCGGGCGCAGCGCGAACGTGTCCAGCAGGCTGCCGAAGCTGCGAATGCCTCGCACACGCTCCGGCGTATCGCCGTTCAGGACGGTGAAGTCCTCCAGGTAACCGCCGGTGACCGCCTCCAGAGTCTGCGATCGCGCGCCCCACTCGATCAGCCGGACCGGATTTCCGTTGGCGGGGCGCGCCCCCTCGTAATCCTGAATCTCCACCACCCGCTGCGAATCCGCAAACGGCAGCGGAGCCAGCAGAATCGAGTTGACGAAGCTGAAAATGGAGCTGTTGGCCCCGATTCCCAGAGCGAGCGACGCCAGGGCCACCAGTGCGAAGCCAGGGCGACTGCGAAGGTTGCGGACGGCAAGCCTCAGGTCGTGAACGGTCATCGGCTATCTGATGGCAATTGCAGTTCCGCAGCTACATTTTTGAAAACACACAGCTTGGATCAGCCGGTACTGGCCGGAATTGGGACGGACCGCGCCGGAAGCGGGGTGTAGCTGCACGGTGTTCGGAGCGGGTGATATCCTCGCCATTGATGAACCTATCCAGACGATACGCGCTACTCGCCGCTCTCGCGGCGCCCGCCCTGCTCCTGGCGCAAGGCGAGAAGATCACCGCGCTCGACCGCTACGTCAAAGCGCCGGACCCCAGCTACAAGTGGGAAGTCGCTAAGACGTACCCCGGCGCCGGCTACACGGCATTCGTCATCGACATGACCTCGCAAACCTGGAAACCGCCCGTGCTTCCCGACCAGAGCACCTGGCGGCACTGGCTGCTGGTGGTGAAGCCCGATGTAGTGAAGAGCGATGTCGCGTTCCTGTATGTCAGCGGCGGCTCCAACCGCGATCCGCTGCCCGAGGAGAAACGCATCGATCCCGCGTTGATCGAGCGCGCGATGGCCACGGGAACCGTCTCCGCCGAACTGCGCATGGTGCCCAACCAGCCCATCAACTTCCCCGATCAGGGCGAGAAGTTCGGACAGCGCGGCGGCGGCATGTACGAGGATGAGTTCATCGCCTATACCTGGGATCGGTTTCTGAAGTCGCAGAACGAGATGTGGCCCGCCCGCCTTCCCATGACCAAGGCGGCGGTCCGCGCCATGGATACCGTCAGCGCCCTGATGGCTTCCGACGCCGGCGGCAATTACAAGGTGGAGAAGTTCTTCGTCGCGGGCGGTTCGAAGCGCGGTTGGACCACCTGGACCACCGCGGCAGTGGACCCCCGCGTCATCGGCATCAGCCCCATCGTCATCGATCTGCTGAACGTGGAACCCAGCTTCGTGCACCACTATCGCGCTTACGGCTTCTGGGCTCCGGCCGTGCGCGACTACGAAAATCGCGACCTGATGGGCTGGTCCGGCACGCCCGAGTACAAGAAGCTAATGAAAATCGTGGAGCCGTTCGAGTATCGCAACCGCCTGACAATGCCCAAGTTCATCGTCAACTCGGCGGGCGATCAGTTCTTCCTGCCGGATTCGTCGCAGTTCTACTTCGACGACCTGAAGGGCGAGAAGTACCTGCGCTACGTTCCCAACAGCGACCACTCGCTGCGCAACACCGACGCCCGCGAGAGCATCATCGCTTACTACGATGCGATGCTGCGCAACCAGGAGCGGCCGAAGTTCACCTGGAAGTTCGAGGACGACGCGATCCGCGTGACCTCGGAGACGCGCCCCGTTTCCGTCAAGGTCTGGCAGGCGACCAACGCCGATGCCCGCGACTTCCGGCTGGAAAAGATCGGTCCGGCATACCAGTCCAGCGAGCTGGCCGAGGTGTCGAAGGGTGTTTACCTGGCCAAGGTGCCGAAGCCGGCCAAGGGCTGGACGGCGTACTTCGTCGAACTGACGTTCGCCAGCGGCGGCAAGTATCCGTTCAAGTTCACGACCCCCGTGCGTGTGACCCCGGATGTGTATCCGTTCCCCGCGCCGAAGTCGCGGGCGAATGCAGGACAGTAGCCGTTCCAGTTCGCGCCGCGGCTTGCAGCCGGAACATTTCTTATCGGCAGTCGCCGTACGCCCGCAGGATCGCCGCCACGCTGCGTTCCACATCTTCGCTGGTGGTGGACCAGTTGGAGACGCTGATCCGCATATAAACCTTGCCTTGCCATACGGTCCGGCCGGCCCACATCGTGCCCTCCCGCTGCACGGCTTCGATCACCCGGTCGGTGCGGGCGTCATCGCCGAAGCGAGCCAGCACCTGATTCAGCACCACGTCGTGCGGGATCTCGACGCCGGCGACGCGCAGCTCCCGCGCGAAGTGCGCGGCGTGGCGGCAACAGCGGTCCACCAGTTCTTCCAGGCCTTGCCGGCCCAGGCTGCGCAGCGCCGCCCAAACCTCAAAGCAGCGGGCGCGGCGCGAAGAGTCCGGCGCGGAGGAATCCTGATGCTCTGTCTCCATCAGATACGCCGCGGGCGCCGACATCGCCTTGCGCAGCGGCTCTGCATGGCGCGTCAAAAGCACGCCGCAGTCGTAACCTACGTTCAGCCACTTGTGCCCGTCCGTGGCCCAGGAATCCGCCAGCTCGATGCCGTCCAGCAGGTGCGCGTACTTCCGCGACGCCCCGGCCCACAAGCCGAAAGCGCCGTCGATGTGAACCCAGGCGCCGGCTTCACGCGCCCGCTCGCAAGCCGCGCGGAGGGGATCGAAGCTGCCGGTGTTGACGTTGCCCGCTTGCAGGCACAGGATGGAGCGCGAGGTCAGCTCCGGCAGTTGCGAGGCCAGCAATCGCCCCTGCCCATCAGTGGGCACCCGGATCACCCGGCGCTTTCCCAGCCCCAGCATCGCCAGCGCCTTCAGCACCGTGGTGTGGACTTCGTCGCCCACGATCACCTCCACCGGCGGAGCTCCGGACAACCCGTCGGCCTCGACATCCCAGCCGCAACGCTCCAGAACCGCGGAACGCGCGGCCGCCAACCCGGCGAAGCTGGCCATGGTGGCGCACGTCACCAGCGCGCCGGAGCATCCCTCGGGCAGCCCGAACAGATCCGCCATCCACCGCAGCACGATCCTCTCCGTGCGGGCGGCGGCGGGCGACGTCAGCCACAGAATTGCATTTTGGTCCCACACCGAAGTCAGCCACGCCGCGCCTACCGCCGCGGGCAGCACGCCGCCGGTGACAAAGCCGAAGTAACGCGGGCCGGTGGTGGCCACCGTGGCCGGTGACGCGAACGCGTCCAAGCGCCGGAGCGTGTCCAGCGCATCGCACGGCCCGGCCGGCAGTTCTCCGTCAAGCTCCGCCAGCCTGGCGATGTCATACGGCTCCGGGAACACGCGACGCTCGTCCACGCCCTCCACGTAGCGAATTGAGCGGTCCACCACTTCGCGGAGCAGCGGCGGAATCGACTGGCGGTTCTGCATCAGGTTCAGGATCGCACGTCACTTCTCGAAGACGAACCGGACCTCCATCTCGCCAAAATCGCCGTAGATCCGGCCGACGCAGGTCAGCGTCTTGCCGTCCGCCGACATCGTCCAGGTCTCCTTCTGGTGAATGTCGCCGCGCGGCGATCCTCGTTTGGTCTGCAGCACCAGCGCGTCGCCTTCCCAGCGGATGGACCCCGTCGCATGCTGTCCCGCAAGCTCCATCGTCGTTTCCGCTCCATCGGTGGTCAATTGCACGTCCGACTTCTGCTCCACGCCGTTACGCGTTTGCAGTGTCAACAGGTGGAAACGCGGTTCGCGGTGAACGACGCGCCGCGTCCACTTCTCCGGAGGAGGCGACTGGGCGAAGTTGCTCTTCTCCAGATTCAGCTTCCACTCGCCGGAAAAGTCCGGGCGGGCCGCGAGGCAGGAACCGGCGACGAGAATCAGGGGCAGTATCTTCATACCGCCACCTACGCTCCCGCGGAGGCGCGGTTCATCATTCGGGGCAAACGGCTCGATTCCCGTGGCTATCCGCTACTTCTCGAAGACCAGCTTCAGCTCGGTCTCGCCCATGCCGCCGCTCAGCTTGCCCATGCAGGTGAGCGTCTTGCCGTCCGCGGACAGGGACCAGCGCTCGCTCTGGTGGATGTCGCCCTGATCGGTTTGGCGCATCGTGTCCAGAACCAGCACCGCGCCGTCCCACTTCAGCGTGCCGGTGGCCTGCGCGCCGGCCATCTGGAAGGTCTGCTTGGAGCCGTCGGTCTTCAGCTTGGCTTCCCAAGTGGCGTCCGTTCCGCCCCGCGTCTGGACGCTGGCGAGCTCGAACTGCGGCTCGCGATGCACGACGCGGCGCACCCACTTGTCCGGCGGCGACATCTGGCCGAAGTCGCTTTTTTGCAGGTTCAGCTTCCATTCCCCGGAGAAGTCGGGCTGGCCGAATGCCAAAAGCAGTGGGCAGAGAGCAAGCGCGGCGAGAAACAATTTTCGATGCATGTTGCGATATACGCCGCAACGGCTGGGATGTTTGGAAAAAAAACGGGGCGAGCCCGAAGGCTCGCCCCTGTGCAGTTCGAAACGTACGATTTCGCTCTCTTACGGACGAATGTCCTGTTCCTGCAGGAAATTGGTCCATTCCTCGGTCCAGTCCTCGTCGCCGAAGGCGCCGATCCAGGTGGCCCACTGGTCGAAGAAGCCGTCGTCGGGCGGCGCCACCCATCCGGCGCGCCATACCGGCGAGCCGAGAGTCGGGCGGAAGTCCGGATCCGAGTACTCGAACGGCCGGCGCAGCATCGGATCGGCCACGATGAAGTTGCGGCCCGTTCCCCGAGTTCCCTGGGCGAACGTCAGCAGCGATCCCGCCACCTGGCCGGCCAAAGTGTTGGCCGCCTGGCGATTGCTGCCGTTGTTCCACAGCAGGAAGCCATCCGCGCGCAGGTCATTGCCGTCGATGCGATCCTGAGTGGCCTGATCGCGAGCGTCGACGCCGGCCGAATACCAGTTCTGGATCAGGAAGTTGTTGTAGCTTCCCGCGGCGCCGCGACGCCACCACACGCCCGCCACCGCGGTTCCCTCATCGCGGGTGCCCGCGCCGGTCCCGATGATGGTCATGTTGTAGAACTGATTCGCGCCGAACGGGCGATCGTTGAAGCCGAACTGGCTGTTGTCGATCTCCAGACCGCGATTCGAGAAATCGTTGTTCGCCAGCGCCAGGCCGTGCTGGACCTTGCCGGTGAAACCGAGCTGCGTATCGAAGTAGTCGTCGGCGGCGTAGGTCGCCACCAGGTACTTGGCGTTCATCGTCCCGCCGAACCATTCGAAGGCGTCATCCAGGCCGTAGGTGGTCTGCAGATACTCGGCGGTTGTGCCGGTGCCGCAGCCGCCCCAGGTGAAGGCGTTCACTTCCTCGTTGGGCTGGAACTCCGCGCCGGCGAACTCCACCCGGACGTAGCGCAGGCTGCCGCAGTTGTGAGCCGGCTCATTGCCGCCGTACTGGGTGTCCACCGAAGCGGTAAGCCCTTCGATGTTGCCGGTGCCGCCGGGGATGTTGGTGGGCGCCGACCCGAGCATCACCAGGCCGCCCCAATCGCCCGCGCGACGCTGGCCGAAGGGCTGCGAGCTGGTCATGATGATCGGGCGCGAACGCGTGCCGTTGGCTTCAATCCGCCCGAAGCGGGTCACGATCAGCGCCGACGGCGGCTGCGAGCCCGGCTGTCCGATCACGAACGTGCCCGGCTGAATCCGCAGCACCGCGCCGTTGCGCACGAACACCAGTCCGCTCACCCGATAAGCCTTGGTGTTGACGAACTCGCGGTTGGTGTCGATGTTGCCGCGGACGTCCACGAACTCATCCACCACGCCGATCTTGAAGTACGCCGTCTTCACCACGCGCGTCCCGGTGTAATCGCGAACTTGCACCGTGATGGTGTGCATGCCGAGCTCGTTCGGAATCACGCCGCGGTCCGCCGGGAACAGCCCGCCGTCGCCGATCAGGACCGCCTTCTCGGCGGCGCTCAGGCGCGTGATGCGGAAGCCCTGCTCCACCGTGTTCCCGAAGATATCCGTCACCGTCTCGGTTCCGGCGGGAAGATAGAAGCGGCGCCCGGTCTGGTTGTTCTGCCGGAACGCGACGATCGTGTACGGGTACAGGTCGTTGTTCGGTTTCACCGTCCAGCGCAGCGTCAGCCGCTCGCCCGCCCGGTATACGTACTTGTCAGCCCAAATCCACATGGCGGCGGTGGTGCTGAGCTGGCTGTTCGCAGTCAGAGCCTGGCGCCCTTCGGCCTCGCGCGTCGCGTCGGCGAGGCTGACGGTGGTGAACTCCGGTGTCTTGGAATCGGCCGCCTGCAGCGCGATTCCGGACACAGCGAGGGTCACCGTCAGGAAGATGTTGGTTCGCATTGATACTCTCCTGGTCGTTTGTTTGATCTAGAGTCCGTCTTGCTGTTTAGAAGAAAGAGAAGCTGGTGCCGATGGAGAAGGTCCGTCCCAGGCGGTACTGCCGCACCAGAAAATCGCCTTGCGTCCACCGGTAGTTGTTGTCGCCGAGATTCTCGGCCGTGAAGCGCAGGTTCCAGCGGCCGTTTTCCAGAATGTCGTACTGGTACACGAAATCCAGGAACGTATTGCGCTCCTGGTAGATGTCCGGCAACTGCAAGGTCCCGACATCGGTGATCCGCCGCGATACCGAGTTCACGAAGAAGCGCGCGTTCGACCGCCACCGCGGCTCCACCCAGTCCACGATCACGTTGTAAATGTGCCGCGACTGCCCGATCAGCGGCCGCTGCTTGCTCGTCAAGAACGCCGTCTGCTCGGACGGAATCCGGATGTTCGAGCTGACGAACGTGTAATTGCCCTGCAACGCGAACTTCGCCAGCCACGGCCGGATGAATCCCAGCGACTTCCGCGCCTCAAGTTCGATTCCCTGGTTGCGAGCGCCATCCGCGTTCAGGAAGCTCTGCCGCAAATCGGTCGTCGGCTGGATCGTGACCTCAATCGGGTCCTTGAAGTCCTTGAAGAAGTAACTGGCGGCCACCACCTGATCGCCGCCCGGGAACCATTCCCAGCGGAAATCCATGTTCTGGATCGATGCGCGCCGCAGGTTCGGATTGCCCACTGTGTTGAAGCCGCCCAGCACGTTGGTGAAGTCGAACGGCGACAGTTCGCGGAAGTCCGGGCGGTTCACCGTCCGGCCGTAGCCGGCGCGCAGGTTCTGGCGAGCGGTCAGAGCGTAGATCACGCTGACTCCCGGCAGGTAGTCGCGATTGTTCAGATTCGCCACCGCGGGCACCCCGCCGGGCACCAGCGGATCGATGGTCCGCACGTTGATGTCGGCGTCCTCCACGCGAATGCCGCCCACCACCCGCCACCGCGGTCCCAGCGTCAGATCCACCATCGCGAAGCCGCCGTACACATCCATCGAGCCCGAGTACGTGTCCGTGCTCCGCGTGTTCTCGCGCAAGGTCCAGCCGTCGGGCCGGATATTCGACGGTCCCAGCAGAATGTTGTCCGGCTGCGAAAAGTCCAGCGTCTGCGTCCGCACCGGAACAAAGCGGAAACGGCGGGCTTCAAACTGGCGATCCCGGAACGTGCCCCGGAAGCCGACCTTCAGCAGCCCGCTGATGCTGCCCTTGAAAAACGGCAGACCCCACTCGGCCAGCGGTTCATAGATCTTGTCCTGCAGATTGTTGTAGAACCGGCCCGCCGATTGCGGCAGCGGCAGGAACTGATTCGTTTCCGTCTCGCGGATGTTCTCACGCAAATCCGGCTCATCGCGCCGCGAGTCCGAATACGAGAACTGCCAGCGGAAAATGCTGTTGCCCAGCTTGGGCGCCGAATGCTCGCCCTCCACGCCGGTTGAAAACACCATCCGCTCCACCCACCGCAACCGCGTCGCGGTGATGTTGTTGTCGATGCCGCCGTTCAGCCCGCTGAACACGCGCGTTTCCTTGTCGGTGTCCCGCGTCACTGTGTTGCGGAACACGATCTTGTTGCTCGGGTTGAAGCGGTACGCCACGTTCAGCACCCCGCCCATGCGCGCCGATTGCAGGCTGGAGTTGAAGTCCGGATAATCGGTAAAGATGATCGGCCGCGACCCCGCGTTCACCAGATAGCGCTGCAGCTCCTGATAACGCTGCGGCTTGTTGGTGAACGTGAACGCGCCCACCACCCCCAGCTTGCCGAACGTGTTTCCTCCCGTCACCGAAAGGCTCATCTCCGGGCGCATCGAACCGATCTGCTCCGCCTGGTAGTTCACCGGGAACGACTGTCCGAGCTGCTGGAACTGCTGCTCCGTGAAGCTGCCCGGGAACAGGCGCTGGTTCACCGGAATCTGCCCGGGCAGGCCGCGGCCGCCGTCGTCAAAGCCAAGCGCGTCGTAGCGCCCGCCCCGATGCGTCAGGAAATTGTTGAACGTCGTGACGCTGTTGAACCCGGTGGAAGCGCTGACCCGGAACGTCTTCGCCGTGGGGAACTCGATGGTCTGCATCTGCACCAGGCCGCCCGAGAACTCGCCCGGAAGATCGGGCGTGTAGCTCTTCAACACGCGGATGGATTCGATCAGGTTCGCCGGGAACAGATCCAGCGGCACCACCCGGCGCTCCGGCTCCGTCGACGGCAGGATCGAGTTGTTCAGCATCGTCGCCGAATAGCGCTCACCCAGACCGCGCACGTACACATATCCGGAGTCCACAATTGACACGCCGGTCACCTTCTCCACCGCGCCGGCCGCGTCGGAGGCTACCGTCTTGCGAATCTCCTCGCTCGAAATGCCGTCGCTGACCGCGGCCGCCAGCTTCCGCTCGGTCAGCATTGCCTCGGCATTGGCCTGCGCGGCGGACAGCTTCTCCACCACGTCCACCGTGGTCACCGCCGACTTCAGCGGCATCACCGTGGAGCCGTCGGCCGGCTGATCCGGAGTGATCGCGATCGCGTCTACGGTGGTGTCGATATAGTTCGCCGCGGTGTACTTCAGCTTGTACGTGCCGGCCGGAAGTGTCAGCCGGAACGCGCCATCCGCATCGGTTTGCGTCTTGAACTCAGGCTTGCCGTCCACCTCCACCGTGGCGCCGGCAATGGGCCTTCCGCTCTGCGCGTCGAACACCGTGCCGGACACCAGGCCGGTGGCTTGCGCCAGCAGCGCCGCCGCGGCAATCCCTAGAACCAGTCCAATGCGAATCAACAAATACGGGGCTTTCAAGCGAGTTCCTTTTTCGTTAGAGTTACTGCACCCAGATACTGACCTGGTTGCTTTCGATGCCGTTGGCGGCAATGACCACCGGCACTTCGCCGGTGATGAAGTCGCGGTTCGGAACGAACGCGTTCACCTGCCAGACTCCGGGAAACTGCGACAATCCGGCGAACTGGACATCGGCCGAGATCACCGAGATGAACACCCGCGGGTTTTCCCGCACCCGGATCAGGGTGGTTGCCCCCGCGCCGTCCGGCGGGTTGGTCTCCAGCGTGCCCACTCCCGTGCAATAAATCTGCACCACCTCGCCGCGGCGAGCCGGGTTGTTCGGACCGTTGATCGTGTTGTTCTGGTTCAGGACGCGCCCAGGCTTGTTCGGCGACGCGTTGCCCAGGTCCGCGTACAACCCCGGACCCGCTTCCAGCACGTCGATGAAACCGCGCAATTCCGTCCCGCCGGGCAATGCAATCCGCATTTCCGACCGTCCCACCGGCGTGCCGAACGGCACCTGAAAATTGATCTGCGTCGGACCGGCGAACTGCACCGGAGACTGCACGTTGTTGACAAAGACGCGCACCCCGGCAAGCTCGTTCGGAAACGGTATCGCGCTTGCCGCGGTCGCGGTGACACCCGTGAAGGCGCCGCCGGCCGTGGCCAGCGAACCTTGGGCGATGGGAAAACGGGCGAAGCTGGCGCTGTTGCCGACCACGAACGCCGGCTGTTGCGCCAGAACCGGAAGCGCAAGCGCTCCAGTAAGCAGAAGTCGAGTGATGGTGCTGTTCAGCATGCTTTAGCAGGCCTTTCCAGTGGATGACTCCCAGGTCATGCTAGCGCGTTCTGAGACGCGCTGGAGAAACCTCGAACGAGAACCGAATTTACCGAGTGCAAACGACAGTTCGATGACAAATGGGAAAAAGGTTTGTGACGATCTGTTAAACACAAGGCAACACGGTAGTTGGCGTTGACGGCCATCGGCTAGAATGAAAGCGGCGGCCCCTGCTTGCCCTCCCTTTCGCCATGGATCCCATTCGCCACCAAGCTCTAGTTGACACTCTGGAATCGAAAATCCTGGTCCTCGACGGCGCCATGGGCACCATGATCCAGCAGTACAAGCCCACCTACGAGGACTGGGGCGGCTCGAAATTCGAGAACTGCTCCGAAAACCTGCTGTTCACCCGGCCCGATTGGATCCTGGACATCCACCGCAAGTACTTCGCTGCCGGCGCGGACATGGTGGAAACGAACTCCTTCGGCGGATCTCCCGTGACCCTGGCTGAGTTCGGAATCGAAGACAAGTGGTATGAGGTCAACCACACGGCCGCGCGGCTGGCGCGCCAGGCCGCCGACGAATTCTCACGGCCCGGCAGGCCCCGGTTTGTCGCGGGCTCCATGGGCCCCACCACGAAGGCTATCAGCGTCAGCGGCGGCATCACCTTCGCCGAACTGCGCGACGGCTATTACCGCCAGGCGAAAGGCTTGTGGGAAGGCGGCGCCGACCTGCTGCTCATCGAGACCTGCAACGATACCCGCAGCCTCAAGTCCGCGCTCCTGGCCGTCGATCGGTTGAGCCGCGAGACCGGATTCGACATCCCGGTGATCGTATCAGGCACCATCGAGCCCACTGGCACCATGCTCGCCGGACAGACCGCCGAGGCGCTGGTCGCCTCCATCGGACATCGCCGCCTGCTGGCCATCGGATTGAACTGCGCTACCGGGCCCGAGTTCATGACCGACCACATCCGGACCATCCATGAGATGTCGCCGGTGCGCGTTTCCTGCTACCCCAACGCCGGGCTCCCCAACGTCGAGGGCAGCTACGACCTCACTCCCGACGGCCTGGCCTCGCAGTTGGGCAAGTTCGTCGATCACGGCTGGCTGAACATCGTGGGCGGATGCTGCGGCACCACGCCGGAGCACATCCGCCTGCTGGCGCAAATGGTGGAAGGCAAGCCGCCCCGCCGGGCGCGCGCCGTCGCCCGCCGCGCGTTCTACTCGGGAACGGAGCTCATCGAGGCGGACGACCAGAACCGACCGCTGATCGTCGGCGAGCGGACCAACGTCATCGGCTCCCGCTTGTTCAAGGATCTAGTCGCGCAGGAGAAGTGGGAAGAGGCCACCGACATCGCCCGCCGCCAGGTGAAGGGCGGCGCGCACGTCATCGACGTGTGCCTCCAATCCACCGATCGCGACGAGATGAAGGACATCCCGTTCTTCTACGACCTGCTGATCCGCAAGGCCCCCAAGAACCCTCTGATGATCGACACCACCGACCCGCGCGCGGTGGAGCTCGCGCTTACCTATTGCCAGGGCAAGTCCATCATCAACTCCATCAACCTCGAGGACGGCGAGGAGAAGTTCGAGCGCATGTGCCCCATCGCCAAAGCCTACGGCGCGGCGCTGGTGGTCGGGACCATCGACGAGGATCCGCTTCAGGCGCAGGCCTTCACGCGCGAACGCAAGCTCGCCGTCGCCGAGCGCAGCGTCGAACTGCTGACCGGGAAGTACGGGATCGCGCCGGAAGACATCATCATCGATCCCCTGGTGTTTCCCTGCGCCACCGGCGACGAGAACTACATCGGCGGCGCGGTGGAGACCATCGAGGCCATCCGCCTCATCAAGGAGAACATCCCGTACGTCAAAACCGTGCTGGGGATCTCCAATATCAGCTTCGGCCTTCCCGCCGCCGCCCGGGAAGTGGTCAACAGCGTCTTCCTTTATTACTGCACCAAGGCCGGCCTGGACCTGGCCATCGTGAATGCCGAGAAGCTGGAGCGCTTCGCCTCGATTCCCATCGAGGAGCGGCGTCTGGCCGAGCACCTGTTGTTCAATACGCCGCCCGAGGCCGTGCCCGAAGGTCATCCTCAGGCCGCCCTGCTGCAGACCGTGCCGGAGGATTGGCGGCAGCAGACCCGCGAGCAGAAAGCAGCCGTCAACCAGTTCCACATCGCCGCCATCGCCGAGCACTTCCGCGGGGCGGCCAAGAAGCAGAAGCAGAAAGCCGCCGACATCCCCCTGGACCAGCGCCTCGCCAACTACATCATCGAGGGCGCCAAGGACGGCCTCATCCCGGACCTCGATCGCAAGCGCGCCGAAGGCATGGCCCCCCTCGACATCATCAACGGTCCGCTGATGTCCGGCATGAGCGAGGTGGGACGCTTGTTCAACAACAACGAGCTGATTGTCGCCGAAGTGCTGCAATCCGCCGAAGCCATGAAAGCCGCCGTCGCCCACCTGGAACAATTCATGGAGAAGGCCGACACCGCTGCCCGCGGCAAGATCGTCCTCGCCACCGTCAAAGGCGACGTCCACGACATCGGCAAGAACCTGGTGGAAATCATCCTCGCCAATAACGGCTACGAAGTGGTCAACCTGGGAATCAAGATCCTGCCCGAAACATTGATTGAAGCCGCGCGCAAACACCAGCCCGACGCCATCGGCCTTTCCGGGCTGCTCGTGAAAAGCGCGCAGCAGATGGTGATCACCGCGTCGGATTTCCGCGAAGCCGGGCTCGATGTCCCGCTGCTGGTGGGCGGCGCGGCGCTCAGCGAAAAGTACACCCACACCCGTATCGCGCCCGCCTATCAGGCGCCCACGTTCTACGCTAAGGACGCCATGACCGGGCTGCGCCTGATGAACGAGATCATGGACCCGGAAACGCGCGAGCGGGTGCTGCGCGAGCACATCTTCACAGAAGCCGCCGCCGCGCCCGCCGCGGTCGAAGCCCCGCAAGCGCCCTCCGGCGAAGCGCGCAGCCCCAAAGTGCGGCCCGATATTCCGATTCCCCCGGCGCCGTACCTCGATCGCCGCGTCCGCGACATCCCGCACCTGGCCGAGATCTGGAGCTACATCAATCCCTACATGCTCTACGGTCGGCACATGGGTTTCAAGGGCAACTTCGAGAAATTGCTCGCCGAGCGCGACGCGAAAGCGCTCGACCTGTTCCATCAAATGGAAGAGGTTAAGCACAAGGCCGCCGCGTTCATGAAGGTGAAGGCGGTCTGGCAGTTCTTCGAAGCGGAACGGCGCGGCAACGCCATCGATCTGTTCGCGCCCGGCGCGCCGGCGCCCCTCCACACCTTCCACTTCGGGCGTCAGGCGAAGTCCGACGGCCTGTGCCTCAGCGATTACGTGCTCGACGCCGCCGAAGGTCGCCGCGACCACATCGCTCTTTTCGTCGTCACCGCCGGAGAAGGCGTCCGCGAGCGCAGCGAGGAAGCCAAGAACAAAGGCGAGTTCCTCCTGGCCCACGGCCTGCAGGCGCTCGCCATTGAGACCGCCGAGGCATGCGCCGAATGGCTGCATCGCCGCCTGCGCGAGGACTGGGGATTCCCCGATCCGCCCACCATGACCATGCAGGAGCGCTTCACGTCCCGCTATCGCGGCAAGCGCTACAGCTTCGGCTATCCCGCGTGCCCCAACCTGGATGACCAGCAGGGACTGTTCGCGCTGCTGCAACCCGAGGAAATCGGCGTCCGCCTTACCGAGGGCATGATGATGGAACCCGAGGCGAGCGTCAGCGCGCTGGTGTTCCACCATCCCGATTGCGCCTACTTCACCGCCGCCGAAGGCGTGGAGGCCGGGGCCAGCGCCTGAGGCCCCCGCGGCGTTCGAGAGTATAATCAGGAGTTTTATGCGACTCCTCAGTTCTCTCCTGTTCGCTTTTGCCCTGGTTGCGCAGCAGACCGACGATGCCGACGAGAAGCCCAAGAAAGTACCGCTTCCCGAATTCATCAAGGCCAACTACACCAAGTACGAGTACCGCGTCCCCGTGCGAGACGGCAAGCGCCTGTTCGTCTCCGTGTACGCGCCCAAGGACCAGAGCGAGAAATGGCCCATCTGGCTGAACCGCACGCCGTATTCGGTGGCGCCGTACGGCGTCAACAACTACCGCACCAACCTGGGACCCTCGGAGAAGTTCGCGCGCGACAAGTTCATCTTCGTTTACGCCGACGTCCGCGGCCGCTATCTCTCCGAAGGGGAATACGTCAACGTGCGGCCGCACAACCCCAACAAGCGCGGCCCCCAGGATATCGATGAATCCACCGACACCTACGACACCATCGATTGGCTGGTGAAGAACATCCCCAACAACAACGGTCGCGTGGGCATCTCCGGCATCTCGTACCCCGGCTTCTACAGCTCGGCCGGCTGCGTCGATGCGCATCCGGCACTGAAGGCCTGCTCGCCCCAGGCGCCCGTGACCGACTGGTTTATTGGTGACGATTTCCACCACAATGGCGTCCTGTTCCTGGCTCATGCGTACCGCTTCTTCAACGGCTTCGGCCGCCCCCGTCCGGAGCCCGTCAAGCCCGACGAGATCGTGCAGCCGCTGAATCCCAACCGCACCGACGGCTACAAGTTCTTCCTGGATGCCGGACCGCTGGCCAACATCAACGAAAAGTACTTCAAGAACGATGTCGCCTTCTGGAACGAGCTGATGAAGCATCCGAACTACGACGAGTACTGGAAGGCCAAGAACATCCGCCCGCATCTAAAGAACATGAAGCCCGCGGTGATGACCGTCGGCGGCTGGTTTGACGCCGAAAACCTGTTTGGCGCGCTGAAGGTCTACGAGGCGATCGAGAAGCAATCCCCCGGCGCGAACAACATGCTGGTGATGGGGCCCTGGTTTCACGGAGGCTGGTCGCGCGGCGACGGCGAGCGCCTCGGCTTCGTCGACTTCGATTCGAAAACCAGCGTCTTCTACCGCGACGAAATCGAGTTTCCCTTCTTCAACTACCACCTGAAGGGCAAGGGCGATCCCAAGCTGCCCGAAGCCTACGTGTTCGAAACCGGCACCAATATCTGGCGCAAGGAAGCTGCCTGGCCGCCGAAGGCCGCCGCCGAGAAATTGCTGTTCTTCCATCCCAACGGCAAGCTCGCCTTCGAGCCGCCCCAGGCGGACGGCTTTGACGAGTACATCAGCGATCCCAACAAGCCCGTGCCCTTCATTTCCGAGCACCGGACCGGGATGACCCGCGAGTACATGGTGGACGACCAGCGATTCGCCTCCTCGCGCACCGACGTGCTGACCTATCAGACCGAGGTCCTGGACGGCGAGGTGACTCTGGCCGGTCCGCTCAAGGCCAGCCTGTTCGTGTCTACCACCGGAACCGACTCCGATTGGGTGGTGAAGCTGATCGACGTGTTTCCGGACGACTTCCCGAATCCCAACCCCAACCCTCGTGAGGTGACGATGGGCGGCTACCAGATGCTGGTCCGCGGTGAGCCGTTCCGCGGCCGCTTCCGCAACTCCTTCGAGAAGCCGGAACCCTTCACGCCTGGCAAGATGGAGAAGGTCGAATTCGAGCTTCCCGACATCTACCACACGTTCCGCCGCGGGCACCGGATCATGATCCAGATCCAGTCCAGTTGGTTCCCGCTCGGCGATCGCAACCCGCAGACGTTCGTCGATATCGGGACCGCGAAGCAGTCCGACTTCGTGAAGGCGACACAGCGGGTTTACCGCCAGAAGAACGGGCAATCCGCCGTGAAGGTGCTGGCGCTGCCGTAGGAAAAATCAAAGCCGGCCGCTGAAGGAACCCGGGAACGGATCGGGTCGAAGAAGCGGCCGGCCGGCGATGGTCAACCCGGTTGCGAGGGGCTTCGCACCGTGTTGCGCCCGATAGCGCGGTCCGGAACGGTGGCCCGCACTGATGCGAGTATAGTTGGTCCCGGCAGGGTCACCAACAGCTTTTCTCACTTAGAAACGATTGAGCGGGAAACACTTAGTACGTCGTAGGGCGATCCGGCATCACTTGCTCGTCTGGTACTCAACGCGGCTGTTGACGTCCGCCACGCGGAAGTCGGAGTTCACCAGCGACAGCGTCAGGGTCCGCTTGTAGAAGAACAGTACCGAAACATCGATTTCGCTTCCATACGAAACGGGGAACCAGACATTCTCCGCAACCCGTTCATACGAAAGCCCAAATCCGACCTGGCGGAAGTCGGTTCCGAGCATCGTTCGCACCACGAACGGAATCTTCCGGGAAAGCTTGGTGCTGACGTAGGCCGGCTGGTATTCGGCGGCGTCCACCAGCAGTTCTCCGCTCCACAGGAATTCGCTTTTGTCCTTGGGGCTGAATGCGATCCGGTGGGACTTGCGCCCCTTGAACATCTCCGTCCCCAGCAGCCGGAAGTTGTATTGCCATTGTTCTTGCGAGGAGAACGGGAACAGGTCCATGCTGATGCCGTCGCGCGATTCGCTGTCGTTCGCCAGATCCTCGGCCAGGTCCCGCATCAGGTCGCCGTCGATGTCCGTGTCCTTGTACTGAAAGCCCGGCTTGTCGTACGGATAAGTCCTGCCGTTGTTTGTGTATTCGCCGGTAAAGCTCACCAGCTCCTTGCGATACCCGGAGGCGCTCGGCAGCACCGTGTAAACCCGCTTCTCCTGCCGCGCGAGCTTCTTGTTGCCGCGCAGCATCTTCAGGTCGAACTTCTGCTGATAGGTGTACCGCCCGCGCTCATCCTGAAAGCGGTCCTGATTGCGCCCCACCTTCTTCATGATCTCCTCGACCGTCTCGGGCGCCGAAACCTCCGCGGAGAGAAGCGAGGCCAGCAGCAGGGCGATCACAACTCCTCCTCGTCGTCGTTCTTCTTGTTGGAGTTCCGTTTGATCTGGATCTCCGGTATTCCCAGCCGCCCCCCGAGCTTCTCCAGTTGTTCCGGGGTGATGCTGCCTTCGATACTGATCACCGTCAATTCGCTGGGCGCGGTGTTCACCAGAACCAGCCCGCCTAGCTTACCGGCATCGCTCT
This sequence comes from uncultured Solibacteraceae bacterium, assembly GCA_964406035.1. Classification (GTDB taxonomy): domain Bacteria; phylum Acidobacteriota; class Terriglobia; order Bryobacterales; family Bryobacteraceae; genus JAIEPW01. The sequence continues at coordinate 5,299 of CAYOQB010000045.1, read as the reverse complement.
TGATGAAAATGGTTTTCCGTTCCTTGCCGCCCCGTTCCTTGATCTCCACCACCTGCGACCACACCGGCGTTTTCAACTGCTGATAGATCCGGTCGACGTCCGCCGTCGTGTATTCGCCCTCCCGCTGGAACTGGAAACTGCGCACGTAAATGGCCTTCAAACCGCCCAGAATGCCCTTCAGCTCGCGTAATTCGGGGTCCGATTGCGGGAAGAACGACGATCCCAGCCGGATCAAGCCCTCGTCCAGCGTGATGTTGACGCTCTCGTCGGTCTTGTCGGCCAGCCGGTCCAGATGCTTCAGGTCCAGACCTTGTCCACTCGCCCCGATGGCAGCTAAGCTCAATATAATCAGTAGTTTCATTTCTATTCCTGCGACCTTTGGTTCATCTGCTGCCGGACCGCGTCGAGCTGCGCTCCGGTCAGCCGCAAGGCAATCAGAAGCTGATCCCGCGCGTTTTCCGCTCGTTCCGCCTGCCGCTTCTGGTAATAGCGTTCGCCGCCGGCGGCTCCCACGATCACCAGGCACGCGGCCGCGGCCCAGCGGGTCCAATGCGGCCGGGGCTTCATCACCGTGACTTTGTCGCGCGCCGCCCGGGCGGCCACCCGCTCGGCAAACCCCTCGGGCGGGTCCACCCGCCGCAGCGCATTCGACAGTTCTTTCTCGAAGTCGTTCATACTAAGCCCTTTTTCGACACCCGCTCCATCTTGTTGCGGAGCAGTTCCAATCCCCGGTGCAGCGTGCTCTTGACGGTTCCCACCGGCACCTGCAGCGTCTCGGCGATCTCGGAGGGTTCCATCTCCTCCTGATACCGCAGCACAATCATCATTCGGACCCGCTCCGGCAGACCCGCCACCAACTGCCGCAACTGGCGGCTCATCAGCGGATCGCTGAAGCGGCCGGGCACCGACGGCTCCGGGGCATCCTCCAGGCCGATTCTGGGCCGGATCCGCGCCTTCCGGACATGATCGATGCACTTCCGCGACGTCACCCGGCGGAGCCAGAAGTTCAGGTGCGAGGTCGATTCGATCGTCTTCAGGTTCCGGTGCAGCTCCAGAAACACGTCCTGGGCGATATCCTCGGCCAGCGTCGCATCGCCCAGGAAATGCAGGGCGATGGAGAACACCATGGACTGGTGCTCCCGCACCAGCGCGGCAAAAGCCGTGCCGCTGCCGCCGGCAGCTTCCGTAAGCTGTTGCTGATTTGCCGGTTCCGTTGCTAGCTCCAGTCCTACCAGACAACCTCGCTTCCATACCAGGATACGCACCAGCGTGGACCGGGATGGCAGAAAAATCCGCGTTACGGATCAGGAAGTTCAGTGCGAGAATGACATGGTGGCGGAGATGAACAGCGGCTTACTCGAAGTTCCGGTGTTGCGCCAGGTGGAAGCTCTCATCAGCTTGCTCACGCCGGTGGAACGGAACTGGGCGGTGCAGCAAGGGCGGGTCCTGTTGACCTCGGTCACGCCCCTGGACAGCGACCTGTGGTACTTGCGAAACTCGATCGCCCCGTTTGTGAAGGAAAGCGGATCCCGCCAGGGGCCGGAACTGCTTTTCGTGGCGGTGTTGTACGAAGCCACGTCCAACCCGCGCATCGGCGGGATTCGCGACCGGTTGGATTCGCTGGGCCGCTATACGCTCGATAACCAGACACGTTTGCAGCGGCAGCAGGAGCGGCAGAAAGCGATCGCCGGCAAGCTGGCGGATTTCGTTCGCTGGATGGGGCAGAAGGGCCGCCTGGCCCAGACCGCGTGAGCTCTACACCAACTCGATGCGCAAATGACGGCCCACAGCGTGTGCCGCGCGCGTTAGCGTTTGCAGCGTCACCGAGGGATTGCCTGGATCGAGAAGCCTGTCCAGTGCGGCTCGGCTGGTGTTCATTCGCCGCGCCATCTCGACCTTGCTGATCTTTTCTTTCTTCATCGCTTGCTGGACCTGCCAGGCCAGCGTCTCTTTCAGCGCGACGGCACGGGTTTCTTCGAGGATGCCTTCCTCTTTCAGGAAGTCGTTCAGGGACGGGCCGATTTGTTTGTTGGGCTTCCTCATTCGTAACCTCCTTCATTCTCCGTCAAAATGCTCAGTGCGGGCGCCCGCCACCCGGCTTGTTCGACGCGGCCCTATGCTAGGTTGACAGTATGAAGCTGCCGGAACGCATCACGGCGAAAGCCGAGGTCATGATGGGCAAGCCCTGTATCCGGGGAACGCGCACTCCGGTGTACATCCTGCTTAAAAAAACGGCGGCGGGTGAGAGCTTTGAGGACCTGCTGGCCGCTTATCCTCAGCTTCAGGCAGAAGATCTCCGGGCGTGCCTGGAATATGCGGCAGCGCTGGCGGGTGAAGAAATCGTGTTGACCGAAGCGTGAAGCTCCTCCTGGACGAGAACCTTTCGACGCGACATGGGACGCCGGATATAACGCTGTTTCGGTCCGCGAATGAAATTTCAGCTCATTACTATCAGTGGTGGTGATCGTGCCCAAGGATTATTCCCGTTTTGTCGCCGAAGAGTCGAAGATCTTGTCTGACGTGCTCGCAAAGACCGGGGTCCGACTGTCACGCATTCAGAATGCTCCGGCCGAGGCCGGCTTTGAGATCGGACGCTTGTTGGAGGTGTTACTTGCCTGGAGAACGCACGGGTCTCCTCCGATCAGAAGCGCCATAAGCGCCGTATTTGAGTCACCTCACGCCTATTCGCGATTCGGTGACCTGCTTCTCTGGTGGGCGGAGGAAGATGACTGGCAAGTTCGGCATCTGCTCACCCAGGCCGTGGCCAAATTGATGAAGCCCGCGGACGCCCAACGAGTGTGGAGCATTCGGAGCACAGTTCCGTACGACCCTTTTCTCGTTTTTGTCGATCAGAAGCTGGCAAAGGACCGGAAGCTTGGGAGCTCGGTTCGCGATTCGCTGGTGCAGAGGCTGCAGAACGGCGAATTGGGCGGCGGGGAGTTGGGCGTAGTGAGTAAGGTCGGTGACCCACGCATAAAAGCGTGGTTTTTGGAGCGGATCGAGGACCCTGATCCCGATGTCCGCCGCATCGCGCGCCGGCTGATGCAGAAGCCCACATCGAAGTTAGACCCTCGCGTCAGGTTCGTGAAATCTGGTCCCGTCAGGCCGGGAGAGTTGTTTTCCACAGAGGTAGACGATGAGCGGCTCGAGGCAGCCCTGCGCGACGTCAGCGAACGATTCGGCGTGACGATGCCGGCCTCGGTCAACCTAGCGGAGCTCGCCGAATCCATTCCGCCGGGAAGCTGGCTGCGCTGCGATCTGGGGTCGATTGCTGAGTGGGAATTCTTGGTTTGGCTGCGGAAAGAGGATGAGGACATCGTGGAGATCGTCTTGACGAAACAGAGGGAAAAAATGCAGCGAGCAACTTAGTGGAAGACCGGGAACATTCCTGTAAACCTACTAAAGCTCGCCTCCACAGCGGCCCTGACCTATGTACATCTCCCACCGTTTTGGCGAAACTACGAAGCGCTCGATCTCTCGCGTGCTTGGCCGATGGCCCGGCACCAGAGCCCGGCTCCAGTCCCTGTACGATGAGAGCGGCGACGTCCTGGGCTTTCTCCCGAGAATTCCGCTCCCGAGCGACGAGGAGCTGTTCGATTCCGCGCGCATCGTCGGAACATTTCCCGATCGCGAGTATCAGACTGCTGAAGTCCAGTTCGTCGAGAAGTTCTTGTCGGGGAACCCGCTTCGGTGTGCGATGTTCCAGGTGTATCCGATTCGAGATTTGACACAGCTCGGCCGAGGGCGGGACGAGGAGCTAATTATCGTCCCTGCCGGGGCGGGTAAGTGCGAAGTCTGGAACGTCGTTGATCGTCATCATCGTATTGCGTCAGCGATTCAGGATTCGATGGCCAGAACTGGATTGCCGAATCAGGTCGGTATGCTGATTGAGCTTCCCGAGGGCTTCGTTCGGAATCGCCCGATTCACTACGCGGACGAGGCGTTCGTCATCGCTGCCCTCGCCAAGATCTCCTGGATCGCGGTGAGAGGGTTTGATTCGGAGGTGTGGCTCTTTTGCCGAAGCCAGGAGAGAACCGTGACGAATCCAAGAGGAGGATACTCACCGGCGAGCTTACCGTGACGGAGAAGGCCAGCCCGCTCATTCCATCTGTCCCGAAAAGCCCGTTCCAGCGGCGTCACGCGGCGGATTCGCCGGTGGCATCTAGCCTACGCGAGCGAGCATCCTGGCGGGTGCTTCCAACGCAAACCGGCCTGTCGATGAAGCCCGTCACCTTCAGAGGGGCGCACAGCGTTCCGCTAAGGAAGTGCAATAAATGCGCACTTTGATTACACCATTTGTGGGTTCGTAAGCATAAGCCTTCTGGAGAGGCAGTGTCCAATTCTGCTCCTTGGCGGCCGTGTCATAGAGATAGGCGAATCCATGATTGACTAGAAAGAGCTCGCGCAACTCGGGAGGGGTCTTCAAAAATGCCTCAAGTTCCGCCTCCGTGCTCGCAAACCCAAGTCGATCTTCTGGCAGGTTGTAAAGTGACGATCCGATTAGAATCCGCTGCCTGTCGCGCAGCCGTGGTCCCAGGGCATGCAGGGCGGGATAGCCTCTATGGGGCGCTTGCCAGGTTTGCCAGGAGTCGCGGCTCTCCAGGCCCACTGCATACTTCCAATGGTAGCGCCAGCCTCGACGATTCCAAATGCCAAAATACAGAACCAACCCCGCAACTCCCGCGATAATCGCCTTGCGCATCCAGGATCTGCTCTTCCCCTTGCTTGCGACCGTGGCGGCCGCAGCGATCAGAAGCAGGGCAATTGGGGCCAGCAGGAACCGTGGGACGAGCCATTCCTCTTGCCTCGCGGCGAGCCAAAACATTAGAGCCGCAGCGCCCGCGAGCACGGCGTCTCGGGCACCATCACTAAGCCGCTCGCGGGAGAAGAAGCAGCACAGCCCCAGCATCAGCAGAGGAGGAAACGGACCCAGCCAGGGAGAATGTCCTTGATTGAAAAAGACAGTCCATGGAAAGAACAACCACTCCATCGCGCTGGCGTCAGTTGCATCCGATTGATGACCAAGGTAAATATTCCTTGACGGGATCAGGTCCTTCGCAAACGGCGCCACGGGATTGCCAGTCCAAAGTACATTCTTCGCAAAATGTGGGATGAGGCATAGCGCGATGACTACGCAACTTACGAGGGCAAGTCGGAGCTTGGTCGCGTTCTGCCTGCCCTCTCGATGGCACCTCATCCACACCATCGCCACCAGCGCCGGCGTCATAATCCAGAAACTATACTTCGCCGCTGTCAATACTTGAGTGTAAATCCGCTGCCGTCTCCAGAGTTAGGGGTT
>CAYOQB010000044.1:4830-32449 GCA_964406035.1 uncultured Solibacteraceae bacterium | reverse complement strand
GAGTACAGGTGAGCGGCATCACCTCGACGGGCGCCACCATCACCTGGACGACCAGCGCCCCTGCGGATTCGCAGGTCCAGTATGGGACTACGACATCGTACGGATCCGCAACCCCCGTATCCGCGACGCGGCAGACGTCCCATTCCGTAACCTTGTCTGGTTTAGCAGCGGGCACTACGTACCAGTATCGGGTTCGGTCAGTGGATGCCGGCGGGACCGTGGCTCTGTCGGGGAATTTTTCGTTCGCGACACAAGCGGCGCTGACCATCACCGGCGTTCAGGCCACTGCCATCACCGCCAGTGGCGCGACGATCACCTGGACGACCAACCAAGCGGCCGACTCGCAAGTGCAGTATGGCACCACGACGTCGTACGGGCAGTCGACACCGGTAACAACGACCCGGCAGACGACTCACTCGGTGACGCTTACCGGGTTGGCTCAGGGAACGACATACCAGTTTCGGACGCGCTCGGCGAACACGGGCGGAACGGTTGCGTTATCGGCCAACTTCTCGTTCGCAACCACGCAGCTTACGCAAACCACAGTGGCGATCACGGTGGACACGACACCTTCCGGACTTCCCGTCCAGGTGGACGGCGTGATGGTGACGACACCGCATACGTTCCAATGGACGCCGGGCACTTCGCATACGTTGACCGCGCTCTCCCCGGTGGGGACCGGCCGATCCCGAGCCTATTTCCAGAAGTGGAGCGACGGCGGGCCGCAGGCCCGGACGATTTCTGTTCCAGGCAACGCCTCGCGCTTCACGGCCGTGTATACCACGCGGCACAAGCTGGCACGCACCGTGGTTCCTCAAGGCGGTGGCAGGCTGGTAGCCACGCAGTTGTCGGCAGACGTCGATTGCGACGAAGGGACCTCGGGAGTGCAGCGGCGACGAGCAGCGGCGGAGCGCTACTCCTGGGATTTCGAGACCCTTAGTGCCATCCGGTTACACCCTGCCACTAAGGCGGGTTACCTGGCGTCATGGACTACCGACAGCCGAGCGTTTCCACAATCGAAATCGGTTTACGGCAGGTCACCGCGAAATGCGATAACACCGGTACCGGAGTGTGCGGGAGACCGCTTGGTTACCTGACGACTTGACCCCGGGGAGAGTTCAAGCCTTGTGCGCCAACCTAAACGCCCTGGTCGGTCAGGTGACGGCCAACGCGGCCATCGTTCCAGCCGGAACCGGCGGAGCGATCACGTTGTTCGCCGCGCAAGCCGCAGACTTGGTGATTGACCTCAACGGATACTTCGCGCCGTAAGGCGTATCAGCCGCGCCTACTTGTTCTATCTCCCACCAGTTCCTCCAGCGGGGATTCGCCCGCCGCCTTCCCAAGTTTCTCCATACACTCGTTCAAACGTTGCGCGAGACCTCGCACCTGCGGTTCGCGAACAATCGCGGCGTGAAACCCGGGGACGACAACTACCTCAAAGCGTCCGACCGCCAGCGCGCTGAAGCCGTTGGTGGGATCATCGAGGGCGCCCGGAGGCTGGTTGGCGGCTCTGAAGAGCGTGACTGGTCCGCTGTAAGGCCGTGGAGCATATCGCTGCAGCGCCTTTCGTCCCTGCCGCCTCGCTTCGCGCAATGCGGGAGGAAGGAGCTGCCACTCCAGCCAGCGGCGGGTCTTGCGGAGGGAACGGATTCCGAGTCTCCACGCGCGCGCCGAGGCATTGGCAAATTTCTCCGCGAGGTACTCGCGGCGCCGCGTACCGTCCAGACGTTTTAGGTCCCCCCAGTGCAGCGCAAAACGATTCCTCATCTTGGTCCAGGCTCCCGGAGGCTTATGGAACCGGGGGTAACCCGGACCCCAGGTATCGAAGAGCGCCAGCAGCGCAACCTCCTGACCAGCCATGGTAAGTTGCTGCGCCATCTCCCAGGCAATGAGGCCTCCAAAGGAATTGCCCCCGAGCATGTACGGGCCTTCGGGTTGCACCCGCCGCAGTTCGCTGATATAGCGCGCGGCGATTTGCTCCACGCGATCGAGGAAGGACCCGCCGTCGACGCCGGCCGCCTGAATCCCGAAGAACGGATGATCCGGATGCATGTATTGAGCCAGGTGGTAGTATTCGACAATTGTCCCGCCCACACCGTGGACGCAGTAGAACGGAATGCCGGCACCGCTCTCCCGGATGGGGACGATACAGGTGACTTCCGTGTCCGGGGAGCTCCGCTCAATCCGGCTTTGAAGTTCGGCGGCCATTCTCTCGATGGTGGGTGAGCGGAGGATCGCGGCGAGCGGCAGCGAACGGCCGAACTTCGATCGGATTCGCGAGAACATCGCAACCGCGCGCAAAGAATCCCCGCCGATATGAAAGAAGTTCTCCCGGAGACCGATGTGGGGACGATCGAGCACTTCGCTCCATATGGAGGCGAGGAGCCGTTCGGTTTCGTTTCGCGGCTGCTCACGGGTGCTGGGATCCGCCGCCGATTGAGGGCTCGGCAGTGCCTTGCGATCAATCTTGCCGTTGGAGGTCAGCGGCAAGGCGTCCATGGCTACAAAAAAAGAGGGCACCAGATAAGGAGCGAGAATTTCGGCAACAAAGTCGCGAAGGTCTCCGGGTAAAGCGGCGCGATCCGCGGGAACGTAGTAGGCGGCCAGTGAGTAGGAGTGACCGGCGGAGGGGACGGCGGCCACCGCGCACTCACGAACCGAGGGATGCCTCCGAATCGCGGCCTCTACCTCCGCGAGTTCCACCCGATGTCCCCGGATCTTGACCTGGTGATCTTCGCGCCCGAGAAATTCGATGTCGCCGCGCGCTGTGATTCGACCGCGATCACCGGTTCTGTAGATCCGCAACCCGGGCTTCTCGGGATGGGGAAAAAACCGGGATTGCGTGTCGGCTGGCAAGTTGTGGTACCCGCGCCCGACGGTCGGACCGGTGACATGAATCTCGCCGACAACTCCGGCGGGGACGGGCCGGCGGCGCGAGTCCAGAACCAGAATCTCGACACCTGGAATGGGCTTTCCAATCGAAACAATGAAGGGGGTCGTCGCATCCACCGGATTGATTGGGTGGGTGCAGACGATCCCGCAGGTTTCCGTCTGGCCGAACATGTTGACCATTTCCGCGGGGTGCCCCAGGTGACCCCGCCAGCGGTGTGGGACGTCTGACCACAACACCTCGCTGGCGGAAAGGATCAGCCGCAGGCGATTGGCGATCAACCTGGCGCGAGGGCCGGGGGGCAGCGCCGCAAGCGCTCCCTGACACGCGCTCCAGTAGGTGGGTACAAGGTCGGCAACGGTAACCCCGGCGCCATCGATCCGCTCAAACAGAGCTATCGGGTCGGCGATCTCGTCCGCCGTGGCAATCACCACCTCGGCGCCGCTCAGCAGGGGAAGAAACAACTGTCGGATGGAGGAGGAGAACGCAAAGGAAGCAGTGTGGAGGTAAACATCACCCGGTTCGATGCGAATCGCCGCGGACATACCGGCGATGTAGTGACTCAGATTGGACCGCTCGATAACGACGCCCTTCGGACGACCGGTAGTGCCGCTTGTATAAATAACGTACGCGGCATCGCTGGGGGAACAAATGCCAGACGATTGAGCGGCGGCGGGAGCGTCCTCGAATTCCAGGGACAAGTCGAGAATGCGGCAATCCGGCGGGACCGGAAACTCAGGACTGCCCCTGGTAATCAGAACTTGTGCTCCGGAATCCTCCACGATGAGCCGCAGGCGTTCCCGGGGGTAACGGGGATCCAGTGGTACGAAACAAGCGCCTGCCCGCAGAACACCCAGTATGCAAACTGCCATGGAGAGAGACCGCTCCAGGCAGATGGCGACCCGGAATTCGGGACCGGCTCCCATGGAGCGCAGCCTCGCAGCCAACGCTTGCGATTGGGAATCGACCCCGGCCCGCGTAATCGACGCATCTCCGCAACGAATTGCAATGGAGTGCGGCGCGCTCAGCAATGCCTGGTCGATCGCGGTTCCGAGGTCCGGCGCCTTCGGCAAGGTCACGACTGTGTCCGCGGACTTTGCCGCCCCCAGCGGCAACTCCCAGGCGAGCTCTTTCGGGTTCCGCAGGGCTGCTGCAAGCAAGGTCACGAGGTACTGGCTCCAACGCTGAACTGTGTCCTGTTCGAACAGGCAGGTCCTGTAGCGGATTAAGCACCTCAGCGCGCCTCGCGATTCCTCCCAGCGGAAGGCAACGCTGGTTTCTATGGCCGGTGGCAGGACCGGCTCGCACTCGGCGGCCAAGCCAGGCGATGGGGCAGGGTCCGGCTGAAAGTCGATGGAGGCGTCCGCGAACGGGAAACCATGAGGGCCCCCCTGCCAGTAGGCACGGACCAGTTCGTCGAACGGTGTTCCGGCATGCAGTCGCGTCCGGGAAAGCACGTCACGAGCATGCGCAGTCAAGTTCTCAAAAGTGGCGTCCTGGCCGACGTGGATACGGAGAGGCAGGGGATTCTCAACGCACTTTGGATGGAAATCGACCTGCGGCTCGCCCGTCCAGATCAATCCACACTCCGGCTCCCCTGTGATTCTCGCCAGTAGGGTTGCGGTGGCAGCGGTAAGAACCGCCCGCGCCGCTTCCGATTCGAGGGGAAGTTGGCTGAGCACTTCGGGCGGCAGATTGAGGACCACCAAGCCAGCGGAGATGCTGTCCGCGGGGCCGCGACGATCGAGCGGGAGCTTGCCGGAGGGAAGGTCGGCCAGTTGGGACTGCCAGTAAGCGCGGCCATCTCCAGGTATAAGTTCCCGCGATCCCGGTAGGGCCGTCTGTTGACCCGCGATGGCGTTCACGAGGATCGGGAGGGCTGACGGACCGGCGTAAATCGCGTGCCACGTAAGCTGCAGCCCAGCGGTTTCCCCAGCAAGAAAATAGTGCACCAGGCGCAATGCCGGACCGGTGTCCAGGCGGAACGGTTCGGCGGCTTCCCGGCGACACGCCTCCCGCAGCGTGTCCGCTGCGTCCAGGTCGACGCGACGCCATTGGACCGCAATCCGTGGCCTGGGAGTGGCAGAGGGCCGTTCGCCGGCCAGCGGAAAACGCCAGCGGAAGCCACAGGGGACGGGAAGCAGAGCATCCAATGAGTGCGTCACCGTGTTCTCGTCCAACGAGCCCTGAAGCCGAATCAGCCAGGAGTGGTTTAGAAGGCCGGAATCCGGATTCGATTCGTGAAGGAACCAGCACCGCCATTCCGCCGGCGACAGCTCGCGGGTTTGCATTTGCACGGGGTAAGTCATGCGGGGTCAGCCAAGCCAGGTGCGCGCCCCCGCAAGCGATCGAGCTCAGGGAGGGGAGGACGGAGGGTGCTGCCGGTGGCGATGGCCAGGATAGCGCCAAGGGTCCTGACGAGGATGGAGACATAGGCCCGCAGGTTGCGGCCTTCGACCCACGCCATATCCAGTGCGATTTTGTTGCGAAGAACGGAAGTTACGTAGTCGGCTTCCGCCGAGCGGGTTGAGAGGCTCGGTTCTACATACAGGTAGTAGTAGATCGTACCCGGGCTTGACAGTCCGGGACGGACGGCGAGAACCTTTCGATCCTCGACGCGGTAATGCTGGTCCACGATGCCGGAATCTTCCGGCCGTGGTCCAACGACGGACATGTCTCCGATGAGGATGTTCCAGGCCTGTGGAAACTCGTCCAACTTGAGCATCCGGAGCAGCGCGCCCACGCGGAACACTCGCGGATCGCTTGCGGCGGTGATCGGGCTTCCGGCGCGGTCCCGAACAGCCATGGTGCGGAACTTGAGCATCGTGAACTCGCGCCCATTCAGGCCCACACGGCGCGCGCGGTACAGGATTGGACCCGGACTGCTGAGTTTAATAGCTACAGCGACAACAGGGAAGAGAATGGCAAGGAACGCCAGCAGCAGCGAAGCGAGCAAGATATCGAGGGCGCGAATCATCTCGACAATCCCGTGAACACCCGGCCAGGGTTCGCGCCGGTTCGCCGTCCTGTCCAGAACGCGAGGCCGGCCACGAATCCCAAGCCGTAGGACCAATGGAAGATGGCGAATGCAAGCGGCAGAACGGGGATAAGATCCCACCCGTGCTTCGCGCCGGCCGCAATGGATGCGCCGATTAGAACGGCCGCGTAGGCGGAAGCGATGAAGCCGAGGGTCATGGCGGCCGGAATCCAGTTCATTCCCGCTGCTCCGAGGACCGTGGCGACCATCAGGAGTGACAGGCACAACAGAACAAAAGCGCCCGGGGCGAGGTGCCTAGGTGAAGCCGGCAGCCGATGCTTGCGTATCACCCGCACTTTCCAGAATCCGTACTGAAAGTATTGGCGGGCGAGCGCTCCGAAGCGGGACCGGGTCCAGTACCAAGACTGAATCTGAGGATCCTGCCAGATCCGGCCTCCAGCACGGACAAGACGAAGGTTCAGTTCGTCGTCCTGGTTACGGACCAGTTCCTGATCGAAGAGGCCGATGCGATCCAAGGTTGTTCGCCGCCAGCATCCGTAAGGCACTGTGTCGATCCAACCCTCGTAGCGATCATCGTGGAAACGGGATCCGCCACTGGACAGCGGCGAGTGATAAGCCGCCTGGATCGCCCTCGCGACATAACCTTTCGCGCGGGTGCGCGCCGGACCGCCGGCGTTGTCCGCGCCGGTGCGTTCCAGCGTCTCCACGCACCGCCGGACATAATCCGGGGCGTACTCAGAATGCGCGTCCATGCGGAGAATGAACTCGCCCCGCGCTGCCCGAATCGCCAGGTTGAGACCGGCGGAAGCGATCCGGTCGGGGTTGTTCAGTACGCGAAGTGGAAGGCCTCGCAGGCCAGCTTCCCGGACCAAGGCCTCCGCGGTGCCATCATTGCTCTCCCCGTCGGCGACCAGAATTTCCCAATCCGAGGCGTTCAGTTCCTGGCCCGAAAGGGAATCGAGCAAGGCAATCAGGTGATGCCGCTCATTGCGGCAGGGAATGACAACGGAAATCCTTGGCTCAGGCATCGCGGAGTTACACTGTTCCCTTACCCAACAGGCTAACGACCGCCCGGAGTTTGCCGTTGGCTCCCCGCTCCAACTGCGTGACGCACTCGATACGAACATTCACGTCGCCCATGCGCTCGCGGATAAGAGAGACCAGCCTCTCGCCGTGCACCGGCTGGTAGCCGGCCCCGGGCACACAACGCAGAGTCACGTTCCGCAGGCTTTCCTGGACGATCTGCGCCTCGCGCACGGGCAGATCGCCCTTGAAGAGGGGATCGAGGCGGCCGATCTGGCGGCCGTCCGCCGTCAACAGCACGTCGTCCGCGCGGCCTTCGATGGACTGGATGCGGGGCAGGTTCCGGCCGCATGGGCAGGGCGCCGTGGAGGTTGCGAAGCGGGCGAGGTCGCCCGTGCGATACCGGATGAGAGGCATTGCGGAGTTCAGCAGGCCTGTAGAAATCAGGTTGCGGTTCTCGTCGACTTCCAGAAGCCCGGCTTCCGGCCAGAGGTGGAGCATCCCGTGCTCGCATTCGCTGGCGGCGGCGAGCTTCTCAGACAGGCCGTAGGTCTCGCGGACCGGGCAGGAAAAAGCGTCGCGAATCACGGCGCGCTGATGCTCGTAGAGTGGTTCCGCGTTGGAAATCGCCACCATCATCGGGTGCTTCAGACCGCGCTCTACGGCGGCATGCGCGAGAGCCGCGAGAGAGGACGAGTAGCCGTAAAGGTAGTCGATCCGGCGCGTCCGCAGTTCCTCCAGGTACCAGGGCAGGAAACGCGGAGAAAGGTGGTAAGACGACATGTACAACTGCCGCATGGGAGCGTTCCAAACCCAGAAGGGGGGCTTGGTCTGAGTGAACTTCGCCACCATCCTGCCGCCAAGGATCGCCCACCGGTGATTTTGGGTCACCCCGTACCAGTTTCGCCAGCGCGCCTCGGAAAGCGCGTACCACTCGCGCTGTGACTGTCTGCTGAACCACAGCCGCAAGGGGGAGCCGGTGCTCCCGCTGGTGAACTCTTCCAGAAGAGTGTGGCGGTTTTCCTCTTCGGAAAGGAGAGCGTCGCCGTTCTCGCGCACGGTTGCTTTCTCCAGCACGGGCCAATTGTCCAGAACATCCTGTGCGGAGCGATCGCCTTTCAACCGCCGGAGGCGCCATTGCTCGCGGTAATAGGGGACCTTGTGGGAAGCGCGATGAAGCAGTTCCGCCAGACGCTCCTCCCGCCAGGACTGCCAGCGTGCCGCGCTCCAATGTTCGCGCTCCAGCGCTTGGGCCACCAGTTCCTCGGTTCCGGCGTTGTAGCGCTCGTTCTTGAGGCGGTAGCCGTACAAGCTGGCGGCGAGATTCCGGACAGGGCCCGGAAGACCGTAGTAGAGATTGTGAACAATGTCCAGCATTGTTAGGACCGTGCGTCTCTGGAGATCAACATCTGCTCCGCCGGGCTGCGATGCTCTTCGGACACCACTTGCGCCCAGATCGCCAGCATCACCAGTTGAAGAATCAAAGCCTCGTGCCGGCCGTCGGATAACAGGAAGGAAGCAACGGCTCGGCGCAGCAGGCGAGGATCGAAGTGATCGCGAATCAGGGGCTGGGACGGCAGGTTCACAACAAGGTCCTGCAACTCTGGAACTCTTCTAAGGTGCTCGGACCAGGGAACGCCGAAGCCCCATTTCTTGTGACGCAGGGTTTCCGGCGTCAGTCGCGAGCGCATGGCGACTCTCAGCAGAGGCTTGGTTCCCCTTCCGGGAAACAAGTGGCGCGAATCCATGCGGGCCACTTGCTCGACAATCCGGTAGTCGAGGAACGGCACCCGGCACTCGATGGACGCGCCCATGGTCATCCGATCGTTTCGGTCCAGCACGGAACACAGAAACGTCTGCTGGTCGTAGATCATACCCTGCCGGAGCAGATCGCGCGGGAAGAGTTGCCGGGCGCCGTCCAGGACGCTAGCCCGATGGTTGAGATCCAGGGTAGCCTCGCACCCGGCCTCGCGCAGTTCACTGGGGAAGACATCACAGGAGTTCATCAGGACCCGGTCGGCGAGGGAATCCATGCCCAGGAACTGCGCCGTCTTGTAAAGACGCCGCGGCAGACGGTTCCAGTTGAGAAATGCCTCCGGAAAGGCTACCGGCGGAATCCAGGCTCCGGCGCGAAGCAGTTTGTATCGCACGTAGCCGCCGAGAGTCTCGTCGCCGCCTTCGCCCGAAAGCAGTACGGTGACAAAATTCTTCGCGTACCGGGATACCGCCAGGAGATGAACCGCGTTGGCATGCGCCAGAGGTTCGTCGTTAAGCCAGGTCGCCTCGCGCAGGAGGGGCATCAGATCCTCTCCCTTCACCACCGTTTCGTGATGGCGGAGGCCGCAATGTTCGGCGAATGCGGCGGCGGCGGGACCCTCGTCGTGGCGGGGCGATTCCGGGAAACGCACGGTGAAGCTGGAGAGCTGTTCCTGGCTGCGGGCGGCCAGTGAAGAGGCGACCGCGCTGGAGTCCAAGCCACCGCTGAGGAGCACGCCCACCGGGACATCGCTGATGGTCCGCAGTGCGACGGAATCGTCGAAGGTATTCCGGTACCAGGATGCGGCGTTCTCCGGAGGGGCGGGTGTGGCGTCACCCAGCCGCCACCACCTGCGTATTGACAGGTCCCCGCGCTTCCATGTCAGGTAATGGCCGGGCAGCAGCCGCTCAACTCCGCGAAACGGAGTGCGGGCGCCGGCGACATAGCGAAAACACAACAATTCGGCCAGCGTGCCGCTATCGAATTCGGCGGGTACGCCCGCGTCAAAGAGAGCTTTCTCCTCGGAACCGAAAACGATCGCGTCTGTGGATCGGTGGTAGTAGACTGGCTTCACGCCCAGCCGGTCGCGGGCGAGGAACAGAGTCTGCTCGGTGGAGTCCCAGATCGCGATGGCGAACATTCCATTCAGAGATGAGAGCATCTCCGGCCCGCGCTGCTCGTAAAGCGCAAGCAACACTTCCGTGTCGGTGTCCGACTGAAAGCGATAGCCTCTTGCGGCCGCGTTTTGCCGCAGATCCCGATAATTGTAGACCTCACCGTTGTATGCGATCGTGTACCTGCCGTCCGGCGAAGTCATGGGCATATGGCCCCTGGGGCTCAGGTCGAGAACGGCGAGGCGGCGGGAAGCCAGTGCGATACCGGGAGCCAGGAAGCAGCCCGCATCATCCGGACCGCGATGGTGAAGAGTGTCCCGCATGGACACCAGGCGAGAAAGCTCAATTGGAGGATAAGGTTGCCGGCTGGCTATTCCTGCGAATCCGCACACGGGTTAGTCTCCAGGTTTCAGTTCTTACCGCAAACATCGGCGAGCACCTGCCGCCACCGCGGCAGCACATTCTCCCAGGCAGACCGGGCCGCGAGGGTTCGGCCATTGCTGGAAAGAGCAGAGGCGAGGCCCTGGTCCGTAAGCAGTCGCCTCACCGCTCCGGCCATGGCCGCGTCGTCGTTGTCGGGAGTCAGCAGGGCGGTTTCCTCGTGCGTCAGGAGATCACGAATGCCGCCCACGTCCGTCGCGACCACGGGAAGGCCCATGGCGCATGCCTCCACGACGGAAACAGGCATGTTGTCGATGCGGTTGGTGTTGAGGTAGATATCGGCCCGGTCTCCGTACCAGGCTTTGTCTTCCCTGCCGAGAAAGCCGGGAAACTCGACCGCTTCCGACAGACCGAGATCGGCGGCAAGTTGCCTCATCGAACTCAGGGATCCTTTCTCCTGTCCGGCCAAAACCAGAGTGGCATCGGGATAATCAGGCCGCAGCAGGGCCAGGACCCGGATGGCGAGTTCGGGGTTCCAGATCGGATGGAAGGCGCGCATCCAGAACAGCCTGGGGGCGAGTTTGGAGCGGCGGCGGAAGGGGTAGTCGCTCAGCTCAATCACATTTGGGATTACGTCCACACTGAAGCCCAGCGGGGCCACGGCCCTAGCCAGATATTTCGAGGGGGCTACCAGCCTGGCGGCGCGGCCAAGGACGCGGCGTACCCAGGCCGTGCGGCTGGCCATGAATTCCGGCAAAGCTCCACCGTGGAGCACCATGACGATGGGACAGCCATACTTGCTTGCCAACGCGCTCGCGGCATCTTCGATAAGGAAGCTGGGTCCGCCGTAGATGTCAATGAAAACAGCATCCACTTCACGCAGGCGGCGGGTGAGCGTCAGGAGAATCTCCGCGGCGCGCATATACCGGTTAGGAAGGGCCGATACGGAGATCACGCGGGCTCCCTCGCGGGCCATCAACTCCGACAGAATCTGACCCTGGGTGGTGACATAGCCGGGACGCCGGCCCACCATCGGGCCCGCGAAGCACAGGCGCAGATCCCTGACGGAGACGGCAGGCGACGGCGGCCTGAATGGCGTCACCGTATCTCCCGGATCAGGTGCTGTATTTCTCATCCGATTGGTTATACGGCCGCGGACCGCGATTTCAGACTAGCGGAGTCCTGGCGCATCCCCAGGTGCTTCCGCAGTTCGGCGCTGATCTCATACTCGGGAACGAAGTCCTTCAGGTGCAGGACGACCCGCAGGTCATCCCGCGCGTCAATGAAGTACCGCAGATCCTCGATCCATCTACGCACGGAGTGCGGGGGAGGCTTGGGCCCCCCGAAGATCTTGATCTTCTCGTGGTAGGTAGGGAGGATGTCCTCCCCTTCGGAGATCAACTCCTCGAACAGTTTCTCGCCGGGCCGCAGTCCCGTGAACTGAATGGGAATGTCGACATCGGGCACGAACCCGGAAAGGCGGATCATGTTGCGGGCCAGATCGACAATCTTCACCGGCTCCCCCATGTCCAGCACGAAGATCTCGCCACCCTGGCTCATGGTCATTGCCTGCAGGACCAACTGCACGGCCTCGCGAATGGTCATGAAATACCGCCGGATCTCGGGATGCGTCACGGTGACGGGTCCGCCCGCGGCGATCTGCTCCCGGAAGATCGGCGTGACGCTGCCGTTGCTTCCCAGAACGTTGCCGAAACGAACAGCGGCGTACTGGGTTGATAGCTCCGCCCCGGACTCGACCGCCGCGGAGAGAAGCTCCGCCGCGCGCTTGGTAGCGCCCATTACGTTGCTCGGGTTTACAGCCTTGTCGGAGGAGATCAGAACCACCTTCTCTACTCCGCACTGCTGGGCGGCTTGGAAAATGTTCCACGTTCCCAGCACATTCGCGTGCGCCGCCTCGACGGCATTCGCCTCCATGAGAGGAACATGCTTGTAGGCAGCGGCATGAAAGATCAGCGCGACCGTGTTCTCGCGGATCGCCTGCTGCACCCGCGCCGCGCTCCGAACATCCCCAATGAGCGGCAAGATCACAGTATTGGGAAACAACTTGCGAAGCTCCAGGTCGGTTCGGAAGAGGTCGCTTTCGGCCTGATCGAACAGCACCAGGCGTTCTGGGTGGAAGGAGCAGATCTGCCGGCAGAGTTCCGAGCCGATGGATCCGGCGGCGCCGGTCACCAGGACCGCCTTGCCTTCCACACACTCCCGGATGCGGTCGACTTCCAGGGTCACACTTTCGCGGCATAACAGATCCTCGAGGGAGACGTCCCGGACCTGGCGGCTGAGGTTGCGATCCTGGATCAGGCTGCCCATGCTGGGAAGTGTCCGGACAGGCAGTCCCGATTTGCGGCAATATGCGATTGCGGCCCGCATCTCCGCGGAACTGGCCGAGGGAAGCGCAATCAGGATTTCGGCGGGCGCCGGCCGTCTGCGGCTGAGGTTGCGGACAATGGCCGGGATGTCGCGCCCACTGCCGAGCACCGGCACACCAGAAAGGATTTCGCCGCGCTTGGACGGGTCGTCGTCAACAAAACCCAGCGCCCAGTATCCGAGCCGCGGATACGCGCGGATCTCCCTCGTCAAGGCGCAGCCGGCCCATCCGGCGCCGTAGATGAGCACGCCTTTCAACTGGCTCTTCGCGCGCCAGCCGGAGAGGCCCTCATTAAGGAAGCGCCGGGTCATGAGCGCAGCAAGGATCAGGCTGGTGGTTTGCATGAAGTCGATCAGCAGCACGGAGCGGGGGAAGTTCGGACCGTGAATCAGGTACAGCGCCCCGGCCCACAAGCAGGACGCCGAAGCGGAGCCGGCGAGCACGCGCTGAAGGTCCGCGACTCCCACCAGGCTCCACCATCCGCGATGGACGCGGAACATCAGCAGAACCACCAGCTTCAAGGTGACCGCCAGGGCGATCGAGGTGCGAAGGTGATTCACCTCGCCGCCTGGAATGATAAAGTCGAACCGCAGAAGGAACGCGGCGGCGGGACTTACCGCGAGCGCGGCGGCCAGCAGCATTCCGACGAAAAAGCGGCGGAGGAGCGGGGAAATACGGTCGGGTCCTTTTTTCTTCATCGGAAACCCCTTCATCGCGCGGCCACGGCGTGAACGGCGACCTGCCTTCCTTCCATCACCACGGATCGGACCGCGCTGGCGATCCGCCGCAGCTCACCTTCGGTGAGCCCTGGGAAAAGCGGGAGCGACAAGGTTCGTGAGTACAGGTGAATTGCCTCAGGACACTGATTCCGCGGCTCGGCCGCGAGTTCCCGATAGGCCGGATGAAGCGGAATCGGAATAAAGTGGACGCTGGTGGAAACTCCGCGCTCCTTCAGCCTAGCGATAAACTCGTCGCGTCCAAACCGGAGAGCCTCCGGACGGAGCCTCAGGAAATACAGGTGCCACGAGTGGCGATCTTCGGGCCGGTCCGCCGGGGGCTCGATCTCGTCCAGATCGCGGAAGGATTCACGGTAGTAGCTCGCGATCCGGCGCCTCGCCGTGATGAATTCCTCCTGTTTACGCAGTTGGTGGATGCCCAGTGACGCCTGGATGTCGCTCATGTTGTACTTGAAGCCTGGTTCGAGAACCTGGTAATACCAGGAGCCGGACGCGCTGTAGCGGTTCCAGGCGTCTTTGCTGATTCCGTGCAGACACAGGACTTTCATGCGGTCGAACAATGCGGCGTCGTGAGTGGTGACCATTCCGCCCTCGCCCGTGGTCAGGTTCTTGGTCGCGTAGAAGCTGAACGCAACCGCGTCGCTGCGGTTCCCGGTCTCGGCGTCGGCGCCGCCGATCATTGTGTCGCGGGTTTTGGAACCCACCGCGTGAGCGGCGTCTTCGACGACCTTCAACCCATGCTGGCGGGCGAGGTTCCAGATGGCGCCCATATCGCAAGGAAGTCCCGCGAGGTGCACGGGCAGGATCGCGCGCGTTCTCGGCGTGATTCGCTCCGCAACCGCGGCGGGATTAAGGTTGCCGTCAGGGCCGACATCCGCCAGAACCGGTGTTGCACCGCAGTGCAGAATCGTATTTATCGTTGCGCAGAACGTCAGCGGGGTGGTGATTACCTCGTCGCCTGGATTCAGGTTTAGGGCCGCCAGAGCCAAGTGCAGCCCGGCGGTGCAGGAGTTCACCGCAAGCGCTCGGGGTGCGCCGGCATACTCCGCGAATTCCCTTTCAAACTGGGCGGTCTTGGGTCCTGATGTCAGCCACCCGGAGCGGAGCGTGTGCACCACTTCGCTGATCTCTTCATCACCCAGCAACGGACGGTGGAAAGGAATGATCTCTTCCGGCAAAGGGTCTCCTTGACTTGACAAACCTCAGCGCGTCAGTTGCGCTTGGGGCTGGGTAACGCGAAAGTACTGCAAGACCGGTTCGGCCGCCGAAGGCTGCCGCCAGGCTGCGATTCCGAATACGAACGATGCCGCCGAGAGGCGCATCGCGTTGCTGGTCATGAACATGAGGCTCCATGTGAGCGCGGCCGCGCAAATCGCGGCGTTCAGAAGGGAGGCCGCTCCGAGGATGCGGCCGACTCCAAAGCTCAACAGGAAGCAGAGCGCCAGAAGGCCCAAGGTCCCGTGCTCCGCCACCAGCCGGCTGAACTCGGTGTGAGCCGCCAACCCGCGGCGGTGCCCATACTTGGACATGCCTACCCCCACCCCGAGGACCGGATTATCCCGCCACATCCGAAGGTCCTCCTCAATCAACTCATCCCGGCCGGTCAGGCCGGTGTCGCGGAATCGGTTCCCCAGAGCACCCCCGGTGAAGTCGTCGAGGCGCGGCAAAACGACGTTGAAGCCGATCAATCCGGCGGCGGCGACTGTCAGGAGCAGGGGCATTCTCATGCCGGGGCGACGAACCAGAAAGAACCCCGCGGCCATCGTGGCGCCGCCGA
This sequence comes from uncultured Solibacteraceae bacterium, assembly GCA_964406035.1. Lineage (GTDB taxonomy): Bacteria > Acidobacteriota > Terriglobia > Bryobacterales > Bryobacteraceae > JAIEPW01. Next base: position 17,386 of record CAYOQB010000044.1, on the reverse strand, counting down.
AAGCATACAAGCCCCCCCGCGACAGAGTTAAGGCGCTTTGGGCGCCCAAAGCGACGGCGCCCGCCGTCAACAAGACCCGGTTAACAGTACCCACACGGGCTATGATTGCGGTGAGCAGCAGGACAGCGGCCCCCATCCCCAGTGCCGCGGAGACCTGGTTCGGGCCGAAGCCGCCACTCGCTTCCATGTTCGATTCCGAGCCATAGCTGGCCGTCATCGCGCCCCGGGCGGCGATCGCGAAAATGGCGAAGACCGGGCCGACCACACCGAAGGTGATGCGCCAAAGCTCTACTGGTGCGAGTCGCACGGAGGAAAAGAACGTCAGGCAAACCGCCAGGGCCGCCGGTCCGGATAAATAGAACGAGAACGGCGAGCGAACCCGGTCTAAGCCGAGCGATTGCACCGTCAGAAGAGTGCTGGGCATCAGCAGAAGGATATAGGCGGCCGCCGCGGGCGGCACTACGGTACGTCCGTGACGGACCATATACAACACAAGCCCCGCCGTGACGGCATACTTGCCGCCTTCCCAGAAAACAGACGCGCCGGTCATGCGCCACAGGACCTCGGAGCCGACAACATATGCCGCCGCGAAGCCCACCGGGATCGGATTGGGCGAAAACCACCCGAGGATCATGGGAGCACAAAGCGCCGAGTACGCATGCGCCGTCGCCAATTGCTGCGATTGCGGCATGGCTAAGCCGAGCGCGACGTGGAGCGTTACCCACATCAGCGACAGCGGTAGTGTAAGGGCCAGACGGGAAAACATGGATGCTCTGTGCTGCGCAGCGGCTTGTCTTACGGTTTCTTCTAGCTTCCGTATGCGGCTTCAACGTCCGGAAGGGCGACGGCGGCGGGTCTTTTGGCGGTGCGGTCCAGCCAGTCGATATCCACCTCGGCTGCGACGGCCCGCTTCAACAAATTGACGGAAACAACCACCCGCCACTGATTGCGGATAGCCACCAGGGTGCCCTCAATTCCGGCGAGGGGTCCCTTCTGAATCAGCACCTTCTGGCCGACCTCGAAATAGGGCCAGGGGCACAACTGCAGTCCGCTGGAAACGAACTGCCGAAGCGCCTCGATCTCTCCGGTTGGCACCGGCTCGATCTGCCGTCCAAAGCCGACGATCTCGACAACGCCGGGAACAGCAAGAATGGGCGAACGCACGGCGGCCGGAAAGCGACAAAACACGTATCCGCTGAAGAGCGGCACTTCGATTTCGCGGTAGCGATCGGACCAGCGCCGCCAACTGCGATACATCGGGAGAAACTCTTCGTAGCCGCGGCTGCGCAAACCTGCCGAAACCGTGCGCTCAAAATTGGAACGAACCCGGAGCGCGAACCACGACTCCGTGACGGGGAAGGTCTCACGGTCCATACCACACCTCCGAACGGGAAACGCATCGAATGTTTTACTGTCTGTGCTAAACGATTATCAGGCAGGGTGGATGACCTGTCAACGAGAAGGAAGTACTCCGACATATGGTACTGAGGAACGGAAACGGGACCCGTTGGCCAGCTTTTATTTCGTCGCCGTTACAAACGCAATGTATTTGAAGTTACTGGGGATCACCGGATCGATCGCCCGGTTCACCGAGTGCGCCAACCAGTTCAGCCCGGGCGTCCGAAACAGTGTCGGGATGCATCCGAAATAGCGGATCTCTCGGCGGGAGAAGGGAGCCAGCAACTCCGGCCAATCCGTCGGAGCGAGATGCCGCCAGCCGACCTTCGACTTCGTCATCAACCGCAGCTGGCGGTGAACTGGAGAGCCCTCCATGTTCTCCGCCCCAAGCCAGACGCCGCCGGGCTTCAAGACCCGATGGATTTCGCGCATCGCCAGTGTTTGATTTGCAAGAGTGCGGGTGGCGGCGTCCTTGTAAACCAGTTTCAAACCTCCAATTACTGATTTCGATACGACAACATCGAACTCCGCGGAGCCGTGAGAGATCGCGAAAACATCAATGGATTCATAGCGTACGCGGTCGGAGACGCCGTAGGAGGCATGCAGCCTCCTGGCGCTTTCAGCCGGACCACCGAGATCGCTGCAGATGACCTCAAAGCCGCGCTGGGCGAACCAGAGGCTGACGCCCCCGCCTCGCTCTCCCACCGCCAGGATTCTGGCGCGCGAGGGATCCAGGTTCCGAAGGGAGCGTTCCCAAACTGGCAGCATTCGGCTCCAGTTGAGTACGTCCCACTCGATGACATCGCGCAGGATGTCTGGGGGCTCAGGGAACATTTCTGGGGATCGATTCCGGCTTGCGGCGGCACTTTGAGGCGGCCGTAAAGATCTGCGAAGCGCGGCGCGGGCGGACTTATGAAGTACTGGAGCGTACAGGACTCTCAATTTCGTCAGCCTGCCAGCTACTGTACTCCCGAAGTGCGTCTCGAAGGAGGGACGCGAGTACCGCCGCGCGGGGATTGCGGACAATGGCGCCGTGATGACCCGGAACGTCGACTACCTTCAAGTTTGAAAGAAAGGGTTGCCAGCCGTTGGTCGGGTCCGGAACTGCGTTTCGAGGCTGATCCGTTGCCCGGAAAAGAACGGCTGGCGCCTCCAGGGGCGCGGGACGATAGAGTTCCGCCGCCCGGATTCCTCCTTCCTGCAGCCTGACCAGGTGCGCCGGAATTTCGATACCGAGGCCGCTGGAGTAATCCTCGCCCGTGAGTTCGAACTGCCGTCGCAGCGCTGGGGATAAACGCAGCGAGCGCCACCGGTTCTGAAGCGACCCGCGGCCGCGCATCAGAGCTCGCCGGAAGCTCTTCACGGCATTTCTCGCGAGGCGCTGCAAATAGGCGGGCCGATCCTGGGATTGCAGCAGCCGAAGATTCGTGGAATGCAAGGACAGCCGGTATAGCCAGCGGTTCCAGCCGCGGCGGATGCGACCCGCGGGCCGCATCTGCTTGGGATACCCAGGACCAAACGTATCGAAGAGAGCCACGATGGCAACGCGTTCGCCAAGGGCGAGCAGTTGCTGAGCCATCTCGTAAGCGACCAATCCGCCGAACGAGGAACCGCCGAGAAAATACGGACCTGCTGGTTGAAACTCGCGCAGCTCATCGAGGTAGTGGGCGGCCATTGCCTCGACGCTGCTCAGCATCGGCTGCTTGCCGTCAAGGCCCCGGGCCTGGAACCCATAGACGGGTTGATCGTTGCCAAGGTGCCTCGCCAGGTCTCCGTACTCCACTACCGTTCCGCCCATGCCGTGTATGCAGTAGAAGGGTGGAAGCGATCCTTCGGGCTGAATCGGCACCAGCGCTGACCAGACGGGTTCCGGCGCTTCGCCGCCTAACTCCATCGCCAGCGACTCTACCGTGGGGTTCTCAAACAGCCTCGAAAGTGGAAGCTCCCGGCCGGTAACTTTCTTAAGTTGCGAGAACAGCCGGATGGCGAGCAATGAGTGGCCGCCCAGACTGAAGAAGTTATCGCGCACGGAGACTTTCTCCACCCCGAGCAGGTCGCTCCAGATCCGTGCGATTTGCTCCTCCAGCGAATTGCGGGGCGCCACATACGCTTCCGAGGACGGATCCCTCCGCGCGGCAAGGCTGAATTGCTCGGCGATCGTTCGTTCCAGCCTCTCCAGGTCGATGGAGCTGACGGTGATTCTGCGCGAGCCGGCGCCCAGGGCGCGTTCGAGGGCCGCGCCCCCCAACTCCGCGGGAATACCGGCGCTCCTTGCAAGGGCGATCAGGCCCGTCTCCACCTCGGGTGCGGTGGTCTGGCCCACCGCGGCCGGGTCGACCCGCCGGTATGCGAGGCGCTGGAACTCCACGAGCACCTTACCAGTCTCGTCCATCACCCGGATGTCGAACTCCGCAAGCTCCGGCGATGGGTTGCGGCACTCCGCGTAGCCGAAAAGCTTGGCCGGCAGCCTGCCGTCGATCCGGACCCGGCGAAATGACATGGGGACGTAAAGACCGTCCGATTGCTCGTACTCGCGGATCAGGGGCAGGCAAAAGCCCGTGGCGGCGTCGAGCAGCGCCGGGTGGAGATCGTAAGCGTCCAGATCGCCGAGGAAGCGCGGGTCGAGCTCAATCCGGGCGAAGATCATGCTGTCCCCAAAACGCACCTGATGAATGCAGCGCCAACGGGGGCCAAACTCGATGAAGCGCTCCTGGCGCGTCTTCAACTGGCCTTTCTGAAAGTCGATCTCCCGCGCGCGGCAGCGTCTGGAGATGTCAGCCAGCGAGTACTGAAGAGAAGGCTTGGGGCGGGGCAGGCGGAGGGCGCTCTGAAAGTGGAGCTGGCTTCCCGCATCCGCGTCGCCCCAGCTTTGTATGCTGACGCGGAATTCCCCCGCGGGCCCGCGATCCAGTGAGGTGCGAACCAGTCGAGAGGCGTCGCGGGTCATCATCAGCGGCGCCCGCCATTGTCCATCCTCCAGCTCGATGGGCTTGCCGTCAGCGAATGAAGCCGAGGCCGCCCGGATCATTTCGAAGCACGCCATCCCGGGGAGCACGGCGCGTCCGTCCGATAGTCGATGCTCCTCAAGAGGCCACAATTCGGCGACGGAATAAACTTGTTCCGCGGCGACGTGGTCTCCCTGGGCCTGCGCGGTTCCGGCGAGAGGGTGGCCGGAGGCCGGCCGATGCAGCGAGCCGGAGCGAGACGCCCCCGTCATCCCTACCCCCTTCCAGGCGCCCCAACTGATGGAAAGCACAGGAAACGGGAGTTGGCTGGAAAGCGCGAACGAATTCAGGAATGCATTTGCCGCGGCGTAATCCACCTGACCGGCTGGGCCAAGATCCGCGCTGGTGGAGGAAAACAAGGCCAAGAAGTCCAGCGGAAGTTTTGAGACGGCGGCGGCGAGCAGAAGCGTTCCGGTTACCTTGGGCTTCAATACACCGGACGCAGCAGACAACGTTTTCAGCAGGATGGGTTGATCGTTCATCACGCCCGCGGCGTGGATGACGCCATTCAGACTTCCGAATCGTTGGAGCGTGAAAGCGATAGCTTTTTCAAGCGCGATCGCGTCGGCGACATCACAGCGGACCACTTCCACCTGGCCGGAGTCTCCCACAAGCTCCCGGACGCGGCTCGCGGGCTGCTCAGAGTCGCGTCCGCGGCTCAGGAGAACAAGGCGAGCTTGGTAATTCCGGGCAAGGTGCTTAGCTATCGCCATGCCGACTCCACCGGTGCCGCCGGTGATCAGGTAAACGCCCTCGCGGCGGATCGAGATGTTGTTCTCCCCAGATTCTCCCGTTCGCACGAGCCGCGCGCGATACCGGCGGCCGTCGCGGAAAGCAACTGTGCCGGAACTGGGGTTCGGATAAGTGCATTCCGAGGCTATCAGCGCCGGGTTCCATTGGTCCAAGTCCAGAGTGCGGCAGCACCAGTTGGGGAATTCGCGCGAGGCAACCCTCATAACGGCGTCCGACATTGCGGCGTGCGGATTCCGGGGGCGGCTGCCCGCGGCATCGTGCAACATCTCGGCTACAGTCACTAGCTGGAGCCGCTGGTCCTGCAGTTCGGACCCGAGGGACTGCAGCAGGACCAGCCAGGAGTGAAACGAGGTTTGCTCCGGGTCGGGTCCGGGGGCGACATTCCAGGTGTGAATGACACCGGTCACGGGGGCGCGCTTCTGGCAGGCCGCGAGCGCCTGATCCCAGTCGGCGCGCGATACGGGATTACACTCTAGAAGGTCCGGACGGATTTCCCGATATCCCGCGCCGGGGACTACCCGTGTCACCGTGACGCCCTGCGTGGACAGACACACGGCAAGAGACTCGTCCACGCCGAAGAGAAGCCAGTGCTGGTCCGCGCTGGGCGCGGCTGCCGGGAGCGCGGGTTCTTCCTCCCACACGGGCTTCGACAGCCAATCTGATTCCGCCAGGCGCCCGCCCGCAATCTGGCGTTGTTCGCTTCGACCAAACGTTGTGGAATCCCGGTCAATCCAGTAGCGGTGGTGTTCAAATTGGTAGCCAGGCAGCGGCAAACGCAACCGGTATTCGTCCCGGTGCAGAGCGCGCCAATCCACGGCAGCGCCAAGGCACCAGAGTTGGGCGAGCGAGGACAAGATGTGCCGGTGCTCCGAGGAAGAGTCCTGGGCGCGCGGGAGGGAGGACAACGTCGACTTGGCGGCGGCGCCTTGGTACGAGCGGGCCAGGGCAGTCAATGTCTGGCCGGGTCCCACCTCCAACAAGGCCATTGGGCCGTTCCCCAGGGCCGTTCCGAGGCACGCCGAGAATCGCACCGTTCCGCGGAGGTGGCGGACCCAATACTCAGGTTTGGTTACCGCCTCTGGATCCGCCCAACCACCCGTAACGTTGGACAGGAATGGCTGCACTGGAGGCGAGAAACGCAGCCGGGCGACGAAAGACTCGAATTCATGGAGGATCGGATCGAGCATCGCTGAGTGGGCTGCCACCTGGATGTGAATGCGCCGGCAATCGATGCCTCGAGACACAAGGCGTTCCTGCAGTTCGGCGATATCGGCCTCGGGCCCGGAGGCTACGCTCAGTTCGGCTCCATTCTCCGCGGCGATGGAGACACTGTCTCTCAGGAGCGACTTGAGGTCCGAGGGCGGGAGGTTGACGCTGAGCATCGCTCCGGGCGGTAGCGACTCGAACAGTCGGCCGCGGCAATGTACCAGCGCCAGCGCCGATTCGAGGTCGAAGACACCCGCGAGGCACGCCGCAACGTATTCCCCCATGCTGTGCCCCAGCATGACCGCGGGCTGGATTCCCCACGAGCGCCAGAGCTGGGCGAGGGCGAATTCGACGGCGAACAGTGCGGGCAACCCGAGGGAAGCGCGTTCCATCGCGCTGTCAGACGTGTCGCTCCGGAACATCGGGAGGAACAGGTCCAATCCCGTGGCGGCGCGCATCCGGACCCGACATTCGTCCAGGGCGTCGCGGAAAACCGGCTCGCGTTCATAGAGTTCCCGGCCCATGGCGGCGTGTTGCGCCCCGCCGCCCGGGAACAGGAACGCAACTTTCAGCGGCTGCTCGCCGGCCGTGCCGGAGATGATCCCCGCCTGCCCGCGAACATCGAAGGCCCGGCTGGCCTCGAGGCAGTCCGCGGCGACGACCGCGCGACGGCAAGCGAACTCCCCCCGGCCGGTTTGCAGAGTGAACGCGGCGTCCGCCAGGTTTGGAGCGGACTTCTCAACAAAGTGCGCCAGCCGCGAGGACATACCATCCGCCGCGGCTTCGGTCTTGGCCGAAACGGGCAGGATCTGGAGCGGCCGGCTTGACCGCTCCGAGTCGGACGCGAATCCCTCCTCCACCACGACGTGCGCGTTCGTGCCGCCTACGCCCAGGGAACTGACTCCGGCCCGCAGCGGCGCGGGGCCATCCCAGGGACGCAGCTCGTCCGTCACAAAGAACGGAGTTTCCGCGAAGGGAATCAACGGATTTGCCTGCTGGAAGTGCCGCGTACCTGGAATCTGGCGGTGCTTCATGCTCAGCACCACTTTGATCAGGCCGGCGACACCCGCCGCGACATCCGCGTGGCCGAGATTCGACTTCAGGGATCCCAGCGCGCAAAAGCTGTTCGCGCTGGTCCATTCCCGGAAAGCCTTTGTCAGCGCGAGGACTTCAATCGGGTCACCCACTGGAGTGCCGGTTCCATGCGCCTCCACATACGAGATCGTGGAGGCATCGACATCCGCGACCGCAATAGCCTCCGCGATGGCCTTCGACTGGCCCTCCACGCCGGGCGCCAAATACCCGGCCTTCGCGGCGCCATCGTTATTGACCGCCGAGCCGCGAATGATCGCATGGATAGAATCTCCGTCGCGGATGGCATCCGCAAGCCGGCGGAGCACCACCACTCCCGCACCGCTGGAGAAGATTGTTCCGGAGGACTTTGCGTCGAAAGGCCGGCAATGCCCATCCCGCGAGAGGATTTCGCCCTCCAGGTAAAGATATCCAAGGCCGTGCGGGATTTCGATGCTGACGCCCCCCGCCAGCGCCATATCGCACTCGCCGGCAAGGAGACTCTGGCAGGCCATGTGCGTGGCCACCAGCGACGTGGAACAAGCGGTCTGCACGGATACGCTGGGACCCGTGAGATTGAATTCGTAGGATACGCGGCTGGCGAGGAAGTCCTTGTCGTTGCCGGTGTGTCTGACCAGAAACAGGCCGACATCGCGCATCAGCTTGTCGTTGGCCATCAGATTGCGCATCATGTAGGCGTTCATGCCGCAGCCGGCGAACACGCCAATCGATCCGGAGAAGCGCGCAGGGTCATATCCGGCGTGCTCGAGAGCCTGCCAAGCCACTTCCAGAAATTGCCGGTGCTGGGGGTCCATGATGGCCGCTTCCCGCGGACTCATGCCGAAGAACGCGGCGTCGAATTCGTCGAAGCCGTCCAGAATGGCGGACGCCCGCACGAAGGCTGGATCGTTCAGGAGCTCCTCGGGCACTCCCCGAGCCGCCAGTTCGTCCGGCGAGAAGAAGGACACGGCCTCCCGGCCATCGCGAACGAGATTCCACAACTCGCCGGCATCGGGAGCCCCTGGGAATCGGCCGGCGAGACCCACGATGGCGATGTCGCCAGCCCGGACGTCGTAGGTTCGACGCGTTCGGTTCCTGGTCATTGGACGTGCGCGGTCCTTTCTCCCAGAGCGCGGCGGCGCGCCAATGCCCGGTCCACGCCCTTCGACGCCGCGGGCCGCGGCTCCCGCGTCTGGTCCATGGAAAGATGAGTCGAGAGGCGCTGTACTGTGGGATGGGCGAATAGGTCGAGCACGTTGACGTCGCGTTCCAGTGCCTTTCCGATCTGGCCCGCAAGTCGCACCATCAAAAGCGAGTGGGCACCCAGATCGAAGAAGTTGTCGGTCGTGGAAATGCGGTCCAACCCCAGTTCGGAACGAATCAGATCAGCAACGATTTTCTCGACCGGCCCGGCGGGAGCTTGGCTCCCCGCGATGGGTTGCGCCGCCGGAGCGACTGGACTGGGGAGGGATTTCCTGTCTACCTTGCCATTCGGCGTTAGCGGAAGTTCATCCAGCGGAGTCAGGTAGGTGGGCACCATCGCTTCCGGCAGCACCGATCTTAGGAACGCACGCAGTTGGTCAGCGGAGACGGTCCCGCCGGAAGGAACATAGTAGGCCGCCAGCATCTCCTCGGAGTTGCCGTGGCGGACGGCGATCGCCGCGGCCGCGCGAACTCCGTCGTGGCGCAGAAGCGCAGTTTCCACCTCTGCCATTTCGATGCGGTGCCCCCGGATCTTCACCTGCTGGTCCAACCGCCCAAGATATTGCAGGTTTCCGTCCGGCCGAAGCCGCACGCGGTCCCCTGTTCGATACAGGCGTCCGGCACGGGGAAGCGCCGGAACTGTCATGAAGCGTTCCGCGGTCAATTCCGGCAGTCCCCAATAACCCCGTGCAACGCCGCTGCCGCCGATGTAGAGTTCACCGGAAGCGCCCGGGGGCACCGGTTGTCCGCGCTCGTCCAGAACGCAGGCGAACGTGTTGGAGAGCGGCTTGCCGATGCTCACGTCAGCGCCGGTCACCGGCGCCGTGGTCGACCAAATGGTCGTCTCGGTGGGCCCGTACATATTGTGGACCTCCGGGCCGCCCAATGCGGCGAGCTGTGCGGCGAGATCCTCCGGAAGCGCCTCGCCGCCAACCAGCAGTACACGAAGAGACCGGAGGGCCTCCGCACCTCCCGGCTCGGCGAGGACCATCCTCAGGAGCGAGGGCGTGCACTGGAAGTGAGTGACGCCATGGCGTCGCATCGCTGCGGCGACCGACAGTTGCCGCGGGACGCTGGAAGCCTGCATCCGATCCTTCAGTTCCCGAAGCTTCTTGAGAGATGCGAGAACGCTTTCGACAGGAACGCCGAAGTCGATCAGGCAGGCGATTTCATCCACGCCGAGCGAGTGCAGCCGCTCCACCATCTCCCGGCAGTCGTCGACGGAGCCGAACAAACCACTGGTTTCGAAGTAGCGGTTGAAGGCGAATTGCACGGCGGCTTCAATCTCCTCCGCGGAATAGGTTCCCGCGGAGGCGCCGTCCGTTTTGCGGAATGTCGGGAACTCCCACGAGGAGTTCCGAATGAGGTCAATGGAAGTCCGGAGATAGGCGCAGAACGGCTCGCGCACCTGCTCGCGCACCTGGTGCATGGACTCTCCCAGGAAAGTGTGGAGCATCAAGGTGACCTCGCCGGTATGGGACCCGCAGGCATCCCGGTAAATCCGAATCTTTTGCCCCAATTCCTCGATACGCTGTCCCAGCAGGTGGGTCAGCAGGTTCGCGCGGTGCTCGCCTGCCAGACGCATGGTGTCCGGACTTCCAGCGGCTGTAATCCAGACCGGCAGTTCCGGTTGTATCGGTCTGGGCAGGATTCTGACCGCCGTGGGCTGACCTTTGCCGTTGGGCATTTCGATGCTCTCCCCGCGCCACAGCCGGCGCAGCACCTCCATCTCGGCGAACAGCAATTTCTTGGCGGATGCGAAGCGGTCGGGCGCGAGAACGAAGTCATTCGGCTGCCAGCCGGAAGCGAGGGACACTCCTACCCGGCCATTGGAGAGATTGTCCACCATGGACCATTCCTCCGCGACGCGAACGGTGGAGTGCAGCGGCAGAACGACGCTACCCGCGCGGATCTGAACCTGCCGGGTAACTGCCGCGACGGCCGCCGCGGTGACGGATGGATTGGGGAACAGGCCGCCAAAAGCATGGAAGTGGCGCTCAGGAGTCCATACGGCTTGGAAACCGTTCTCGTCCGCGAAGCGCGCACCCTCCAGCAGGAGGCGGTACTTGTCTTGTCCCGACCCCGACCCGTCACCGGAGAAGTAGAACAGGCTGAATGCGGGTCCGCTCCGGGACCCCCCGGACTTCGTTCGCGACGCGGCCGGGCCGCCGTGCAGGACAACATGAAATCCCTGGGAGAGGGTCCAGAACAGTTCCAGGATCGAAATGTCAAAGGAGAAACTCGTCACCGCCAGAAAAACGGCGTCGGCTGGCGGATGCAGACGCTCGGTGAGCGCGGTGAAGAAACTGACAAGCTGGCCGTGCTCGATCATGACGCCCTTCGGCCGTCCGGTGGAACCGGAAGTGTAGATCAGATAGGCGAGACTGCCCGGACCGGTGTCGCGCTCCGGCTTGGAGGAGGGCGCCGCCGACCAGGTGGATTCCCGGTACGCCAGGACCGGTACGGAAACTCCGCCCGGCGCCGCTGCCTGGTCCGAGATCAGAAGCTTCGCCTGGCAGTCCTGAAGCATGCTTGCTAGCCGTACGGCCGGGTAGGTTGGATCCAGAGGCACGTAAGCGGCGCCCGCTTTCCAGACAGCGAGCGCGCCGACTACGAAGCTTGCGGTGCGATTCAGGCAGAGTGCTACCCGATCCTCAGCGCCGATCCCCCGATCCCGTATCCAGTGCGCAAGCCGGTTCGCGGCCTCATCCAGTTCCCGGTATGTCCAGTTTTGGTCGGCTGTCGTGAGAGCGGCGGCATGGGGCGTGAGTGCGGCTTGCGCCTCGAACTGATCGCAAGCGGTTCCGATTGGATTCGCCAGTGGTCCGAGCTGGCGGTCGATACTCTCCCGCTCATCAGGAAGCAGCAGAGGCAGTTCTCCCAAAGCGGAATCCGGTGTTTTGGTGAAGGCCAGCAGAATTTCGCGGAAGCGATGCAAAGCGCGGGATGCGGCGCGAGCATCGAAGCGGGCGGAATCGTAGACAAGCTTCAGTCTCATCTCCGGGTCGCCGTAAACGTAGAGCGTCAGCGGCAATCCCGTGCGTTCGGTGAGTTCGAACCGCCGGTCACTCCATGCGCCACCCTCGGATCGAAGCTCCTGCTGAAGCGACTGGCTATCGTACACAACCAGGGAATGGAACAGACTTCCTCGGACGCCTGTGGCCGGAACGCAGCCCTGAATGCGGGACAAGGGCAGCGACTCATGGGCCGCCATGCCGGTCTGCGCGCGGCGAATCGAGGCGAGAAACTCCGCAACGGGTTGTTGGGCTGGAACCGTCGCTACGAAGGGGAGCGTTCGGATGAAGACTCCGACGTCGGACCGGTTTGCGTCGTCGCGCCCGCTCCGGACAGTGCCGAAGACAACCTGCTCGCGGTCCGACACGCGGGCCAGCAGAACGCTCCACGCCGCCAGCACGGCCGAGCTGAGCGTAGCGTCACAGCGATGAGCGGTGGCGCGGAGCGCCTGGGTCGCGTGCTCGTCCACCACCGCTTCCACGGAGCCGAAGTTCGGCCGCGCCGGTTCCCCGTTCCTCCATTCCAGTCCATCGAGAGGTGTCGGCGTTTCGAACGCGGATAACTGCTCGCGCCAGAACTCCTCGTTTGCTGTGAGATCCGCGGCGCCTTCGGCGGGCCGGGGTAGCCGCATCACCGGCACATCTTCCGGCCGAACGCCGTCTGAGTAATACCGGAAGACCTCCTTAAGCACCGTGGCGAATGCGCGGCCGTCGACCAGGAGATGGTGGAATGTCCAGACGGTGCGGTGGGAACGCGGTCCCAGGCGAAAGAGCGCTACGCGAATGGGAGGCGCAACCTCCAGTTGAAATCCCTGCCGGCGGTCTTCGACACGCCACGATTCGAATCTCTCTTCCTGCTCCGCGCCCGGCAGTTCACTCCAGTCCTCAAAGCGGAAGGGGACACTG
>CAYOQB010000044.1:0-4820 GCA_964406035.1 uncultured Solibacteraceae bacterium | reverse complement strand
CCTCCAACTCGGGAGCCAGAGTCCGCTGGAATCGAAAGCGGCACCGCAAGGCCGGGAAACGGCGCGCGGTGTGATCCCAGGCGGCCCGATATCGATCCGGGTCCAGATCCTCCGGCAGCCAGCCGGTGATCTGCTCGAGGCTGACGTCCGCACCTCCCGCCAGACTGTCGAACAGAAGACCTTCTTGGATGGAACTCAGTGGATATCGGTTCATGTTGGGTTTGAGTCGAGGATCGAGTGAAGGAACAGCGCGGGCTTACGAAAGGCGTTGCTTCCTAACCAGGAACTGACGCTCGATGATGTAGTAGGACAGAGTTGCCGCCAGGAGAGTAGCCGCCAGCCGGACGGGAATCAGATACTCCGGGCCCAGATGAAACCAGGCGAGCTTACGGGCGTCGATCGCGATTGCCGGGTTGTGCCACAGGTACAGTCCATAGGAAATCTTGCCGATCCAAACCAGCGGACCGAAGCTCAGGATCGCGGTGAGCCACGCGCTGGACAACTCCGCCGCGCCGATCAGCACCGTCCCCAGAAGAGATGCAATCAGAATCCAGTACTGGAATGTGGACGGTGCATTGGCGTTTGCCGTCGCGGCAATGGCCAGCCACGCCGCCCCTACCGGAATAGCTGCGTAACCCGTGTACCGGGCGAGCGTCAGGCGGCGCGACTCGGGCAGAGTCCGGAGAAAGATCGCGAGTGCGCAGCCCGCCAGCAGCGCATCGGAACGCGTGTCGGTTCCGCAGTAGGTGCGCAGAGGCGGTGCTCCCGCCGCCGAAAGCGCGAATCGCCAGAGCGCGGAACTCGCCATCGCCGCCACGCAGAACGGAAGCAGGCGAGCTTCGCCGAATTTCCGCAGCAGGAACAGCAGCAACAGAGGCCACAGCAGGTAGAACTGCTCCTCCACCGAAAGCGACCAGGCGTGGCCGAAGACGCCCAGGACTTCTCCCTGAAACGCCGCCACCCAGTTGGCGACATAGAATACGGTGTATCCAGCGCCGAAGTACGTAGTCCGCGCGTTGTCTGGGGTTTGTGCCCCATAAGCGTACAGGCACATCGCGGCGATCATCACCAGCAGCGCGGGCAGCAGCCGTAGCGCGCGCCGCGCGTAGAAGCGGGAAATACGAATGGTCGACGTCCGGTCGTGCTCGGCGAGCAGAATCGACGTGATCAGATAGCCGCTCAGCGTGAAGAACAGATCCACTCCCACGAATCCGCCCGCGGTGTAAGGAATCCTGGCATTGTGTGCCATCACCAGGAGGATTGCGATCGCTCTCAACCCGTCCAGCGACGGGCGGTAAGCGAACCGAACTTCGGGAGCAAGCGGGACTGCCTTGGCGGAAATTGCTGAGGCGCTCATGACGAGACCGATTCCGGAGCCTGCGTAGTGCCGGCGGAGGCCTTCCCTTGGTCCTGGATTTCGCGCAGGATGGCCGTGAGGACCGGAACCAGTTCGCGGACCTGAGGATCCTTGACCATTGCACCGTGATGGCCGGGTACTTCGCGGACTCGCAACCCGGGAACCAGCGGACCCCATCCGTTCGTCACGTCCTGGACGATACCGAAGGGTTGCTGCGCGGCCCGGAACAGGACCACGGGGCCGTCGAAGGGTTGGGGATCATACTCGCGCCGGGCGGCGAGGCCGGCGCGCTCCACCGCCTTCAGCTCCGAGGGAATTGGCGTTGTTAGCCGGCTTCTCCACCGGTTCAGAAACCGCTTCCAGGAACGCCGCAGGAGCTTACGGAATCGCTGTGCCTTGTCCTTCACGTAAGCCGTCCGGTCCGAGGCGTGCCTCAAGTTACGCAGGTGCAGATGCATCCGGTAGAGGTGGCGGTTCCAGGACCGGCGCCATCCCACATTGCCCGGGAGCCGCTGGGGGTAGCCGGGACCGAAGGTGTCCAACAGCGCCACCAGCGCCACTTCGCGATTCATGGCGGTGAGTTGGCGTCCCATTTCATAGGCCACCAGCCCGCCGAACGAGGAACCGCCGAGATAGTAAGGCCCGTTCGGTTGGAAAGTAACCAGTTGTTGGACATAGTGCGCGGCTATCTCCTCAACGCGCTCGATCAGCCGCTCCCGCCGGTACATCGCGGCAGCCTGAATTCCGTAAAAGGGCTGTTCCGGACCTAGGTACTTCGCCATGTGGAAATACTCGATGACGTTGCCGCCAACTCCATGAACGCAGTAAAAAGGAGGTCTGCTGCCCTGTGGTTGAATCGGAACCAGGCAGTCCCAGGGCGCCTGCCACCCATCGGCGTCGAGTACTGCAGCCAGTTGCTCAACGGTAGGCGCGGAGAACAACGTCGCCAGGGGCAGTTGCTTTCCAAAGCGGCTTCGCAACTCGCTGAATAACCGGACCGCCATCAAGGAATGGCCGCCCGCCTCGAAAAAATTGTCACTCACTCCCAGTTGGCGGTTGTTGAGCACTTGTTGCCAGATGGGCAGCAGAGCACGCTCGGTGGATGTCCGGGGCGCGGCGGAAGGATGGGCGCGGCTCCCACGGTCAGGTTGCGGGAGGGCTTTGCGGTCGATCTTGTTGTTGTGCGTGAGAGGCAACCGTGGAAGGAAAACAAAGGCTGCCGGGACCATATAGTCGGGCAGCTTACGCCGGCTCAAGGCTTGCAAGCCGGCTTCCAGATCCGTGTCCGGTATCGTCTTGTCGGAGACAACATAGGCCGCCAGCCGGACATCTCCAGGGTGGTCCTCGCGAGCCACCACAACCACGTCCCGCACGCCGGCGTGCGACCGCAGAGTGGCCTCGATTTCACCGGGCTCGATGCGGTAGCCATGAATCTTGATCTGATCGTCGCTCCGCCCCAGGTAATCAACCAACCCGTCCGGCCGATAACGGGCGCGGTCCCCGGTGAAATACATTCGGGCGCCATCCCCTCTGCCGAGTTCGGGGAGAAACCGCTCACGGGTGAGCTCAGGGTCAGTGTAGCCGCGCGCCACCCCCGCGCCGGCAATATAGAGGTCACCTGGCACGCCAATGGCGACCGGGTTCCGGAACTCGTCCAGGATGTATAGCCGGGTGTTAGCCACTGGACGGCCCACCGGGACCGGAGCCTCCTGATCCATCCCGACGTGAAAGCCGATCGAGTAGATCGTGGTTTCCGTGGGTCCGTATCCATTCCACAGGGCGGCGGTCCGCTCCCGGATCTGCCGAGCCAGGTCAGCGGGCAACGCTTCACCGCCGGAGATGGCTTTCAGCGCTTTCCCGCCGAGCCATCCGCCTTCCATCAGAATCCGCCAGGCGGTGGGCGTGGCCTGCAGGACTGTGGCGCCTGTCTCCCGCAGTGTTTTCTGAATCAACGCACCGTCGGCCGCCGAACGTTTCGGCATCAACACCAGGCTTGCTCCCGCCGCCAGAGGCAGCAGCAGTTCCATCGCGGCGATGTCGAACGAGATCGTTGTTGTGGCCAGAACGCGGTCGCGCGCGCTCAGCCCGTGTTCGCGGAGCATCGCAGCGAGCAGGTTTACCACCGAGCGGTGTTCGATGAGCACGCCCTTGGGTCGCCCGGTCGAGCCGGAAGTGTAGATTGCCTGGCAGAGGTTGCCGGGTCCGGCGGAACAAGGGCACGGTGTAGCCGGCTCTTGCTCGATTCTTCTCGCGTCGCGACGAAGGTTGACGACGGTCAAACCCGCCGGAGCCTTGGATGCAGTCTCGGCGCATACAACCACGATTTCGGCGCCCGCATCTTGCAGAATGAAGGCGATCCGTTCCGCTGGCAGATCCGGATCCAGGGGAACATAGGCAGCGCCCGCCTTCAGAATGGCGAGCAGTCCGGTCACCAAGGATTCCGATCGGTCCAAGAGCAGCCCTACTCTGGTGTCAGGCTTAACTCCTGCGCGCTGCAGGTAATGGGCGAGTTGGTTGGACCGCGCCTCGAGTTCCTCGCGCGTGAGGCTTGTGCTTCCGCACTGCACGGCCGGCTCGCTTGGCCGTTGCCGCAGTTCCTTCGAGATCCAGTCGTGCACAGTGGTGTCGGGGATCGGAACTTGCGTGGCGTTCCAGTCCTCGAGAAGGAGCTTTCGCTCTGAAGCGCTCAGCGCGGGAAGTTCCGCAACCGTCCGGGTGGGGTCGTCCAGGATAGCCTGCAGCAGCGTGACGTAGTTAGCCAAAATCCTTTCGATCGTCCCTTGATCAAAGAGGTCCGTATCGTAGTCGATGTTGATCCGCAGCCCCTCGGCGCGCTCGATGACGTAAATGTTCAAGTCGTACATCGACCCGGGGGTTTCGGATGGAAGCGAGGTCAGGTTCAGTCCGCTGAAGCCCATCGGCTTCACGAAGTCCTTGTGGTAGTAGAAGATCGTCTGGAAGAACGGGTTTTGGTTCCGAGCGCGCGCGGGACGAAGCGTCTCGACAATCTTCTCGATCGGAGTGTCCTGGCGTGCGAAGCCCTCTAGCACGGTTGTTCTCACGCCGGCGAAGACTTCCTCGAAGCTCTGCCGCGGATCGAGAACGGTTCGCAGGGGCAGCATGTTGACGAAGAAGCCGGCGAGCGGCTCGGTTTCGGGGCGAGTGCGATTGGCGATCGGCGCACCAACGATGAGATCGCGCTGGCCGGTGTAGCGATACAGCAGGATCTTGTACGCCGCCAGCATCGTCATGAAGATGGTTCCGCCGCGCTGGCGGCTGAAGTCCTCAATGTTCTCGAAGACTCGCCTGGGGAGGAGAACTGTATGGATACGGCTGCCGGAAGTGGGCTGCTCGGGGCGAGGCCGGTCGGTTGGAAAGGTTGTGAGCAGCGGAGCGCCGCCGAGTTTTTCCTGGAAATAGCGGTAGTTGTCCTGCATCGCCGGCGAGGACAGACGTTCCAGTT
>CAYOQB010000043.1:25134-33043 GCA_964406035.1 uncultured Solibacteraceae bacterium | reverse complement strand
GGCACCTGGCGCGGCTTCGGCCAGCGCTACGGGATGCGCCTGACCGGCGTGAGCACCGGCAACGCGATCGAGGCCACCATGGGCGCAATTTGGGGCGAGGATCCGCGGTATTTCCGGGCCACTTCGGCCAAGCCGTTCAAAGGCCGCGTTGGGCATATCGTGAAGTACACGTTCGTGGCGCCCTATCGCGACGGCAAGGAGCGGCTGGCGATCGCCCGCATCTCCGGAAATGTCGGCAACAACATCCTGTCCCGCTATTGGCGCGTGCCCAGCGAGACCGACTGGTCGAGTACCGGCTCGCGCATCGCCCTGGGATTCCTGGGACGGATGGGCAGCAATGCCTTCAACGAATTCTGGCCGGACGTCCGGCGTCTGCTGAAGCGCTAAAGCCCCGGCCGGTAGACTCGAGCGGAATTCGCTTTGATTTCCTCCAGCGTGTACCACGCCGGCTTGTACGTCTGTCGGGAATAGAGCTGAGCCTGATCGAAGTAATGCTTCGATTTTGGATCGGCGGAGTTGCCGAACGTCAGCAGCGTGCGGGCGCGGACCTTGGGTCCGAATTCCACCACCCCGGCAAAGGAATGTCCCGCCACGCCGTAACGCATCTTCTGGCCTTCGATCGGCCGGGTGTAGAAGTTGAACACGATGCCGACGGTTCCCGGTCCGCCGGCGATGGGAACACTCGGCTTGCTGTCGGAGAATCGCTCCAGCTCTCCGGAAGTGTGGATACGCTGCGAACGATTGACGTCGCCCCACTTCACCTGCCAGGTTCCGAACAGCTTTTCCTGATCCGACTTGACCTCTTCCAGGATCTCCAGCGGATCGCGGCGTGAGTTCGCGAAGTTCTTCTCGGCCCAGCGGACGTACAGCGTCATGGCGATGCTGTCCATGCGTCCGTAGTGATCCCATTCAGCCAACTCTTCCACCACGGGAGCGATAGCGGCGGCGCGACGCGGATCGGACTTGCGGATTTCGGCAAAGCGGGCGGTGATGCGGGGGATGTCCGTCTCGGCCAGGATGACATAGGTGTCCCAGGATGCCTTCTCGAACTCCTCGTAGGTAAACTTGGGCTTGTTCTGCAGGATGCGCCGGGCGATCCGCGCACGTTCCGTGTCCGGATCGCTCCACATGTAACGCGGGTACTTCTCTTCCTGAGGGTTATCCGGGCCGGTGGTGGTTGTGAAGGGCGTGGAGTTGCAGTTCTGAACCCATCCGGAACTGGGGTTCAGCACCTGCGGCAGTTCCTCGAAGGGATGGTAGCCCTTCCATTCCGCCTCGGGATCGGAGCCGGGCAGCGGCTTGGTCCAATCGTATTTCGTGTCGCGGCGTGGGACCGCGCCGTTGTGCACGTAGAAGATATTCCCGTCGCGATCGGCATACACGGCGTTGAACATTGCCACAGCGGTCCGCTGCATGGCCGATTTCCATTCGGCGAAGTTGCGCGCCTTGCCCACGCGGTAGCGCTGTTCGAGCTGTCCGCCCTCCTCGAGCTTGGCGAAGCGAAGGGCGAGCGGTTTGCCGGCACGCTCGGACACAATCGCGCCGTGATGCGTCTTGCGGAAGACGTACGTTTTCGCCGGCGCGCCCTGCACGGTGACGGGTTCGCTCCACTGGACCGCCTGGCGATAGCCGCCGCCGTAGCGGTACGCCAGGGGATCGCCGGGCTTGTCGAACGTCTCCTCCCAGATGTCATACACATCCGGCTTGTTCACGGTGTGCGACCAGCCGAGATTCTCGTTGTGGCCCATGGTGGGGAACGGCGATCCGAAGAAGGATGCGCCGCTCATGTTCCAGCCCTGGTTGGACCGGACATGGCCCTCATACCACTGGCCGGGGCCAAAGAACGGCTGGTGCGGGTTCATGAAGAGCATCGCGTTGCCGGTCGCGCTTCGGGCCGGGCGGATCGCCCACATGTTCGAGCCCTGAATGGGAACGGCTTTGGTGATGTCGGCGGCGCGGAGTCCAGTCTGGCGAAACAGAAAGTTGAAGTACAGCGCATAGTGGCTGAAGGCATGAACATGCCAGGGCTCGAAGCGCGTGATCAGCCGCGGCTTCACGGTGGGATTCTTCGCGAGGTACCAGTTCAGACCGTCGGCGAAGGCCGCGGTGACCGCCTTCAACTCCGGGCTGGAACGTTCAAAGTCGGCCTTCGCATGCCGGGGCAGTTCCAGGGCGCGGACAATCAGATCGTCGGCGAGCGTTTTGTCGCCGTATACTTCGGCGGATCGGCCGAGCGCGCGGATATAGTTGTCCTCCACCTGCCAGAAGTTGTCCTCGGCCTGCGCGTAAGCGTAGCCGAAGGCGCACGCCGCATCCGTCGGTCCCAGGATGTGCGGGACGCCCCAGGTATCGCGGTGGATGGTGATGGACCGGGCCATCGGTTCGCCCGCGTACAGCATGGCGGCGGCAAGCAGCAGGAGGAAGCGCATGCCGGTATTTTGTCACGCGCGGGCGATCAGCGCTTCCGCAGCAGGACCGTGAGTTCCTCGATGAAGTCCAACTGGCGGGGCCGCAGCTTCGCGCCTTGCCGGATCTCGTCTCCGAACTCCAGATAGGCTTCGCTCTTCGGCTCGAAGGCGGGCCAGGGCGTGAGCGCTCCGCCGTTCGGGTTGCCGGTACGGGCAAACCGCACCCACGCCTCGGACATCATCTTGGCCAGGGTTGCGTCCCAGGGCTCCGGCTTGGGTTGCGGACCGGTCAGGCCGTTGCCCTCCAGGTTGTCGAAGGCATACGAAATCTCGGCAGAGTGATAAGCGCCGAGGCCCATGGTTTTACCGAGACCCTTCGGCGCGACGCGGGTGAAGAAGTACTGGAAAGTCTTCTTCTGCTTTGTGGAGGACGCGCGAGCGACCAGCCGGGAGGTGACCTGAAAGCTGGAATCGCTGATGTAGGTGGACAACGCCGCGCGCACGTCCTTGTCCTCCTCCGCCGGATATGTGCTCAGGATGCGCTGCGCGATGCCGGTGTAGTTCTTCTCCAGGAAATCGCGGTACTGCGCGGCGGTGCGGATGCGCGAGGTCATGGTGAACAGCGAGCCTTCGTCAGCGTTGGAGCCGATGATCAGGGGCACATTGTGGAACTGTCCGGCGCGGAACAGGTCCGCGGGATGCTCCGGCATCAGCCAGCCGTCCACCACGGGACGTCCGATCTTGGCCTCGATGGTAAACAGGTGATCGGTATTGGCGCCGGCTGAGTTGTCCACGAACGCGGGAAACGGCTTCTGGCGGAGCTCGGCGAGAGAGCCAAGCTTGGCTCCCGTATCCTGAACGGGCCCGAAGCCGTCGGAGGAGCGCGTGGCGTGGCCGATCGCTGTATCGACGAACGCCGCGCTTTGCGAGATCGCCTTGTGGAACAGACCTTTAGCCAGCGGCGAGGTCATCAGCCAGCAGACGCTGGCCGCGCCGGCGGATTCGCCGAAGATGGTGACGTTCCTGGGATCGCCGCCGAACTTCGCAATGTTGTCGCGCACCCAGGCCAGGGCCAGAATTTGATCGTGCAGGCCCTGGTTGCCGGAAGTTTTGCGCGGCGATTCCGCGGTCAGTTCCGGATGGGAAAGGAAGCCGAGCGGACCCAGACGATAGTTGATGGTGACCACTACCACGCCTTTGCGGGCGAGCGCCTCGCCATCGTAAGTGGCGCCGGTGCCGCCGAAGAAGCCGCCGCCGTGAATCCAAAACATCACCGGGAGTTTGGCGCCGCGATTCGGCGCCGGAGTCCAAACGTTCAGGTTGAGGCAATCCTCGCTGACCTCGCCGGAGCCGCGCAGGGGTCCGGCGGGTTGCGGGCACACCGGGCCGAATTTCGTCGCGTCCCGTGTTCCGGACCATGCCGGCGCAGGCTGGGGCAAGGCGAATCGCAGCGGACCCACCGGAGGCGCCGCGTACGGGATACCCTTGAAAGCCGCGATGCCGGAGTTCTTCGCGGAGACTGATCCAGCAACTATTCCGCCGGAGGTCTTCACGGAAACATCCGACGCGGCCAGGATCAGGGGCAAAAGAAAAAGAGCGGAGCGCATCTTTACAGGATAGATGCACTCCGCTCCGGTCTCCGGGACGCTTGCGGTTTACTTCAGCGCCACCGAGGCTTCGGTGTTTTCCCAGGACATCACCAACTGGTTGTCGCGCACGGCGATGGTGAACTGCTCGACCGGGGTGGTGAGCGCGCGGACCTTCATCGGCGTACGGCCGAGATCCTCCGCCTCCTTGTACTCGAAGGCGCCCCACTGCTTGGCTTTCTTGTTGACGATCAGGGTCCATTCCTTCTCGCCGGGGATGGTGAAGAGCGTGTAGGAGCCCTTGGGGACGGTCA
The DNA here is from genome assembly GCA_964406035.1 of uncultured Solibacteraceae bacterium. Lineage (GTDB taxonomy): Bacteria > Acidobacteriota > Terriglobia > Bryobacterales > Bryobacteraceae > JAIEPW01. Next base: position 28,735 of record CAYOQB010000043.1, on the reverse strand, counting down.
GAGTGCCGACCTGGAGGTCGGCATCGGTGGTCAGCACGGTGGCCTCATCGGCGCCGGTGCGCCACACCTTGCCGAAGGGAGCAAGCGTGCCGCCGACCGCCTTGCGGCCCTTGAGCGATGGCCGCCCATAAGCGATGGTGACGGTCTTGCCGTTGACTTTGCCGGTGATCGTTTCGTGCGGGGAGGCGCGCTTGTCCTGAGCCTGGATCTGCGGCGCCAATAGCGATACTGCAAGGGAAAGGGTAAGCAATCTCATTCCCACATATTACGTCCGGAGCACATGGCGCGGGGTTTGACGTGTGGTGAAGCGGATCAGAGTAGAATGTAATCCGATCATGAAGCTGAAGTTCCCGTTGTCTGCCGCCACGGACGAGTTTTCTCCGAATCTCGACATCGCGCTTCCGGCGATGAAGGAGATCGGCTTTACGGGCGCGGATCTTCGCACGGTGGGGACCAGGAACATCCTGGACTTGAGCGACGAAGAGGTGGCGCGGGTGCGGTCCCAATTGGAGACGTACGGAATTCAGGCGGTTTCCATAGCCACCCCGATCATGAAGTGCCTGTTGCCGGGCGTACCGGAGGTGGATCCGCGGGCGGACATCGACACCATCAACTTTCCGTACCGGCTGGAGGATCAGCCGAAACTGACGCGGCGCGCCTTCGAGATCGCCCGGCGGCTGGGCGCGAGCTTCATCCGGGTGTTCTCGTTCTGGCGCAGCGTGGACCCGGTGGCGGCGCACCCGATGATTCAGAAAATGCTGGCCGGGCTGGCGGCGAAGGCGGCGCAGGAGAACCTGGTGATCGCCGTCGAGAACGATCCCAACTGCAACGCGGCGCGCACGGTGGAACTGGTGCAGATCCTGAACGCGGTGAATCATCCCAATCTGCAAGTCCAGTGGAATCCGGCAAACGCCTTGATGTCAGGGGACAAGCCGTTCCCGGACGCGTACGTGATGCTGCCCCGGAATCGCATCGGGCACGTGGTGGTGAAGGATTGCCGGATGGAGAATCACTCGCCGTCCTACGTGCCGGTGGGGACGGGATCGGTGGACTGGCGCGGGCAGATCGCGGCGCTGCAGGGGGATGGCTATCACGGCTATCTCAGCCTGGACACGCACTGGGCCGGACCGCAAGGCGACAAACTGCTGGCCAGCCGGGTTTGCGGCTGGAATCTGAAGAGTCTCGCATCCCACTAAACTCCTGCGGGGTCGCAGCCGATAGTACCTGCTGAGGGAGGGGACTATCGCATGAACCCACGCTTATTGATCCTGACCGCGGCAGCGGCGGCTATCGTTTTTGGGGCCACCGGGGACCCGGTGGCTTACCGCGAAGGCACCATTCAGGGCATTCCCGCCAACGCCGGCGGGAAGCTGGAGCTGGATGGCAAGAATGTCGTTTTTCACTACGGAAACAATCACTTAGCGATACCGTACCAGAACATCACCGCGGTGGAACTGAGCGGTCCGCCGGAGTGGAAAGAACCGGCGTACAAATTCTGGAAGAAATTCCCCGCCTCCACCGACAAGGATCGCCGCCTCACCTTGCGCTTCAATGCCGAGCCTAACGTGAACAAAATGATGGTGTTCACGGTGAGCCCGCTGGTGGGCGAGAACATCCGCCGGTCGATCGACAGCGTCACCGGGAAGAGCTTCAGCGATAAGCCGGCTCCGGGAACGGTAACCACCACCTGGCGTGAAGACTGGTGGGGCGATCGCATCTGGAAGACCAGCCGGAATTCCGGGCAGTGGTCGCGAACTTCCGGCAACGAATAGTCTTTTCCGAACCCTGAACTTGCGGGCGGAGTGGCGCTGCGGCGCTGTTCCGCCCGCTTGCGTTTATGCGACAGTAGAGCGAGCGTGGAGCGGCAGCGACTCACCATCTGGTTCTTGTCCGTACTGACGGCGGTGGCCCTGGCTCTGTGCGTGTGGATCGGCGAGCCGTTCCTGCGCCCGATCCTGGTGGCATTCCTGATGGCGGTGGTGTTCCACCCGGTGCATGCGCGAATCGAGGCGCGGCTGCGCCGGCCGTCGCTGGCGGCGGGACTCTCGCTGCTGGTGGTGATGGCGCTGATCGCCGCGCCCAGCGTGCTGCTGGGAACGTCCCTGGCGCAGGAACTGGTTCACTTGCGGGATGTGGTGCGCGGTTCCGGCACGGGCATGGATGACGTCTTCGCCTGGATCGACCGGGGTGTCGCGTGGGCCGGGCAGTACATCGACGTTTCCGGTTTCGACGCGCGCGCGGAAATCTCGGAGCGGCTGGGAAGCTTCAGCGGATCGCTGGTAAGCGGCGCGGGGCGCGTGCTGGGCAACATCGGGTCCTTCCTGATGAACCTGACCATCGCGCTGTTCACGCTGTTCTTCCTGCTGCGCGACGGGGGGCGGGCGAAGAACCTGCTGATCCGGGCGATGCCGCTGGAAACGTCCCGCTCCGAGGCGCTGCTGAACGGGATCGGCGAAACGGTGACGGCCTCCATGTTCGGCACGGTGGCGGTGGCGGCGGCGCAGGGCTTCCTTACCGGACTCATGTTCGCCTTCCTGGGTTTGCCCGCTCCGGTGCTGTGGGGCGCCGTGGCGACGTTCACGTCGCTGATTCCGGTGGTGGGCGCGGGCGCGGTCTGGATTCCGGGAGCACTGGTTCTGGGCCTCAGCGGGAGCTGGGTCAAAGCCGCCATACTCGCCGGATGGGGCGCGGGCGTGGTGGGCATGGTGGACAATTTCCTGCGGCCGTATCTGCTTGCCGGACGCGTGCAGATGCATCCCCTGGTGCTGTTCTTCGCGCTGCTAGGCGGCGTGCAGGCGTTCGGGCTGCTGGGATTGTTCGCCGGGCCGGTGATTGTGGCGGTGACGCGAACGCTGATTCTCATGCTGCGGGAGGAGCTGGAGCGCGGCCGCGCGCCGGTGGTGACGCCCGCTTCGCCGCAGCCTCCCGATTCCGCCGTGGCTTTGTGATACCTTTCCTGTCTGGCCGCCGTCCAAATTAGCGTGTGTTATTCTGAAACCAACCTGAGAGGCTTTTGATGCGCCTCCGCTTAGCTCTCCTAGCTGCCGCTCTCATCCTGATCACCTTCGGTGCGCTTTACGGACAGCGCGAGTTCCGGCAGTACATGGGAGCGGAGTATTACGACTTCCCCTTGCCTCCTGACTGGAACGAAAAAAGCGAATTCGTTCTAGGCCGGCTGCGCTATTCCACGCATCCCATGTTTGGCGGCAGAGGCTTCCGGGGTTCCAACGAATGGTGGACCATCGATTACCCGCGCGGCGACCGGCATGTGCTGGAAGGCCTCCGCAGGCTGACGCGTTTGAACGCGCGCAGCGTGGAACAGGTGGTGGACCTCGCGGACGACGATATCTTCAACTGGCCCTGGATCTACGCCGTCGAAGTCGGCCATTGGATGCTGGACGATGATGAAGTAAAGAAACTGCGCGAGTATCTTCTGCGCGGCGGCTTCATGATGACCGATGACTTCCACGGCACCTTCGAATGGGAAGTGTTCATGCAGACCATGAGCCGGGTGTTCCCGGACCGGCCGGTGGTGGACATCGATAACAAGGACCCGATTTTTCACGTACTGTACGATCTCGATGAACGCTTTCAGGTTCCG
>CAYOQB010000043.1:9434-25034 GCA_964406035.1 uncultured Solibacteraceae bacterium | reverse complement strand
CAAGGACCCGATTTTTCACGTACTGTACGATCTCGATGAACGCTTTCAGGTTCCGGGGAAGCAGTACCTCTACTCCGGCCGCCCCTACGAACAGGACGGCTTCGAAGCGCGCTGGCGGGGCATATACGATGACAAAGGAAGGTTGATGGTGGCGATCTGTCACAACGTCGATTTGGGCGATGCCGTGGAGCACTCCGATGAGCCGCAGTATCCCGAGAAGTGGGCGTCGATGGCCTATCGCATTTGGGTGAACTACGTCATCTATGCCATGACGCACTGATCGCGCCCGCCTAGCAACACCAGTGGTTTCAGCTTATGTTTGAGTTCTTCTTCAAGTATCCGGCCGCAGTCTTCTCTAAAGGGGAAGTGGTGCTGCTGGGCGGCTGGCCGGCGTGGACTCTTGCCCTGCTGATCGCGGGTTCGGCGGCGGCGATCGGGTATCTGGTGTGGCGGCGCGGCGGCAGGCTGGTGATGGGCGCGCGAGCGTTCACGGTCTGGGCGCTGCAGTCCCTGCTCGCGGCACTGATTCTGGTGCTTTTGTGGCATCCCGCGGTGGTGGTGGCGACCCTGAAACCGCAGCAGAACATCGTGGCGGTGCTGGTGGATGAGTCGGCCAGCATGGCCATGGTGGAGGACGGCTCCTCGCGGCGGCAGAAGGCGGTGGAGGTGCTGGAAGGCGGGCTGCTCGAGAAACTCGGACAGCGCTTCCAGATCCGCATGTACCGCGCCGGCGACGGCCTGGAGCGACTGGAGAAGCTGAATCCGGCCAAGGATCCGTTTCCCGCCACGCGACTCGCCGCCGATCTCAAACAGGTGGTGACGGAGGCGTCCGGTCTGCCGGTGGGCGCGGTGATCCTGCTCAGCGACGGCGCGGAAAACGCCGGCGGCATCGATCTGGAAACGATCACGCAGATTCGGCGGCAGCGCATTCCGGTGCACACCGTGGGTTTCGGGCGGGAGAAGTTCGCGCGGGATATCGAGGTGTCCGACATTCAGGTTGCGGCGCGAGCGCTGGCCGATTCGCGGCTGGCGGCGCAGGTCACGTTCCGGCAGACGGGTTTCACCGGGACGAAGGCGCGCATCACGCTGAAGGATGGCGGAAAGACGCTGGCGGCGAAGGAAGTCACGATGGGCGGGGAGGGGCGGCCGCAAACCGAGTCCCTGCTGTTCAACGCGGGCGCCGCTGGGGCCAAGACCATCGAGGCGTCCATCGAGCCGCTGCAAGGGGAAGAGAACGTCCGCAATAACCGGCAAGCGCGCGTGGTGAACGTGGATAACGTCAAACCGCGCATTCTGTACCTGGAAGGCGAGCCGCGCTGGGACTACAAGTTCATCCGCCGCGCCGCCGAAGAGGATCGCCACCTGGAACTGGTTTCGATTCTGCGGACTACGCCCAACAAGATTTACCGGCAAGGGATCGCCGAGCCCAAGGAGCTGGAATCCGGATTTCCTTCCACGGTGGAGGAACTCTTTTCGTTTCAGGCGATTGTACTGGGCAGCGTGGAAGCGGCGTACCTTACCGCGACGCAGCAGGAATTGATCAAGCTGTTTGTGGATCGCCGCGGCGGGGGCCTGCTGCTGCTGGGCAGCCGCGCCGGACTCTCGGATGGGGGCTATAACCGGCCGCCTTTCAGCGACTTGCTGCCGGTGACGCTGCCCGATCGCAAGGGCACCTTCGTGCGCAAGCCGGCCAATGTGGAGTTGACCGCCGCCGGGAAAGATGCGCTAGTCACGCGCCTGGACGAAAATCCGGACAAGAATGCGGAACGCTGGAAGAAGCTCCCGTATCTGCTGAGTTATCAGGACCCTGGGGAACCGAAGCCGGGCGCGGTGGTGCTCGCCGAGTCGATCCCGACGGCCGGCGGGAAACGCTATCCGCTGCTGGCGACTCAAAATTATGGCCGGGGGCGCGTGGCGGTGTTTGCCAGCGGCGGCAGTTGGCGCTGGCAGATGCAGATGCCCGTGGAAGACAAGTCACATGAGATGTTCTGGCAGCAGATGCTGCGCTGGCTGGTGGAAGGGACGCCCACCCGGGTGACCGCGACCACGCCCAAGACCTTGCTGGCCGACGAGCGAACCCTGAAGATCCGCGCGGAGGTGAAGGACCGGACGTACCTGCCCGCCGGTGACGCTCGCGTGGTGGCCAACATCGTGGGTCCGAACCGGGTTTCGGCGGCGGTGGATCTGCAACCGGATCCGGTGGAGCCGGGGGTCTACGAGGGCGAATGGAACGCCGATGCGGCGGGGTCCTACCTGGTGGAGGTGCTGGCGCAGCGAGGCGCCGAGACTACCGGACGGGACGTGATCACCTTCCGCCGGGAGGACGGGGTGGCGGAGAATTTCCGCGCCGAGCAGAATCGCGAGGTGCTGGAGCAGCTTTCGCGGCAAACTGGCGGGCGGTACTACCGTCCTTCGGAGGTTTCCAAGCTGGCGAAAGAAGTGGAGTACTCGGAAGCGGGAATCGCGGTGCGGGAAACGAAAGATTTGTGGGACATGCCGGCATTCTTCTTATTGGCGCTGGTGCTGAAGTCGAGCGAGTGGCTGTTGCGGCGCCGTTGGGGGGTCATTTGATGCGGATCGTGGCCGGTCTGATGCTGGGCGCGTCGCTGCTGAGTGCCGCAACCCACTACGTCACCGTGGCGGGGCTGGGCGGCGAGCCCGAATACGAGCAGCGCTTCAGCGGTTGGGCCAAGGATTTGGACAAGATCCTGAAGACGGCGCCGGACGCCCGCTCGGAGGTGTTGTCCGGCGCGGATGCGACCCGCGCGCGCCTGGAGGCAGCGTTGAAGCGGATCGCCGGCGAGGCCAAGCCGGACGATCTTCTGGTGGTGATGCTGATCGGGCACGGCACCTTCGACGGAGTGGATTACAAGCTGAATCTGGCGGGTCCGGACATCACCGGCGTGGAACTCGCCTCGCTGCTGGATCGCGTTCCGGCGAAGCGGCAACTGGTGGTGAACATGACCAGCGCGAGCGGCGCATCGCTGACGCCGCTGCAGAGACCGGATCGCGCGGTCATCACCGCGACGAAGTCCGGCACCGAAAAGAACGCGACTATCTTCGCCCGCTACTGGGTGGAGGCAATGCGCGATCCCGAAGCGGACACGGATAAGAACGAGGTGGTGACCGCGCTGGAGGCGTTCCGCTTCGCGGATCAGAAGACCGCGAAGTTCTACGAGACGCAGAAGCGGATCGCCACCGAGCACGCGCTGCTGGAGGATACCGGCAAGGGTGAAGGCGTACGGACGCCGTCGGCGGAGAACGGGCAAGGATTGCTGGCGTCGCGTTTCGCGCTGTTGAAACTGGGCGCGGCGGGGGCGGCGGCGCAAAGCCCGGAGAAACGGGCGCTGCAGAACACCAAGGAAGATCTGGAAGAGCGGATCGATCAGTTGAAGTACCGCAAGGCGGCGATGGCCACCGCGGAGTATCGCAAGCAACTGAACGCGCTGCTGGTGGAATTGGCGAAGGTGCAGGCGGAACTGGACAAATGAAGCTGCTGGTTGTATCGCTGCTTGCCATCTCGGCGTTCGCCGGTCCGGCCGAGGACTGCTGGGCGCAGCGCAAGCGCGGCAAGATCGCGGAGGCGGGCGCGTGCTTTCAGGCGCTGACGCGGTCACCCTTGCCGTTGCTGCGGGCCGAAGGATTCTGGGGGTTGGGACGCTTCAGCGACGCCAACGATCAGTTCCGGGTGGCGGAGAAGATGGACCCCAAGAACGCGGACGTGAAGGTCCGGTGGGGCCGGATGTTCGAGGAGCGCTACCAGCCTGCCGATGCCGCGAAGCTGTTCGAGGAGGCTCTGGAGATCCGCAAGGATTACGCGCCGGCGCTGTTGGGGATGGCGCTGGTGGCGTCCAACTCGTTCGAGAGCAAAGCGGTGGAGTTCGCCGGGAAGGCGCTGGAGGCCGATCCCAAGCTGGTGGAGGCGCAGGAACTGCTGGCATACCTGGCGCTGGAGGATTCCAACCCGGACAAGGCGGTTAAGGAAGCCGATAAGGCGATTTCGATGTCGCCGGAAGCGCTGGATGCGATGGCAGTGCGAGCCACCATCGACTGGCTGAACGACCAGCCAACCAGCGAGTGGATCGATCGCATCCTGAAGTTCAATCCGCGATACGGGAAGGCCTACGCGACCGCGGGGCATTTCTTCGTGATCAACCGGCGTTATGAAGAGGGGATCCGGCACTATCGGAAGGCGCTGGAGCTCGATCCGGAGCTGTGGGAAGCGCGCGCGGAACTCGGGGTCAATCTGATGCGGCTGGGCGAGGAAGAGGAAGCGCGGAAGCACCTGGAGCTTGCCTACAACTCGGGATACAAGAACGCGACCACGGTGAACTCGCTGCGGCTGCTCGACAGCTACAAGAACTTCAAGACCTACAAAACGCCCACCACCATCCTGCGTCTGCACAAGAAGGAAGACGAGGTCCTGGCGATTTACTTCCAGCAGGAGCTGGACCGCGCCATGGCGACGTTCAACAAGAAGTACAAGGTGAAGCTGGGCGCGCCGGTGCAGTTGGAAGTGTATCCGGATCACGACGATTTCGCGGTGCGCACCATGGGGTTGCCGGGGCTGGGCGCGCTGGGCGTGACATTTGGGTATGTAGTCGCCATGGATTCGCCGAGCGGGCGCAAGCCGGGATCGTTTCACTGGGCCTCGACTTTGTGGCACGAGTTGAGCCATGTGTACGTGCTGGCGGCGACCAAGCACCGGGTGCCGCGCTGGTTTACCGAGGGGATGGCGGTGCATGAAGAGACGGCGGTGTCGCCGGACTGGGGCGATCGCCTGGATCCCACTGTGATCAAGGCGATCCAAGAGAAGAAGCTGCTGCCGGTGGCGGACTTGGACCGGGGCTTCATTCGTCCTTCGTATCCCAACCAGGTGGTGGTTTCGTATTTTCAGGCGGGCAAGATCTGCGACTACATCGCCCAGAAATGGGGATACGATAGGCTTCTTCAGATGATGCAGGATTACGCGGACCGCAAGCAGACTCCGGAAGTGATCCGGGGCCGCCTGGGGATGGAGCCGGCGGCGTTCGACCGCGAGTTTCTGGCCTGGCTGGACACGCAGGTGGGGGCCAGCGTGAATGGGTTCGCGGAGTGGTCGAAGCGGGTGCGCGGGCTGAGCGAGTTGGCCAAGGCAAAGAAGCACGACGAAGTGATTCGCGAGGGTCTGGCGATTCGCGATCTGTATCCCGACTATGTGGAAGCGGGCAGCGTCTACGAGTTTCTGAGCGAGGCGTACCTGGCGAAAGGCGATAAAGGGTCCGCGATGCGGCAGCTCGCCGATTACTCGAAGCAAGGCGGGCGGTCGCCGGCGACGATCCGGCAGCTCGCCGATTTGCAGATCGAGGCCGGGCTGAAGAAGGAAGCCGCCGCGACGCTGGAGCGGCTGAACTACATTTATCCGCAAGATCCCGAGATGCACCGCAAGCTGGGAAGCTTGTATCTGGAGGCAGGCAACGCCGCTCACGCGGTTCGGGAGTACCGCGCGCTGGTGGGGATGAAGCCGCTGGACGCGGCGGGAGCGCATTTCGACCTGGCGCGGGCCCTGCGGGCGGCGCGCAAGAATGACGAAGCGCTGGAGCAGGTGCTGCTGGCGCTGGAAGCGGCGCCGGGCTTCAAGCCGGCGCAGAAGTTGCTGTTGGAGTTGAACGCCAAATAAGAAGGAATCATGTCCACATCGCCCATTACATCGATCGATTCGGCGGAACTGAAAAGCCGCATTTCGCGGTTCCAGCAGGTGCAGGATCAGATCGTGCAGCAGGTTCGCAAGGTCATCGTTGGTCAGGAAGAAGTGCTCGACCAGGTGCTGATCGCCTTGTTCGTGGGAGGGCACTGCCTGATTACCGGCCTTCCCGGAACGGCGAAGACGCTGCTGGTAAGAACCATGGCGCAGACGCTGGGCCTGAAGTTCCGCCGGATTCAGTTCACGCCGGACCTGATGCCGTCCGACATCACCGGAACCGACATTATTGAAGAGGATCCGGGGACGGGACGCCGGGTCTGGACCTTCGTGCCGGGCCCGATCTTCTCGAACGTTCTGCTGGCGGACGAAATCAACCGCACACCTCCCAAGACGCAGTCGGCGCTGCTCGAGGCGATGCAGGAGTTCGGGTGCACGGTGCGCGGGCACAGCTACGCGATCGAGCGTCCGTTCTTCGTGCTGGCAACGCAGAACCCGATCGAGCTGGAGGGCACGTATCCGCTGCCGGAAGCGCAGTTGGATCGCTTTTTGTTCAACACGCTGCTCGACTACCTGCCGGCGGATGAGGAGCTGAAGGTGGTGAACATGACCACCACCACGCACAGCGAGCAGCCCACGGCGGTGACCGACGCCGAGGAGATCATGAGCTTCCAGCAACTGGTGCGCATGGTGCCGATCGCGGACTCGGTGGCGCGTTACGCGGTGGATCTGGTGCGGGCGACGCGAGCGACGGACGCGGAAGCGTCGGATTACGTGAAGAAGTATGTGAATTTCGGCGCGAGCGTGCGCGGGGCGCAGTTCCTGGTGCTGGCGGCGAAGTGCCGGGCGTTGATGCGGCATCGCTACCACGTCAGCTACGAGGATGTGGCGGCGCTGCTGCGGCCGGTGCTGCGGCATCGCATTCTGCTGAATTTCCAGGCGGAGTCCGACCGGCTGACGCCGGACGACATCCTGAAGCGGATCCTGGAGGTGAAGCCCGCGCCGCGCGCGTGACCGGGCGATCGCCATGCTGTTGCAACGCTATCTGGAGCCTTCCGTCCTGGCCGGCATCTCCAACCTGGAGCTGGTGGCGAAGACCGTGGTGGACGGGTTCGTGGCGGGCCTGCACCGCTCGCCCGATTTCGGCTTCTCGCAGGAGTTCGCCGAGTACCGCATGTACTCGGAAGGCGACGACCTGCGGCACGTGGACTGGAACGTGTTCGCCCGCACGGACCGCTGTTATCTGAAGCGGTATCGCGGGGAGACGAACTGCCAGTTGACGATGGTGCTGGACGCGAGCAACTCCATGACCTACGGCTCGCAGCGCGTGAACAAGCTGGATTACGCGCGCTATCTGGCGGCGTCGCTCGCCTACATGGCGAGCCAGCAGCGCGACGCGGCGGGCTTGCTGATCTTCAACAACGACGTGCGCAACTATGTCCCGCCCTCCACGCGGCAGGGGCAATTGATGCGAATTCTGCATGCGATCGAGAAGGCGGAGCCGGGCGAGCGCACCGATTTCGCCAAGCCGTTCCGCCATGTGCAGGAGTTCCTGCATCGGCGGGGGATCGTGGTGGTGTTTTCCGATTTCTGGGAGCGGCCGGAGGCGATTATCGAGACGGTGGCGCCGCTGCGCTATCGCGGCAACGAACTGGTGCTGTTCCACGTTCTGGATCCGATGGAATTGCGGCCGAGGCTGGACGAGCCGGTGCTGCTGGAGGATCTGGAAACGCGCGATACGTTGGAGGTGACTCCGGATTACGCCGCCAAGGAGTATCGCGAGAAGATCGGCGCGCACATCGAGGATCTGCAATATCGCTCCAAGGGCGCGGGAATCGACTACTGCCTGGTGGACACGGGCCAGCCGCTGGATGAGCCGCTGCGGAATTACCTGGGCGTTCGCAAGGGGAGGTTTTAGGCCGCGTGGGATTTCTGGCTCCATGGTTTCTGGCGGGAATCGCGGCGCTCGGCTTGCCGCTGTGGATTCATCTGCTGCGGCAGCATCGCACGGTGCCGCGGCCGTTCAGCTCGCTGATGTTTTTTGAGCGGCGAACGCAAAGTTCGGTGAAGCACCGGCGGCTGAAGTACAAGGCGCTGCTTTCGCTGCGGCTGCTGTTGCTGCTATTGCTGGCGCTGGCGTTCGCCAGTCCCTATCTGCTGCGGAGCGTGGCGGGCGCGGAGCGGAAGCGCACGGTGGTGATCGCGGTGGACCGCTCCTTCAGCATGCGCTACGGCGATGTTTTCGAGCAGGCCAAGCGGGATGCGCTGGCGCAGTTGGGCAAGGTCCCGCAGGGGACGCCGGTGCAGGCGGTGGCGCTTTCCGGAGGCGTGGAAGTGCTGTCGCAGCCGGCGCCGGACGCGGGGGAGGCTCGGGCGGCGATCGCCGGGCTGCGCATATCCGACGGGCGCGCGCCCTATGGAGAATTCGCGCGGTACCTGCGCACGCTGTCGGAATCGACGAAGCTGCCGGTGGAGGCGCATCTGTTCACGGACGCGCAGAAGACCGCGATGCCGGCGGGCTTCGCCGATCTGCGGCTGCCGAGCGACGCGACTTTCGAGCTGCATTCCTCCGGGACGGCGGAGCGGCCGAACTATTACGTGGAGAGCGTCGCCGCGCCCAAGCGGATTTACGATCCCAAGCGGGTACGCATTCAGGCCACCATCACCGCCTCGGCGGCGCCGAAGGCGGTGCGCGAGGTCCGGCTGTCGCTGAACGGCAAGGTGGTGCAGAGCAAGCAGGCGGAGGTGCCGGAGCGGGGTCGCGCGGTGGTGGAGTTCGCGGGTCTGGACGCTCCTTACGGATGGTCGAAGGGCGAGATTTCGATTGACAGCGGGGATAAGCTGGCCGCCGATGACCGTTTTCTGTTCAGCATTGAGCGGACCGATCCGCGCAAGGTGCTGTTCCTGCACTCGCCGCGCGACACGCGGTCGCCGCTGTACTTCCGCACCGCGCTCGAATCTTCGAGCGAAGGCGCGTTCCAGATGCAGGCCCGGACGACGGATCAGGCGGAGGGGATCGCGCTGCAGAATTACGCGATGGCGGTGCTGTCGGACGCGGCCTATCTGAGTCCAGGGGCGGAGAAGGCGATCGCCAAGTGGGTGAACGGCGGAGGCAATGTTCTGGTGACCCTGGGACCGGCGAGCTCGGCCCTGGCGAAAGCGCCGGTGTCCGGAGAGGCGCTGGGGGGGTCGCGCTACGCGGCGCGCTCGGGGGAACGCTTTTTCGCCGCCGCGCAGGTGGACCAGGCGCATCCGGCGACACAGAAGCTGGGGCAGATGGAAGGCGTGAAGTTCTACCAGGCAGTGGCGGTGGAGCCGGGGAACGCGCGGGTGATCGCGCGGCTATCGGACCAGGGTCCGCTGCTGCTCGAAAAGACATCGGGCGAGGGCCGCATCATGCTGCTGGCCACCACCTTCGACAACCTGGCGAACGACTTCCCGCTGCATCCCGGATTCGTCCCGTTCATCGAGCAGATCAGCCGGTACCTGTCGCGCCTGGACAGCGCGGTGTCGAACGTGGCGGTGGACAGTTTTATCGAGCTGCGGCGGGACAGCGGGTCGCAAGGGACGGCGGAAGTGATCGATCCGGACGGCAAGCGCATTCTGTCGCTGGAGCAGGCGTCGAAGGCGACCGGGTTTCCGGTGGATCGCGAGGGATTTTTCGATGTGCGGCGAGCGGACGGACGCCGGGAGACGGTGGCCGTGCACGCCGACCGGCGCGAATCGGATCTGACTCCGGTGGCGCAGGAGACGCTGGCGTTGTGGCAAAACGCGGCCGGTCAGACCGGCGCGGCCGCGGCCGCCGATTCGACCACCAGGCCGTGGAGCCCGTGGTGGTATCTGCTGTTGCTGCTGGCGGTGATTTCGGCCGGGGAGTTCTTCCTGGCGAACCGCTATCTTTCCACCGATATTGAGGCAAGTGAGGCTTCTCCCCAGAAGGAGGCGGCATGAATCCGCTGGATCAGTTGAATGGTTACGTGGGCCGGCTGGAATCCCGGTTGCGCTGGGCGGCGGTGTCGCGCGGCGCGGCGCTGGCGGCGGGCACGGCGCTGCTGATCACGGTTACGCTGATCCTGATCACGAACGCGTTCGCGTTCTCCGAGACCAGCCTGTTCTGGGCTCGCGTGGCGCTGTTCCTCGCGGTGGCGGCGGCGGTCGGATTCGGCCTGTTGTGGCCGTTGATGACGCTGAACCGGCGGCGGGCGGCGCGGCGCGCCGAAAGCCTGTATCCGGAATTTCAGGAGCGCCTGCTGACGTATGTGGAGAGCGGCCCGAACCGGGATCCGTTTGTGGAGTTGCTGGCCTCGGACGCGGCGGGAATCGCGGAGCGGAGCGAACCGGCGAAGCTCGCGCCGGCGGGGCGGCTGCTGGCGTTCGCGGGCTCGGCGGCGTTCGCCGCGGCGGTGCTGGTGTGGCTGATTCTGGCGGGTCCGGGCTATTTCGGATATGGCGCCGCGCGGTTGTGGGCGGGGACGCCGCGCATCGGCGCGGCCGATTTCTATCAGGTTCTGGTGGAGCCTGGCGATAAGGTGGTCCGCAGGCGCTCGGATCTCACCGTGACGGCGCGGCTAGTGGGCTTTGAAGCGCCGCGGGTCCGGCTGCTGGCCAAGTATCGGGGATCGAGCAAGTGGGAAGAAGCGAACATGGCGCCGCAACCTTCGGCGGCCGCCGCCTATGAGTTCGTGTTTCCGGCGCTACCCGAATCGGTGGAGTATTACGTGGATGCGGGCGGCGTGCAATCCAAGCACTTCAACGTTACGGTGGTCGACCTGCCGCGAGTGAAGCGGATGAAGGTCCGCTACGATTTCCCCTCCTGGCTGGGCATGGCGAGCGTGACCGAAGATCCCGGCGGCGACCTGCGGGCAGTCGCGGGCACGGTGGCCGAACTGACCATCGAATTTGATCGTCCGCTGGCGCTGGGGTCGGTGGTGCTCGACGACGGGAAGAAGATCGAGCTGGCCGGCAACGGGACGCGGATGGTGGCGCGGGTGCCGGTGGAGAGAGACGGCATGTATCACTTGGCCGCGGTGGAGCAGGGGCAGTCCGTGCGGCTTACCGAGGATTACTTCATCGAGGCGCGGCAGGATCGTGAGCCGATATTGAAGATCGCGCGGCCAGGCCGGGATGCGAAGGTCAGCCCGATCGAGGAAGTGGTGGTGGAAGTGGAGGCGGAGGACGATTTCGCGCTGCGCGACGTCACGTTGTACTACTCGGTGAACGGGACCGCGGAGAAGGCGGTGAAGCTCGGCGGCGGGGGGAAGACGGCGCAGGGGCGGACGATGCTGGCGCTGGAGGAATTCCAGCTTGTGCCGGGCGATGTGGTGAGCCTGTACGCGACCGCGAAGGATGCTCGCAACACGGCGCGGACCGATATGTATTTCCTGGAAGCGCAGCCGTTTGAGAGGGAGTATTCGCAGGCGCAGCAGCAGGGTGGTGGCGGCGGCGGGGACATGGATTCCGCGCAGATCTCCGGGCGGCAAAAGGAGATTATCGTCGCGACCTCGAATGAGCTGAGGTCCAAGGATTCGCGCAGTTCGGCGGAGAACGCGAAGTTCCTGGCGGACATGCAAGCCAAGCTGCGGGATCAGGCGAAGACCCTGGCGGAGCGGGCTAAGGCTCGCCAGCTCTCTGGCACCAATCAGCAGTTCCAGACCTTCGTTAAGGAAATGGAGGAGTCTGCGAAGGCCATGGATGTAGCGGTGCCAAAGCTGCAGTCGCGGGCGTGGAAGGAAGCGCTGGGGCCAGAGCAACAGGCTCTGCAGCATATGTTGCGCGCTGAAGCGGTATTTCGCGAAATCCAGTTGGCGTTCGGGCAGCAGCAGGGCAACTCAAGCGGCGCGGCTCGCGACCTGGACAATCTGATGGACCTGGAACTGGACAAGGAGAAGAACCAGTTCGAGACCGGACAGCAGTCCTCGGCCGAGCAGAAGCAGAAGGAGGTCGACGAGGCGCTGGAGAAGCTGGGCCAACTGGCGCGGCGGCAGCAGGAGCTCGCCGATCAGCAGAAGAAGAATAATCAGCAGGGCTTCGAGCAGCGCTGGCAGCAGGAGATGCTGCGCCGCGAAGCGGAAGAGTTGCAGCGGCAGATGGAGAAGCTGCAGCGCGGGCAGCAGGCAGGCCAGCAGCAGCAAGGCCAGCAGCAGCAGGGGCAACAGCAAGGGCAGCAGCAGCAGGGTCAGCAAGGCCAGCAGGGCCAGCAACAAGGACAGCAGCAGGCAGGCCAGCAGCAGCAAGGCCAGCAACAGCAGGGTCAGCAGTCGGGGCGGCAGCAGGGTCAGCAATCGGCCTCCGATCGCCGTTTGCAGGAAGCTTTCGACCGGCTGCGACAGGCGACCGACGACATGCGGCGGGCGTCGCAGTCCGGGCAGGAGAGCTCGCAAAGCGATGCCGCGTCGCGGCGTGCCGCGGAGCGGCTGAATGAAGCAGCGGACCTGATGGGCGGCATGCGCCGCCAGCAGGCCTCGGACAAGATGGACGGCATCCAGCAGCGCGCGGCGCAGCTCGCCGAACAGCAGCGGGATTTCGAGAATCGCCTGCGGCGGGCTTACGGCGACGCCTTCGATCCCAACAACCGGCAGCCGCGCTTGGGACGCAGCCGGGAAGAGGCGGAGAAGTTCGCGCAGGAAAAGGACCGGATGAAGGCGGAGCTCGATCGCCTGGAGAAGGACATGCAAATCGCCGCCCGCGATTTCGCGGGCAGCCAGCCTAAGGCGTCGGCGCGGCTGCGGGAAGCGCTGGGCGAACTGCAGCAGCGGGAGCTGCGGCTGCGCATGGAGTTCAACTCGCAGGCCATCCGCCGGGGTCAGGGCGCTTACGTGGTGCCGCGCGAGGCGCCGGTCACCGAGGGGCTGGACGCGATCCGCGATCAGGCGGGACGGGCGCGGCAGGCGCTGGACGAGAATGCGGCGCAGCAGGGCGGCAAGGATCAGGTGGAACGCGCTCTCAGCCGGGTGGAGCAGCTTCGGGAGCGCATGGAGCGGGCCGCCGGGGATCGCCCGCGCAAGCGCCAGGCGCGACCCGGGGAGCAGCCCGGCCAGCAGGCAGGCCAGCAACAGGGACAGCAACAGGGACAGCAAGGACAGCCAGGGCAACAGGGCCAAGGCCAGCCCGGACAGCAACCCGGACAACAGCCCGGGCAACAGGGCCAGCCCGGCGATCCCCAGGGCGGCGATCGAACCGGACCCGGCGGGTCCTTCCAGGCTGGCGGCGCGTTGCGCGACGGCTTCGGAGGACCGATCGACGGTACCGTTCCGCCGGAGCGCGCGCTGCGAGAGGCAATCCGCGATCTGACGCAACTTCGCCAGGCTCTCGGTGCCGATCGGGAGCTGTCCGGTGCAGTACAGGAAGCGCTGCGCGAGATCCAGCGCGCGCAGATGGGCGCGGTTAACGATCAGGAGCTGGCGGATCGGTTCCAGCGCCAGGCGCTGCCCGAGATCGAGCAGTTGGAGCTGATGTTGCGGCGCAAGCTGGACGAGCAGCGTTCCGGACAGGTGCGGGGCGGGAACAACACCAAGATCCCGGCGGGCTACGCCGACGCCGTGGCGGAGTACTTCCGCAAGTTGAGCAAGGGCAACAAGTAGCGGTTACTTGCGCTGATTGGCGGGGCCGCGCGCGGCCAGCAGGTTGGCGCGGTACTCCAGCTTCTTGGCGTCCTTCTTCTTGTTCATCTTCTTGAGCAGCGCGACATAGTTGTCGACGGTCTCGATCAGCGCCGCGGTGGGCGGATCGTTGGGATCGAGCGCGGGATACTTGGCAAAGACCAGCCCCCGCTTGTCCAGCACCGCGATGGAGGCGCGATAGAAGCTGTCTGCTTCCTGCAGGCGATTCTCGCCGTCAGCCTGCTTGGCGAGCGAGGTGAGATCCTGCGCGGTGGTCTGCTCCCGCGCGCTGAAGATCTCCTTTACCAGCGGCTGGGCATCGGGCGTTCGTCCGAGGCTGGCGTACACGGCGGCCACCTGCTCGCTGGTCTCCTGCGTCGCGGGGTGCTCGTTGCCGAGAAGGCGGCTGCGGATGTAGAGCGCGCGCTCCAGGGTGGCGGCGGCCTTGTCGAGGGACTTGGCCTCAAAGTAGAACTGGCCCAGGCGGTCGAGCGTTTCGGTCACCTCCAGGCCGGCGGGGCCGTGATTGCTTTCGCGCACCGCCAGGGAGCGCTTCCAGTACATTTCGGTGTCGCCGGGATACTCGCTGCGCGCGGCTTCGCCCAGCAGGTCCAGCACCGGGGCCAGTTCCAACCCCATCAGACCGGACGCCTTTTCCTGTATCGCCAGGGCGCGCTGCAGCAGCGGCAGAGCCTTGGCGGGGGTCTGCTGCAGCAGTTGCACGCGAGCCACGTTGATCAGCGCGGGAACGTTGTCGGCGTGTTCCGCGCCGCGATAGCGTTCCACGATGCCCAGGGCACGCTGCGCGAACTGCTCCGAGCCCATGTAGTTAGTGGCGGCGCGCGTAACCTTGGCCAGTTGATTCAGCACCGGCACGATATCCAGGCTGTTCTTCCCCTTGGCGTTTTCCAGGATCTGCAGCGCCCGCGAGTAGTAGTTCTCGGCGGTTCCGAACTTCATCTGCGCGAAGGCGACGCGCCCCAGGTCGCTGATGTCGGCGACGATCTCGGGGCTGTTGAGGCCGAAGGCGTGCTCGCGCTCTTCCAGGATCTTGGCGTAGTACTTCTCGGCGTCGCTGTACTTGCTTTCGGCGCAGAGCCGGTCCGCGGCGGTTTTCCACTCGAGCGTCATGCGCAGGTCGTACTTGCCGGTCTTGGGAGGGGTGCCTCCGGCGTTCGCGGGGGATGCCGCCGCCGAGCTCTCCGAAAGCGGAGGCGCCCAGGAGGGCTTGCGCAGCGTCCCCGGCTGCGCGAAAGCGCTGGTGGAGACGGCGAGAGTCGCCAGGCCAAGGAATACGATTCGGGCGGGCACACCGATGGGCATGATCGTTCATCGGCGACCGGGTCGCCAAACCGCAGGTGATTCGGGCAAAACGGTACTATTTTCTTCGCTGTCCAGAACGGGACCGCAGGAAGTCCTCGGGCTTACACCTGAGTGGCGTCATCAGGCGATTTCCGGCGGCCCTCCACTCTGTCACCATACGGTTGTCATGAAGATTATCGGAATCGCCGGCAGCTTACGTAAGGCATCGCTCAATCGGGCCGCTCTGCGAGCGGCGGCGGAACTGGCTCCGCCGGGGGTGGAGGTGGATGTTTTCGACATCGCGGGCATTCCCCCTTACAACGAGGAAGTGGAGCGTACTCCGCCGCCGCAAGTGGTGGAACTGAAGAATCGCGTGCGGGCGGCGGGCGCGGTTCTGTTCGTAACGCCGGAGTACAACTATTCGATTCCGGGGGTGCTGAAGAACGCGATCGACTGGGGCTCGCGTCCTTACGGCGACAGCGCGTGGGAAGGAAAGCCGGTGGCGGTGATGGGCGCCTCGCCCAGCATGCTGGGAACCGCGCGGGCGCAATATCATCTGCGGCAGGTGTTCGTCTTCCTGGACATGCACGCGGTGAACCGCCCGGAGGTGATGATCGCCTCGGCCAGCCGGAAGTTCGATGACCAGGGGCGTCTGACGGACGAGAAGTCGCGGGAACTGATCCGGGAGCTGCTGGTCAACCTGGTGGAGCTTGCGCGCAAGCTGCGCGGCTAGTCGATAAGCAACTATCGGGGTTCGCGCCGGTCCAAAACCTTTCGCCCCTGCCAGGCGGGATTTCGCCACAAAGACTAACCAAACTAAGGAGATCCTCGCTACAGTGGTCGGTAACGGGGAACGGGAGGGGTCGTCTGATCATAAGGACGTGCTCCATGAAGCTGCTTTCGAAGTTTTGGATAATTTTTGGCGCGTGGACGTTGTACGGATCGTTGATGGCAGTGAACGTCCACTACCGGTCGGCCCTGTGGGGACGTCCGGCGCCGTGGGACAGGGCCTTTATTGGG
>CAYOQB010000043.1:0-9424 GCA_964406035.1 uncultured Solibacteraceae bacterium | reverse complement strand
CTCTTACGCATGGCTGTGGTGCCTGGCGACACCGTTGATCTTGTGGTTGGGGTACAAGCTGCCGATCCGTCGGGATCGCTGGCTGTTGCCCGTGCTGGTGCACCTGCCGGCCATCATTCTGATCGGGGCGGTGACAAAAGGCATCTGGGATCTGACCATTCCAGCGATGCTCTACGGCACTCCCACGCGGTCCTCACTCATGAAGACCATGCTTTCCAGCCTGGACTTCAGCCTGCTGAATTACGCGCTGGTGCTGCTGTTTCAAGCGGCGGCCGACTATTACCGGCGGTTCCAGGCGGCCGAGGTCCGCAGCGTGCAGCTCGAAGGCGAGCTGGCGCGGGCGCAGTTGACGGCCCTGCGGATGCAACTGCACCCGCACTTTCTTTTCAACACTCTGCACGCGATCTCCGAACTGATTCACGAGAATTCCGCCGCCGCCGAGAGGATGATCGCACGCCTGAGCGAGTTCCTGCGCCTGACGCTCGAGAACGCCGGCGCCTCGGAAACGACGCTGAAGAGCGAGATCGACTTCCTGGAGCGCTACCTGGAAATCGAGAAAATCCGCTTCGAGGATCAATTGAAGGTCGAATTCGACGTGGATGCCAAGGCGCTGGACGCCCAGGTTCCCAATCTGATCCTGCAGCCGATCGTGGAAAACGCCTTGAAACACGGGCTGCGGAACCATCAGGGCGAGCGGCGCATCCGCATTGTCGCTGCGCAGCGCGGCGAAGCCCTGCAATTGCAGGTTTCCGACAACGGCAAGGGTCTGGATCCGGCGCGCCGCGAAGCAGCGCAGCTTGGGGTGGGCCTGTCCAACACCGCCGAACGCCTGCGGCGTCTATATCAAAAAGATCACCTGCTTTCCATGCACAACCGCCCCGAAGGCGGTTTCGAGGTGACGATTCAAATTCCGTTCCGTCTATTGGGGGAAACCGGCTGAAGTGGGGGGTAAAACGAAATGGATCGTATTCGAACGCTGATCGTTGACGATGAGCGTCTGGCTCGCCGGCGGGTTCGCAGGCTGCTGAGCTCGTTCCCGGATTTCGATGTCGTCGGCGAATGCGCCAGCGGGGGCGAGGCGCTGGAATTTCTTCAGGATCACCCGGTGGACCTGCTGTTCCTGGATGTGCAGATGCCCGGCACCGATGGCTTCGGCGTGGTCGAGAACCTGCGCGGGGAGCGTCCCCCCATGGTGGTATTCATTACCGCGTTCGACGAATACGCGCTGCGCGCCTTCGAGGTCCATGCCATCGATTACCTGCTGAAGCCGTTCGATCCCGAGCGATTCCAGAAGGCTGTGGGCCACATTCGCGGCGTTGTCGCCACCCGCAACGGCAAGGAGAGCCAGAAACTGCAGGCGCTGATCGAGGAAGTGCGGCAGCGTCCGCCCTCCGCCTCGCGCTTCGCGGTAAAGTCCACCGGACGCGTCTTTTTCGTGCGCCAGGAGGATATCGACTGGGTGGAAGCCGCCGACAACTACGTTTGCCTGCACGTCGGCAACGACACTCATTTGTTGCGGGAGACGATGAATTCCATCGAGACGCGGCTGGATACATCACGCTTCGCGCGCATCCACCGCTCCACCATCGTCAATCTGGACCGCATCAAGGAACTGCGCCCGTGGTTCCACGGCGAGTATGTGGTGGTTTTGAACCACGGCACGGAACTGACTCTCAGCCGCAGTTACCGGGACAAGGTCCTGCAGATTCTCAACGCCTGAACGCTTTCACCCTTTGGACCCGGCTGTTCGCCCCTTTCGGGTGGCGAACACCCGGGTTCTCCCGTAGGCTGATCCTCGAAGCAACGCTGAGGCAGGGTACTGCTCTTCATCACGAAGAGCGTGCGTTATCAGCGCCGAGGATGTAGGCGGAGCCCCTGGCTGCCAGGCCGGGGGATGTGTGCCTGATGCTCCGGTCCGGCTGGCGGCGAATTCCGCCGGAATGGAGCACAAATGAATCCGAGAGTTTTCGCAGCACTGCTGATCCCCATTTTTCTTAACGGCGCTTCGGTGCGAACCCCGGAGCGCAGCGTCACCGCGGTGGCCGAGGGCGTGTACGTCATCCGCCATCCCGACCCGAGCGCCGGCTGGGTGCACAGCAACACCACTATCGTCATCGGCGAGCGCGGCGTGCTGGTGGTGGACGCCTGCTTCCTCCCCTCTGTCGCCAAGGAAGATGTCGCCGAGATCCGCAAGCTGACCAGCAAGCCGGTGCGCTACCTGGTGAACACGCACCACCACATCGATCACACCGCGGGCAACAGCGTCTATCGCGACGCCTTCCCAGACATCGAGATCATCGCGCATCGCGACACGAAGCGGCTGATCGAGACGCGAAATCCAGGCGTGGCCAAGCGCTGGGGCGATCCGAATGGACCGCTGCCGAAGTCGATCGCCCAAATGAAGGAGCGGCTGGCGAAGGGCCAGACCGAAGAGGGCAAGCCCATGACCGCGAAAGACCGCGCCGACACGGAGCGGGAGATCGCGGACGTGCAGCGCCAGATGCGCGAGTACGCGGCCTACCGGCAGGAGAATCCCACGCTGGCGTTCGACACCGAAATGACCGTGGACCTGGGCAAGCGGCTGGTCCGGCTGCAATATCTGGGCCGGGCGAACACCACCGGCGACGCCATCGCGTACCTGCCCGCGGAGAAGATCGTCGCCACCGGCGACATCCTGGTCCACCCCGTTCCCTACGCGGCGGGAGGGCATCCGGTGGAGTGGCTGGAGACGCTGAAGAAGCTGGCGGCGATGGAAGTGAATATCCTGGTGCCGGGACACGGCGAAGTTCTGCGCGACAAGCAGTTTCTGAACCTGGTGATTGAAGCACTGGGCTCCGCGCTCTCGCAAATGGAGGCGCAGATCCGGGACGGGCGCGCCGCCACCGCCGCCGATGTGAAGATCGACATCGACGATTACCGCAAGCGGATGATCGGCGACGATCCGCTGAACCTGACCTGGTGGAACGACATGTTTCTGCGCGGCGTAGTAGAGCGCGGCTTTCTGGGCCTCGCGCGCTAGAGCTTTTCGAGCCGATCCAGGATGGTGGCCATGCGGGCGGCGGCGTCGCGCCGCCCGCCGAAGCGTAGTTCCTGATAGGCGCCGGTGAAGTCGCGGAGCAGGGAATTCATCTCGCCGGCGGGCACGACGCCGGCGAACTCGTTCGGAGTCAGCCAGCCTGGCTTTTCGATGCCGCGGCGGCGCAGTAACTCGAGCATCCGGCGGTACAGCACGGTGGCATCCCCGGCGATGCCCTGCCCGCGGTGGGCGCGGCGCAGCCGCAGCCGGTCGTCCCACCAGGATCGCAGCGACGGCCAGAACAGGTAAACAAAGGACACCAGAACCGAAGCGAGCAGCAGCCAGGGCGCGTACTCGCGCACCGGGCCCGCCATGCGCACGGCGCTTGCCCGCGTCCAACCGGAGGCGCTGTCAAACCAATCGAAACGGAGCTTGCGGCTGGATTCCTCCACGCGGGAGGCCAGGAGAACCTGGCGGTCCAGGTCATAGCTGAGCACCCAGTCCTGCCAGAACACCTCCGCGGCATCCAGATAGAAGTTCAGCCGGCTGAGCAACCCCGGATTGGCCGCGGAGGGGTCGGGCGGCGTGGGATCGAGCGTGATCCAGCCGCGCCGCGGCACCCATGCCTCCACCCAACTGTGGGCGTCGGAGGCGCGGATCAATTGCCAGCCGCTCACCGGGTTGAACACGCCACTCTGGAAGCCTGTAACCACACGGGAGGGGATGCCCTCGGTGCGCAGCATCACCGCGAGAGCGGAAGCGAAGTACTCGCAATGACCTTTGCGGCGCTCGAAGAGGAAGTGGACCAGGGGGTCCGGCACCTTGGCGGGCAGCAGTTCCAGGGTGTAGCCGAAGTCGGTGCGCAGGCGCCTTTCCATCGCGCGAGCCTTGCCTTCGGGAGTCGCCTCCAGCGCCGACCAGGCGGCCGCCAATTCCGCGACGCGGGCATCCAGGGGCGGCAGCGAGAGGTACTCATAGCGAAGCGCCTGGGGCAGCGGCGGCGCCTCCGGTATCGGCGCGGCGAACTCGTCCTCCAGAAAGCTGTGAGCCCCGTACAGCAGCCCGTTCGCGCTGGGATAGCTGACGCGGTAGCTGTCGCTGCGGGTCCGAATGATGAACGGGGAAGCGATGGAGAGCACCTGCGGCGTGCCGGCGAAGAACAGCGCGTCGGAGGCGATCTCGCGGACGTGGACCTCGTAGTAGACGTCGCGGCCGTAGCGGCGGCGCTGGGTGGGATCGCCCAGGACAATGCGGCCGCGCTCCACGCGCAGGGGCTCGCCCGTGGCCGGAGGGTTGAACCAGCGGTTGCCATCGAAGCGGCTGAGCGCCGCGCCGCGCCACTTGTGCAGCATGGACCTGCCGGACGGGTACCGCACCCGCATCACCGCCGTGCTCTGCTTCTTGATCTCTCCCAACTGGCCGAGCACGACTTCGTTGGAGAATCCGGGCAGGTGGTATTTCTCCGGGACCAGATGCTGGAACGCGGCCCGCGCGGTGCGCGGCAGCACAAAGAACAGCCCCGCCGTCAGGATCAGGATTCCCGCGAAGAGCCAGGCGGAGAGCGCTCCCAGCCGCCGCGGAACGCGCGCCATTCCGGTCCGGTCCACCCGCTGCGCCTTGGCCAGCGATCCGCGGATCTCGCCGCTGGCGAAGGTGGCGATGGCGAACACCAGGAACAGCCCCAGGAACACGAAAAAGTTCAGGTTGGCCGACAGCATGCACGCGGCCAGCAGTTCGAGAAACGCGATCACCTTGACGAACAGGTAGTCGCGCGGGGTGCTGGCGGTGAGCACGCGGACGATGGCCACGAAGAACACCAGATGCACCAAGGCGCGCATGAAATCGCCCGAGATGTACAGGTAATCCAGCGGGAAGAAGCCGAAGTAGGCGAGGGTGGCGGCGGCCACCATGCGGCCCGTGACGTGAAATCGAACCCAGCCGGCGATCAGCACGCCGCGCAGCGCCAGCGCCACCGCCGTCGCCACCGCCGTGGGCGCGTCCAGATAGCCCGATCCCAAAACTGCCAGGTAGCCGGAGGCCAGCAGGCCAAGCAGCGAGTAGTCGTAAAAGCGGTCGACCGGGCTCGCCATTTTTCTATTATCGCAGGGCCTTCTCCAGTTGAGAGGCGAACGCGTTCAATCCATTCTGGTCCAGCGTGCCCGATTCCAGAACCACCACGAAACGGTCCTTCTGGAACGCGATGCGGCCGGGCTGGGGACGCCACTTCTGGATCGCCTCAAAGGCGGCGGACGGGTTCTCCATGCGGGACACAATCACTTTCACTTCGCCCGGACCGCGATAGACGTTGCCTTCCTGCAGCGACCAGGAATCCAACTGGCGCGGCAGTTGCAGATCCGGATCGCGGCCGCAGCCGGCAAGCAACGCGGTCAGCAGCCAGATGCGGCGGGAGGTCACAAGCCAATTTTAACCGCGATTCCATTCGCGGCGCGCCGCATGCAACACTGGAAGGTCTATGGCGAAGCTGAAGCCCGCCGGAAAGGGCAGGAACAAGCGTCGAACCGATACCAAGGGCATCGTTTCGTGCCTGTTTCTGCTGGTAAGCGGATTCACGCTCGTGTTCCTCCTGTTTTACGTTTTGCTGCAGTCGGGTGCCAACAAATGAGAATTGACGATCGCGCGGCCGGCCAAATGCGCCCGGTGAAGATCCAGACCGGCTTTTTGATGACCGCCGAAGGTTCGGCATTCATCGAGGTGGGGCATACGCGCGTATTGTGCGCGGCCACGGTGGAGGAAACGGTCCCCTCGTTTCTGCGCAATTCCGGCAAAGGCTGGGTGACCGCGGAATATTCCATGCTGCCCCGCGCCACGGCGCAGCGGACGCAGCGCGAGGTGGCCAAGGGTCGCCCTTCGGGCAGGACGCTGGAGATTCAGCGTCTGATCGGCCGCAGCCTGCGGAGTATCGTGGATCTGACCGCGTTGGGCGAACGCACGGTCATCGTCGACTGCGACGTCATCCAGGCCGACGGCGGCACGCGCACGGCGTCCGTTACCGGGGCCTATGTCGCCATGTGCGCCGCGCTGAAACAGCTTCAGAAATTCGGCGCGCTGAAAGCCTGGCCGGTGCGCGAGGCGGTGGCGGCAACGAGCGTGGGCATCGTCGACGGAGTTCCCATGCTGGACCTGTGCTACCAGGAGGACTCGCGCGCCGAAGTGGATATGAACGTCGTGCTTACCGGGTCGGGCAAATTCGTCGAGCTGCAGGCGACGGCGGAGCAGACGCCGTTTGAGGACCCGCATCTGGCGGAGTTGCTCGCGCTGGCGCGAGCCGGTATCCACCAGTTGTTCCAACTGCAGGCGAAGGCCCTGGAAGCTTGATTGTTTACTGCGCCACCGGCAATGCCGGAAAGCTGCGCGAGTTCCGGCTCGCGGCGGATCAGGGGTGGGAAGTGCAGGAACTTCCCGGCTTGCCCGGCATATCCGCGCCGGAGGAGACCGGATCGACGTTCGAAGAGAACGCGACTCTGAAGGCCCTGTACTATGCGCGATACACTCCCGGATGGCTGTTCGTGGACGACTCCGGCCTGGAAGTGGATGCGCTCGGCGCCCAGCCGGGTGTCAACTCCGCCTACTTCGCGGGTCCGCACGCCTCAGACGCCGAAAACAACGCCCTCCTCGTGGAAAGACTTCGGAACGCGGCGGATCGCACCGCGCGCTATGTGTGCGTGATTGCGCTGACGCGCGACGGAAAGCTGATCCGGCTGTTTCGCGGCGAAGTGGAAGGCCGCATCGAGTTGGAACCGCGCGGGACCGGAGGTTTCGGCTACGATCCGCACTTCTTCTATCCTCCGTTCGGCTGCACTTTCGGCGAAGCTTCACTGGAGCAAAAACAGCAGGTAAGTCATCGCGGGCGCGCGCTGGGGGCGATGTTCGCCTGGCTGAAGGCTCAATAATCCCGGCGATCGGGGGACCGCAGCCACGCCTCGAATGGCGCCAGCATGCCCGCCGACGGAGCGTGGATCATGGGCGGATTCCGCTGCTCGCGAGGCTTGGCCAGCTCGGCGTAGAAAGCAGAATCGTCAAATCCGGCTGCGGCGGCGTCGCCCGCATCCGCGGCGAAGTACACGCGGTCCAGGCGAGCCCACAGGATCGCCCCCAGGCACATCGGGCAGGGCTCGCAACTGGCGTAGATCTCGCAGCCGGAGAGATCAAAGCTGGAGATCGCCGCGCAAGCGGCACGGATGGCCATCACTTCGGCGTGCGCGGTGGGATCGTTGCTGGAGGTGACCAGGTTCACGCCTTCGCCCAGCACCTGGCCGTTTCGCGCAACGATCGCACCGAAGGGTCCGCCCCTACCCTCGCGCACATTGTCGAGCGCGAGCCGGATGGCCCGTTCGATATAAGCCTTCGAATCCACTCGCTAAAAGAGTAGCTTGACGCCAAGTTGGACGCGGCGCGGCGCTTGCGCCGACAGGATGCGCCCGAACGAGGGCGACCCCACGAAGTTGTCGGGCTGGTCGAAGTTGGCGCGGTTCAGCAGGTTGAAGAACTCGAACCGGAATTGCAGCGTGGCCCGCTCCCGGAGGGAGACGTTGCGCAGCATGCTGAAGTTGATGTTGGCCAGCCCCGGTCCGTCCAAGATGTTACGTCCCGAGTTGCCGAAGGTGCCGCGCGGCGAAGGCGCAAAGGCGCCGGTGTTGAACCAGCGGTCCGGACTGGGGTTGTCGAGCGACCCGTCGGAAAGGCGGTTGGGACGGTCGTTGTTGCCGAAGCCAAGACTGGTGCGGCCCGTGTTGGACTGATCAATATCGCTCAGCAGCGCCACCGTGAACGGCCTTCCGGACTGGAACGTGAGCACCCCGGCACTTTGCCATCCGTCGGCGACTGCGCCCCAGAACCCACCGTCGCTGGCCCAGCGCTGACCACGGCCGAAGGGCAGGTCCCAGGTGTAGCTGGCCGTGAATCGCTGCCGGACATCGAAATTGGAGCGGCCGCGCTCCGCAGCCAGATTGTAGGAGTTCTGCGGGAAGTTGGAATCGCCCGCGCTCGAGAAGAACCCGGAAGCGTTGTCGATGGACTTGCCGAAGGTGTAGGAAGCAAGCGCGGTCAGGTTGCGCGAGAACCGCTGCTGGAAGCGGGCCTGCAACGAATGGTAGTTGGAGTTCGCGCGCGATTCGATGATGTTGATGTCCTCGAACGCCGGGTTCGGCCTCTGGTAGCGCGGGGTGTTGGAGGGCTGCGGCTGGTTGATGTCGCGCGCGGCGATCAGGTGCGTTCCCTTCGCGCCCACGTAGCCTGCCTCGAAAGTCGCGCTGGACCAGAGCTGCCGCTGAATCGAGAAATTCCACTGCTGGATATATCCGGTCTCCAGGTCGCGCTGGAACGCCAGAGCGGAAGGCGGCGTCGGCAGCGGGAAGTTGGCAGGCCAGGGATTGTTGATCAGCAGCGGCGCCTGTGCGCTGAGCGGGAAGTAGAAACGGAGGTTGAAGTACGGGGGCGAGAAGTACAGCCCCTCGCCCGGCGCCAGAGGCGACTGGTCGAAGTAAATTCCGTATCCGCCGCGGACGACGTACTTGTTGCGGAGGTTCCAGGCAAACCCCACCCTCGGGGCGATATTGTTGCGGTCGCCCTCATAACCTCCGCGAGGCATCGCGCCGGTACCCACCGGCGTCAGCCTGCCCGTTGCGGGATCGTACAGGTTGGCGCGATCCAGCGCGTCCACCGGAGGTGAGTTGTACTCCCAGCGCAGGCCGTAGTTGAGCGTGAACGTGGGCGTGATCCGCCACTGATCGTTGCCGTAGAAGTTGTAGCTGGTGGTGCGAAGCCGCTGCGGATTGTCCACGGTGGCGCCGCCGGAGAAGCTGACGATGCCCAGCAGGAGCTCCGCCAGGGGGTTCCCGGTGATGCCGATGAAGTTGAGGAAGCCGCGCGACTGGATGTCGCGGAACGCATACTGCCGTGTGTGGCGGATATCGAACCCGAACTTGGCCAAATGGCGGCCGCGATTCCAGGTCAGGTTGTCCGCGATCTGGAACGTGTTTGTCGTGGAGGCTTGCGGGTTGTTGAACTCGTGACCCAGCGGCGCATACCCGACTACGGTAGTGAAGCTCAGCCCGAAGTCGCGGGGGTTCGTTGCCAGCTCCGGCAGTCCCACCTGGCGATTGACGCTGGTTCCCTGGCCTTCCTGCGTGACGCCGATCGCGACGCGGTTGAAGCCCAGCCGCAGCTCGTTCAGCAGCGACGGGGTCAGCGTGTGCGTCTCACTGACCATGGCGTTCTGCGCCCGCCGTGCGACATCCGCGCCATACCCGGGCACCGTCGAGAACGTCGGCCCTGAAAACGGCTCGTACAACTCGCGATCCGCCAGGCTGTAGCGAGCGGCAAGCTGCGATGCCGCGCTGAAGTTGTGATCGATTCGCGCGTCGAATTGGTTATTGCGATCCCGCAGCG
>CAYOQB010000042.1:0-33388 GCA_964406035.1 uncultured Solibacteraceae bacterium | reverse complement strand
CATGTCACGGATTCCAGCTTCAAGAGTCTGAAGCAGGTCACCGAGGCCAATCCGCAGAAGGCGGGGCTGCTGTGGGGCAGGTCCGAAATGATCTGGTTCAAGAACGCGGACGGAGTGAAATTGCAGGCCACCGTGTTCAAGCCGGAGAACTTCGATCCGAACAAGAAGTATCCGCTGATGGTGTACATCTACGAGCGTTTGTCGCAGAACCTGCACAATTTCACGCGCCCGGCGCCCGGAACGTCCATCAACATCTCGTACTACGTTTCGAATGGTTACGTGGTGCTGACCCCGGACATCGTGTACACGGTGGGCAGCCCGGGGCAGAGCGCGCTGAAGTGCGTCCTGCCGGCGATTCAGGAAGTAGTGGATCGCGGCTTCATCAATGAGAACGCCATCGGCATCCAGGGTCATTCCTGGGGCGGATATCAGATCGCCTACATGCTCACCCAGACCAAGCGTTTCCGCGCGGCGGAAGCCGGCGCGCCGGTGGGCAACATGACCAGCGCCTATAACGGCATCCGCTGGGGCTCGGGTCTGCCGCGGCAATTCCAGTACGAAAAGACCCAGAGCCGCATCGGCGGAACGTTGTGGCAGAGTCCGCTGAAGTTCATCGAGAACTCGCCCGTGTTCATGGCGGACCGGATGAGCACTCCGCTGCTGATCCTCCACGACGACGAGGATGACGCTGTGCCGTGGTATCAGGGTATCGAGCTGTTTCTCTCCATGCGCCGCAACGGCAAGGAGACGTACCTGTTCAACTACAACGGCGAAAAGCACGGGCTGCGCCGCCGCATCAACCAGAAGGACTTCACGGTTCGCATGCAGCAGTTCTTCGACCATTTCCTGAAGGATGCCCGTAAGCCGGAGTGGATGGAGAAGGGGATTCCGTTCACGGATCGCGAGGAAGAGAAGAAGAAGTTCAACTCGGAGGCGTACGCGACGCCGTCTGGCAATTAAAGATAAGATTGGTACATGGACCGTCACTTGGTAGTGCTGGACAAGCTTGGGAGGATTGTGATCCCAGCCGGCATTCGGGCTCGAATGGGCATCGCTCCGGGAGCGGAGTTGTTGCTTCAGGTAGATGACGGCAAGCTGTCGATTCAAACGCGGGCACAGGCGGTGGCGAACGCTCAAGCCTACTTCAAGAAATTTCGGAAAAACCGCTCTGAAGTGGACGAGTTCCTAAAGGAGCGGCGCGCGGAGGCGAGGCGGGACTTTGGCGGCTGAGCACCTGCTCGATGCCTCCGCGCTTCTTGCCCTGGTTCTGGAGGAGGCGGGATCTGACGTCGTCGCGCAGAGCCTGAAGGAAGCGCGCATTAGCGCCGTAAATTACACCGAAGCGCTACTGAAACTGGTCCGAATGGGGAGCGATTACGCGGCAAGCCGACGGCTCCTCGACAGCCTCCGCTTGACCATCTTGCCTTTCGACTCATCTTCTATCGCGTCCGCTGTCTCCTGTGCGCCGATCCGGAGGTCGCCTCTTTCTTTCGGAGATCGTGCGTGTCTGGGCACCGCTCTTCTGGGCTCCTACACAGCACTAACCGCGGAGCGCCGCTGGGCGCGGTTTGCGAGCAAGCAGTTGAAAATCCAACTGATCCGCTAGCCTTCGATAAACGTGACCTTGTTGATCTCCTTCAACGTGGTCACGCCCTCGCGCACCTTTTCGATTGCCGATTCGCGCAGGAAGGTCATGCCTTCCTCGCGAGCCACGCGCCGGATCTCCGAGCTCGGACGCTTGTCCAGGATCATTTCGCGAATCCGTTCGCTCAAGTCGAGCAGTTCGTGGATCGCCGTGCGCCCGCGGAATCCGGTGCCGCCGCAATCGAAACAACCCTTGCCTTCGTAGAAGGTCACACCCTGCCAATCGCCCGGCTTCAGCCCGCTCTCCGAGATGTACTCAGCCGGATAGGTCACGGGCGCCTTGCAGTGCGGGCAGATCACGCGTACCAGCCGCTGCGCCAGGATGCAGTTCAGCGCACTGACAAAGTTGTACGCCTCCACGCCCATGTTTAGGAATCGTCCCAGGACGTCCAGCACGTTGTTGGCGTGAACGGTAGTGAACACCAGGTGCCCGGTGAGCGCGGCGTTGATGGCGATCTGCGCGGTCTCCTGGTCGCGGATTTCGCCCACCAGGATCTTGTCCGGATCGTGGCGCAGAATGGACCTTAGTCCGCGCGCGAAGGTGAGTCCCTTCTTCTCATTCACGGGAATCTGCGTGATGCCCTTGATCTGGTACTCCACGGGATCTTCGATGGTGACGATCTTGTCCTCGTCGTTCTTGATCTCGTTGATTCCGGCGTATAGGGTGGTGGTTTTGCCGGAGCCGGTGGGCCCGGTGACCAGGACCATGCCGTAGGGCTCCTTGATGTAGCGTCGGAACTTGGACAAGTCGCCCTCGGAGAAACCGACCACGTCGAGGGTGAGCTTGGAGAACTTCTCGCTCATCGACTCCTTGTCCAGGACGCGGAGCACGGCGTCTTCCCCGTGAATCGTCGGCATGATGGAGACGCGGAAATCGATCAGGCGGCCCTTATAGCGCACGCGGAAACGGCCGTCCTGCGGCACGCGCCGCTCGGCGATATCCAGCTCGCTCATTACCTTGATGCGGCTGATGATGGTGGAGTGCCAGTCCTTGGCGATGGGCGGCATGGCGTAGTGCAGCACGCCGTCGATGCGGTACTTGATGGCGACTTCCTGGTCGCGGGTTTCGATGTGGATGTCGGACGCGCGCCGCTCCAGCGCGTTGAAGATCGTCGTGTCCACCAGCTTGATGATGGGCGCGATCTCGGAGTCTTCGGCGGTCAGCTTGTCGATGGACAGCGTCTCGTCGGGATTCTCCTCATCGCCGACGATGTTGATGAAGCCTTCGGTGACCTCCTCCAGAACCCGCTGCGACTGCTCGGTTTTCTTGAGCAGGTCCGCGATCTGGGAGAGGGTGGCGACCTTCACCCGCAGCTTCTTGTTCAGCAGAATGCCAAGCTCGTCCACCAGGTTCAGGTTGCGAGGGTCGGCCAGGGCGATGTCCAGGGTGCCGTTTTCCGACTGGATGGGCACGAAGTTGTAGCGGAACATCAGGTCCACGGGGACCGTCTTGAACAGGTCGTGGTCGATCCGGACTTCCTTCAGATCGACGAACTCGCAGTAGTAGCGCTGAGCCGCAAGTTTAGCTGCTGCAATCTCTTGCGCGGGATCCGACGGGCCGATTCGTTCCAGGGTAGCCATGCAGGGACTTCTCGAACGGTTTGACGAACTCGGCGGTGAAAACGTGCAGACCCGAGATCAGTACCAGTCCACCACTCGCAGTCCAGGTACGCGCCGGAACTCGCGAACGTTATTTGTCACCAGGGTCGCGCCGCTAACCACGACCGTGCCCGCGATCATTTCATCCAGTACGCCGATGGGCGTGCCGGCACGATCCAGTTGCACGCGGATGGAAGCCGCAACTCGAGCCGCGGCGCCATCGAACGGCAGCACCGACACTGTCTTCATAAGCTGTTGCAAAGCCCTGCGCCTTTTGATGCTGCCGGAGGCCTCAATTCCTCGTTCCAGTTCGTAGACCACAACGGCCGGGATTACAACCTCACCGGGTGTGCATGCCCTCAGGTTGCCGGCCACAGCGCCCTGTCCCTTGAAGAAATAGATGAGCGTGTTTGTGTCCAACGCGAACATCAGTCCAGGGGCTCGCGAGGGAGGTCAGCCGCGTCGGACGCGCGGAGCTCAGCGAGATCGGGGAAATCCGGCCAGGCTCCGGCGAGCGCGAGCACTTCCGGCGGCCAGACCTGCGCGGTTTTTTCCTGGACCGCCTTGGCGACCCATCTGCTAAGCGGAATGCGCAGCCCGGCGGCAGCTTTTCGCGCCTTGCGCTCAGTTTCGGCGTCGAGGTAGATCGTGACTTGCGGCACACTTATAATTTAGCATATACGTGGTTCACTGCGGCACCGGACGCCCCATCGACTTGTAGATCCCCTCGATGGTCGCGATGTTCTCCTTCGCCTTCGCGTTCGCCTTGTCATACACCAGCACCTGCCGGTACTGCTTCAGCGCGCTGGGATACTTCTGCATGGGCCGCATCTGCTGGTTGAACATGAAAAAATCGCCGTAGGCCAGGTGCGCATCCACCAGCGCCTTCGTGATCGCAGTGTCCTTCGGCGCCGACTTCCGCGCCGGTTCCAGCGCGGCGATCGCCTCCTCGTATTTGCCCTCTTTGATCTTCTTGCGCGCGTCATCGACAATGGAAGATGCGCAGAGCGCGGCGGCTACCACCGCTGACGCAATCAGTTTCCGGATCATATCCCCGATTCTAACGTGAGCAAGCGGATCATCGTCGCCATTGACGGTCCGGCAGGAGCCGGCAAGAGCACCATTGCCCGCGCGGTAGCGCGCAAGCTGCAGTGCATCTACATCGATACCGGCGCCATGTACCGCGCGGTGGCGCTGTGGGCGATGCGCGCCGGCATGGATCTGAACGACCTGCATCGGCTGGAGAAACTGGCGGCCAGCGCGGAGATCGAATTCGCCGCCGGGTCGTCGAAGGTCATCCTGAACGGCGAAGATATCACGACCGCGATCCGCGCTCCCGAGATCGCGCAGGCGGCGTCCAAGGTTTCGCAAGCCGCGGGGGTGCGGCGAGCGCTTGTGGAAAAGCAGCGCAGCATGGCCGCCGCCGGCTCGATTGTGATGGAAGGCCGCGACATCGGCACCGTGGTGTTCCCGGACGCCGACGTCAAGGTCTTCCTCGATGCCGATCCCGGCGTACGGGCCACGCGGCGCACCGAGGAATTGAAGCAGAAAGGCGTTCCGGCGCAGCCCACGGAAGTAGAGCGCGAGATCAGGGAGCGCGACCACCGCGATCGCTCCCGCGCGGAATCCCCGCTGATGCAGGCGCCGGACGCGGTCTACGTCGACACCAGCGGACTGTCGCTGGAGCAGGTGGAGGAGGAGATTCTGAAGATCATCCGTCGCAAGACATCGAACGGGCAGGGGCGGGGGGCATGAGCGACCTGCTGGTGATGAAGTTTGGCGGGACCAGCATGGGGTCCCCCGAGCGGATCCGCGTGGCTGCCGGCATTGTCGCCGGGCAGCAGAGCCGCCGCGCGGTGGTTACGGTGGTCTCGGCGATGTCCAAGGTCACGGACCTGCTGCTCGATTCGCTACGCAAAGCCGAAGCGGGCGACAGCGCGGACCTGGAGGAGAACCTGCTGCTCCTTCGCGAGCGCCACCTGGAAGCGATGCGGGAACTGCTGCCCGCCGCCCGCCATCCCGCCGTCTCGGCGCGCGTGCTTGAACTGATCGCGGAATTCCACCGCATCGCGCAAGGCATCCTGATGCTGGGCGAACGCCCACCCAAGTCGGTGGATGAGGCGGTCGCGGTGGGCGAGAAGCTGTCCGCGCTGCTGCTGGCCGAGTACCTGGAAAGCGCCGGCCTGCCGGCCCGCGCCGTCTCCGGGTCCGAGGTGATCGTCACCGACGCCGTTTTCGGCAACGCTACTCCCCTGATGGTCGACACCCGGCATCGCGCCGCCGGGCTGCTGCTGCCCATGCTCGATTCCGGCGTGTTGCCCGTGATCACCGGATTCAACGGCGCCACCAAGGACGGGCGTGCCACCACGCTGGGCCGCGGCGGTTCCGACCTTTCCGCCTCCGTCCTCGCGGCCGCACTGGATGCCGAGGAGCTGTGGATCTGGACCGACGTCGACGGCATCATGACCGCGGATCCCCGGCTGGTGCCCAATCCCAGCGTCATCGGCGAGGTGACCTACCGCGAAGCCGCCGAGCTGGCCTATAACGGCGCCAAGGTGCTGCATCCGCGCACGCTCGCGCCGCTGATGGAGCGCGGCATTCCGGTGTGGAGCAAGAACAGCTTCGCGCTCGACAAGCCCGGCACCAAAATTGTGCCCGAGATAATGGCGCCGCGCGGACCGCATGCGGTGACTTCGCTGTCCAACGTCGCGCTGATTTCCATTGAGCCGGCGAACTCCGGGCTTAGCGGCACTCGCCTGATGGCCCGCGCGCTCGGCGCGCTGGCCCGCGCCAATACCGAGATCCTGGCAATCACCAGTTCCAGCTACCGCCAGACGTTCTGTTTCCTGATCCGCCGTGAGGAGCTGGACGGCGTAATGGAGCACCTCGAGGAGAGCCTGTCGCTGGAACTCGCGCACGGCTACCTGAAGCCGATCGACGTGGACCTCGATGTCGGCCTGCTCGCGGTAGTGGGTGAAGGGATGCGCGGCGCGCAGGGTCTGGCGGCGCGGATTTTCTCCGCCATCTCCCGCGCGGAGGTGAACATCATCGCCATCGCTCAGGGCTCGAGCGAGCTTACGATCTCCGTTGTGGTCCGGCGTCAGGGTCTGGACAAGGCGGTGCGCGCCGTGCACAGCGAGTTCGTGCTCGGCGGCTAGGGTTTCGCCAGCGGAAGCTCGAAGAAGAACAGCTCCTTGCCGGATGCCGCTTCCGTCACGCCCTGCACCACGACGATCGCGCCGTCATGCAGCGTGGTCTGGAAGTACACGAAGCCGGATACGGAGTCGTTGGGCGGCAGCATCTTGGCGGCGAACGCGCGCAGGGTGATCTCATCCGCCAGCAGCGGGCTCTTCTTTTTCGGAGTAGGGAAGGGCAGCGGCGCGGAGCGAGGCCGTTCCGGCGCTTTCAGGTACGGGACCTCGGTGGGAGGCGTGGCCTGCAGCGTCTTGCGGTCCGGCCGGACGTATTCCGCCGCCAAGTTCAAGCGGAACGCCTTGTTGGATTTGTTCTCGATCACGATGAGAACCGGGAGCACGCCGTGCTCGTACGGATTTACCTTCCCGAAGGCCGCCTTGGCGTCCTCGGGCGAGGTAAACGGCACCGCCGCCACCACCACGCCTGCCTGAGTCTGGGCGTTCGCATAGCTCGATGCCGCGCCGGGCGAGAACCGCTTCTCCTTGTCCGCGGCGGCGGCGATCGATATACTCAGGAAGATCATCGCCCACGGCAGAATTCGTTTCATCTATTTCCTCTATTCTTTCGCCCAGTGGCTGGCGCTGCCCGTTGTCCTGCTCTATCTTTTGTACCGGATTTCGCGGGATGGCCGGTATCGGGTACGCTTCGAGGAGCGGCTTGGTTTTTTGCCCCGCTCCCTTGAGGCGACGCCGCCCGGCTGCATCTGGTTGCATGCGGTATCGGTCGGGGAGGTGAACTCGGCGGTCCCCCTGCTCGGCGAGATCCACCGTCGCTACCCTGGTGTTCCCGTGTTTGTATCCACCACCACGCTTGCGGGTCGCGCGCTCGCGGAACAGCGATTGGCCGGTCTGGCTTCGGGCATTTTCTTCGCGCCGCTGGACTATCGCAGCTTCGTGCGGCGCGCCCTCTCGCGACTTCGTCCCTCGCTGGTCGTGATCCTGGAAACCGAGATCTGGCCTCACCTCTACCGCGAGGTCCCCCGCGCCGGAGCGGGGCTGCTTATCGTGAACGGCCGCATTAGCGACAAGGCATTCCCCCGCTACCGGCGGTGGTCCTCTTTTTTCGCCGCGCCGCTCTCGTTTCCGGAGCGGATTCTGGCGCAGAGCGAAGGGGACCGACTCCGCTATCTCGCCCTGGGTGCGCCCGAGGAACGCGTATCCGTTGCTCCCAACTTGAAGTATGACTTCGCGCCGCCGGGCGACATCGCGCCGGACCTGGCGAACTGGATGGATCTCGTGCCGCATGCCCGCGTGTGGATCGCCGCCAGCACCATGCCTCCGGCGGAGCCCGGGGACGTGGACGAAGACGACGCCGTGATCCAGGCCTTCCAGCGGCTGGCGATTCCGGACTTGCTGCTGGTGCTGGTGCCGCGCAAGCCGGAACGGTTCGACGCCGCGGCGGAGCGCCTGCGGCGGGCGTCCATCCCCCATGTCCGCCGATCCGCGCTGCCCGGCGAAGCGTCCGCGCTGCCGTGCGTCCTGTTGTTGGACAGCATCGGCGAGCTGGCATCGCTGTTCTCGCGGGCGGATGTTGTGTTCATGGGCGGGACGCTGGCGCGCCGCGGGGGTCACAACCCGCTGGAGCCCGCGTTCTTCGCCAAGCCGGTCATCGCCGGGCCGCACATGGAGAACTTCGCCGCCATCGCCGGGCTTTTTGATGAAGCGCGAGCCTGGGTCCGGATCGCGACCGCGGAGGAATTGCCCGAGGCAGTGCGGAGCCTGCTCGCGGATCCGGCCCGGGCGGCCGGGATCGGCGAAGCAGCCCGGCGCGCGGCGGAAGCGCAGCGCGGCGGCGTTTTCCAGGCCGGAGAGGCTATCGCCGAAGCGTTCGCGCGGCGCTCGCCGGGGGGATCCTCGCAGCGCTTCGGCGTTCCGGGAAACTGGATGGCCAGCGCCTGGGCCGCCGGAGCTCGCCGCAACCGCTCGCGCGGGACTGCCACCGCCCGCCGTCTGCCGAAGCCGGTGATCAGCGTCGGCAACATTACGATGGGCGGCGCGGGCAAGACGCCCGCCGTCGACTGGATCACGGCGGTGCTGAAGCAGGAAGGCATACAGCCCGCCGTTCTCACCAGGGGTTACCGGCGGCGGCATGCCGCGCGCCACGTAGTGGTGCCCGCCGGACACTCCGCGCCGCAGGACCTCACCGGGGACGAGGCCCAGATTCTGCTGCGCCGCGGCAATGCTCACATCGGAGTCGGCGCCGATCGCCACACCGTCGGCATGCTGGTGGAGGAGCGGCTGCATCCCGGAGTCTTCGTCCTCGATGACGGCTTTCAGCATGTGCAATTGGCTCGCGACCTGGATCTCGTGCTGATCGATGCCCTCGATCCCTTCGGCCGCGGTGAGCTGTTTCCCAAGGGCCGGCTCCGCGAACCCTTGGAGACGCTGGCCCTCGCGGATGCGCTGCTGATCACGCGCGCGGACTCCGGCCGCCCCCTGGACGTGATCGTGGAGCGGCTGCGGAGCTTCAATTCCAAGGCCCCGCTGTTTCGCGCCCGGACGCGGCCCATCGAGTGGGTGGATCTCGACGGCGCCTCCGCTCCCCTGGAGGACATCGCCCAACTGCCCGCCGCGGCCTTCTGCGGGTTGGGCAACCCTCAGGCCTTCTGGCGGACGCTGGACCAAGCGGGCATTCGGCGGGCCTACTCCCACACCTTCCCCGATCACCACCGCTACAGCCCCGGCGACCTTCGCCGTCTCGCTCACCACGCCCGCGTGAATCGCGCCCAGGTTCTTCTCACAACCGAGAAGGACCGGATGAATCTTCTGGAAGACACGCACCGGATCGTCGAGCTTCCGGTTTACTGGCTGCGCATTCAGTTCGAAATCGAACCCGAGGACGAGTTCCGCGCGCTGATCCTCAAAACCGCACGGAGGCAGCCGTGAAGCTCGGCATTTTCGGCGGAACTTTCAATCCGGTGCATGAAGGTCACCTGGCGGCCGCGAAAGCGGCGGCCGACCACTTGGCCCTGGACCGCGTCCTCTTCATTCCCTCCGGAGTGCCGCCGCACAAAGCGCCGCCCACGTCCTTCGAGCATCGCCTGGCGATGGTGGAGCTCGCGGTGGCGGCCGACCCCCGCTTCGCCGCCTCCCGCATCGAGGAAGGCGAGCAGAAGAACTACTCCCTGCACACGCTAGAGAAACTCGCTGAACTCTACCCGGGCGACGAGCTGTACTTCCTGATCGGCGCGGACGCCTTCGCCGAAATCACCACCTGGTATGGCTGGCGCGAAGTCGTGGACCGGGTGTCGTTCATCGTGGTCTCCCGTCCCGGGCACGATTACAGCGTCCCGCCCGGAGCTCGTGTCTTCCGGCTGGACCAGGTTGCGGTGCCCGTCTCCTCCTCGGATTTGCGCCGCAGGCTGGCGCGGGGCGAACAGCCGGAAGGGATTCCGGCCGCCGTCCTCGGCTATATTCGAGAGCATCGGTTATATGGACTACCGTCCGCTGAACAAGGAAACCTGGCATGATTTCGTCGACCTGTTCGGCGCCAAGGGCGCATGCGGCGGCTGCTGGTGCATGGCCTGGCGGCGTACCCGCGCCGACTACGAGAAGGGCAAGGGCGAAGGCAATCGCCGGGCGATGAAGCGCCTGGCGGACGCCGGCCGCGAGCCGGGCGTCCTGCTCTACCGCGATGGCCGTGCCGTGGGCTGGTGTTCGGTCGCACCCCGGTCCGAGTTCGTGTTCCTGCAAAAGGCGCGCACGCTGAAACCCGTGGACGACCAGCCCGTATGGAGCATCAGTTGTTTCTTCCTGCGAAAGGACTACCGGCGAAAGGGGCTGTCCTCGGAGCTGCTCGAAGCCGCCGCCGATTTCGCCCGCCGCCGGGGCGCCAGGATTCTCGAAGGTTATCCCAGCGTTCCCAAGTCCGAGAACATGCCCGACGTCTTTGCCTGGACCGGCCTGCCCGGGGCCTTCCTCAAGGCAGGGTTCGTAGAGGTGGGCGGCACGGAATCTTCGCGGCGGATCATGCGGCGGCAATTGTAACCATCTACAGAATGAGAGGTAATCTCACTAGTGCTCCCCTACTCCGCGCTCCTGCTTCTGATTGCCGTGGATCTCACGCCGCCGGCGGGCGATCCGCCGTTCCGCCAGCCCCAGCTTGCCATCTCCGGCGATCTCGCCGCGCTGGCCTTCGGCTCCGGCAATCACGTTTACTTCTCGCTTTCCCGTGATGGCGGCGCGACCTTCCAGGCACCGGTCCGCGTGGCCGAACTGCCCGCGCTCGCGCTTGGAAACCACCGCGGACCGCGGGTCGTGTTCGCCGGAAAGAGCATCCTGGTCACCGCGGGTGTCACCCCGGCCGGAC
This sequence comes from uncultured Solibacteraceae bacterium, assembly GCA_964406035.1. Taxonomy (GTDB): domain Bacteria; phylum Acidobacteriota; class Terriglobia; order Bryobacterales; family Bryobacteraceae; genus JAIEPW01. The sequence goes on along the minus strand of CAYOQB010000042.1, from coordinate 22,642 downwards.
AGCCTCACGGCCCGGCGGACCTGCTGGTGTTCCGCTCCACGGACGAGGGCCGGACCTGGTCTTCCGGATCTCGCATCAACCGGACGCCAGGCAGCGCGGGCGAGGCCTTCCACGCCCTCGCCGGCGACGGGGGAAACACCGTTTGGGTGGTCTGGCTCGCCCACCGCGACCACCGCGTCAGCATCGCCGGCTCGGTCTCCGCTGACGGCGGCGGCGCCTGGTCCGAGGAGCGGTCGATTTACGAATCGCCGGATGGTAATGTCTGCGAATGCTGTCACCCCTCGGCCCTGGTCGGCGGGGACGGGACCCTGCGCGTCATGTGGCGCAATTCGCTCGCGGGCAACCGCGATTTCTACCTGGCGACTTCCACGGACGGCAAGCAGTTCCGCGTGGAGAAGCTGGGACGCGAGTCCTGGCAGCTCAAGGCCTGCCCGATGGACGGCGGCGGCGTTGCCATGCACGGCGACAAGCCGGTGACTTTCTGGCGGCGCAAGTCCGAGCTGTTTTTGGCCTCCCCCGGCGAGGCAGAACAAAGAATCGCGGCGGGCCGCAATCCGAAGATCGCCGGGGTTGCCGGCGGCGTCGCGCTCGCCTGGCAAGCGGAAAACGGGATTTGGGTCCGGACGCCGGGCGCGGAACCGCGCGTCATTTCCGGGTCGGGAACCTACCCGGCGATCGCCGCCGGCAAGCGCCTGGTGATCGCCTGGGAAGACGGCCGGGGCATTCAGACTCGCGTAATCGATTAGTTCGCGGGCTGAAATCCAAAGCCGCCGATCGGTATTCCGAACGTGACGCCGCCGGGCCCGTCCGGCTGGAAGGCGGGCGACGTCCGGAACTCCACCCGCACCACCCCTGCGTTTCCCGCCCCCAGCGGCCAGCGGACCGTCTTCCACCCGTTCTGCCGGAACACGTAGTGTCCGGCCGGCTCGCCGTTCAGCAGCACCGTCAACGCGATTTCCGGCACGTTCCGGATATGCTCCGGCGACAGGTTCACGGTGACGTCGAAATACCGTGCCCGCTGCGGGCGGTACAGGACCGCCGTGGCGCGAGGCTCGGTCCAGCGGTAATTGTTCTCCAGGCCGAACCAGCCCTCTCCAAGCTGGCTTACCGGCGTCAGGGGGCCGATCTCGATGTGGGCGAACTCGCGCCCGCCCTCGGGATGGGGCACGATGTTTAACCGCCGCGACTGCTGATCCCAGATCATCGCGGCGAACGCTTCCTTCGGAAGCCGGCCGATGTACTTCTGCATGGGTTCCGTGGTCGAGTCTCCCCGCAAGTGGGTCACGATCGCCTTCACTCCGAAGGTGTCCAACCCCGCCGGGAAGCCATCGTATAGGAAGGTGGTGGTTGCCGGATTCTCGCGCATATAGCGTTGCAGCGTTTGCGCATAATTCCGGTTCTCCGCCGCCAGCGTGAGTGTCGCTCTGCGGTACAGCCGCAAATGCCCATAGCTCCACGGCAGCCAGAGCAGGAAGAACACCACCGCGGCGGGAACGGCATAACGCCCGCGGATCGCGCTACCCGCCGCGATCGCCAGTCCCGCCAACGGGACGTACAGATAAGCTCCGCTCTGCCGCCCCGGGACCAGAAGAAGGGGAAACAGCAGGCAGGCGAACAGCAACAGGCCGAAGCGGACGAGTGGATCGCGCAGGAACACCGCCGCCGCGATCAGCACCAGCAGCCCCAGCCAGGGCAGCATCATGAGCTGCTCGCTGTAGAAGGCGATTCCCCGCCAGAAGGTTGCGGGCGTCAGTACGATCGCGTAAGGATCGTTGCGGCCGATGTGCAGCCAGAGAAGCTGCACTCCAAAGAGCGCGGACACGGCGAAGAACGAGATCAAGCGCCGCCAGCGCCGTCGCCCGGTCCAGTATTCGTAGCCCGCCAGCGCCAGGGGAAGCAATACCGCGTGCTCCTTGGCCTTGAAGGCCAGGAAGAAGGTGAGCACGCCGAGCCCCCACAGCCGGTCTCGGGCGTACAGCAGCAACGTCGCAATAACCGCCGTGCCGCAGACCAGGTCGTAGAGGTACATCGGCTTCCAGTAAACATCCAGCACGGCCGGGTGGAACGCGAACAGCAGGGTCGCCGCGCCCGTCGCGAACGGTTCGGCCTTCAAGGCTCGCAGCAGCAGGAACACCATCACGGTGTTGACCATGTGCAGCAGGAAAATGGCCGATATGTACGGGCCGAAACGCAGCTCGGCGGCCGAATAGACAATGCGATAGAACAGCGCGCCCAGCGGCCGGAAATTATGCTGGTGCGGACCCGGCTTCACCAGGTGCCCGGCCAGCTCCGGCGCGGGCATCAGGCCCGCATGCAGCAGATTGTCGTAGTCGTCGCCGAAGAAATAACCCTGATAGGCTGCCCGATTCGCCACCAGGAACAACAAGGCGAGCAGGGCGAAGAACAACAGCGTCCAGGGCCGCCAGGGTTGCATTCTTCTATTCTGCTTGAAAACGCTTCAGCTTCGTTCCGAAGCCTGGGGTCCGAGCCATCTTTCCAGCACCCTTCCGAGTTCCACGGTCTCGATGGGCTTGCTCAGATAATCGTCCATGCCCGCCGCCAGGCATCGTTCGCGATCGCCCTGCATGGCGTGCGCGGTCATGGCGACAATCACGCTGCGCTTGTCGCCCTGCTCACGCTCGCGGATGCGGGCGGTGGCCTGGAAGCCGTCCATCTCCGGCATCTGGCAATCCATCAATACCAGCGCGTAGTCGCCGCGCTCCAGCGCGTCCAGAGCTTCCATCCCGTTGGACGCGACTTCCGCGCGGTATCCCAGACGCTGCACCAGCCGGACGGCGACCTTTTGGTTGATGCGGTTGTCCTCGGCAATCAGAACGGTGGCGCGGGGGCGTGCACCGTCTTCCGCTTCCTCCGCGCATTCGGCCGCCGGTCGCGCGGCCGGAACGGACGGCTGTCGCAGCGCCTCCAGCAGGGTCTTGCGCCGCGGCGGTTTCGGAATGGTGGCGATCCCGGCCAGTCCGCCGTCCGGGAATCCGGGCCGCACCATCTGGATCAGCTTGGTTTGCCGCGGCAGGCCGTCCCGCGGCGCTGTGGCGAGCCATTCCGCCGATCGCGCATCGCAGACCGCGAAATCAAAAGGTTCGCCGGTATCGGCCGCCCGCCGGAGAAGTCGCAGCGCCGCGGCCGCGCTGCCGGTGGACGCCAGGATCACCGGCTGTCCTTTCAATTGCGAACGAAGGCTGCGCCGCGACCGCTCGCAAGGATCGAACACCAGGACCCGGGTCTGTGGCCCCGCGCTCCGGGTCGTCGATCCGGAGGGGCTCTCCTCGAAACAGGCGGTGAACCAGAAGCATGAGCCTTCGTTCCAGCGGCTCTCCACGCCCACATCGCCGCCGAGAAGGCGCGCCAGCTCGCGCGAGATCGCCAGGCCCAGCCCTGTCCCTCCGTAGCGCCGGGTCCAGGACCCGTCGGCCTGATAAAACGGCGTGAACAGCCGCGGCAGGATCTCCGGGCTGATGCCGATTCCGGTGTCACGAATCTCCCAGCGAAGCCCGCCCCCTTCCCGCAGGCAGCGCACCTCCACGCTGCCCCGCTCGGTGAACTTGATGGCGTTGCCGATCAGATTGGTCAGCACCTGGCGGACGCGCCCGGCGTCGCCGCGGACGCTCTCCGGGACCTCCGGATCGACGTGGCACAGCAACTCCAGCTTCTTCTCGCCCGCGCGCGAGGCCAGCAACTCCACCGTCTCTTCCGTTTCCTCTCGCGGCGAGAACACTTCGTTCTTCAGCGTCATCCGGCCCGCTTCCACCTTGGAGAAGTCGAGCAGATCGTTGAGGATCAGCAACAGATGCTGCGCCGAGACGCGGGCCAGCTCCGCCAGCTCGCGCTGCTCCCCTTCGAGCGGCTTGGCTAGCAACAGGTCGATCATGCCCAGAATGCCGTTCATCGGCGTCCGGATTTCGTGGCTGACATTGGCCAGAAAGGCCGACTTCAGGCGCGAGGCTTCCAGCGCGGCGTCGCGAGCCTCCCGCAGCTCGCGCGCCTGATCGTGAAGTTGCACCGCCTGCTCTTCCATGCGCCGCCGCGCCGATTCCGCCTCGAAGGTGAATCGCAGCAGCTCCTGCTCGGCGCGCTTCCGCTCCGTGATATCGGCCAGCGTGCCTTCGTAGTGGATGGCTCCGGTGCGTTCGTCGCGCACCCGGCGGCTGTTTTCGAGCACCGTGACGTGGCTGCCGTCCTTGCGCCGCAACGTGAGCTCGACATTGCGCAGCTCGCCCTCGGCGTCCAAGCGGGTCAGCAGGTAGCCGCGATCGCCCGCGTCCACGTACAGGTCCCGCGCCGTTACGGAGCGCTTCAACTCCTGCTCCGAGGAATAGCCAAGCATCCGCACCAGGGCCGGATTCGCGGCCAGAATCGCGCCGTCCTCCGCCGTCTGGTACACGCCTTCCAGCACGTTCTCGAAGAGGCTGCGATAGCGTTGTTCGCTCTCCTGCAGTTCAACGTCCGGATCGGCTCTTCGCAGCAGCTCGCGGCGATGCTTCAGCATCGGTCCCATCGGCAGGATGCCGATTGCCGCCACGCCCGCCAGCAGCAGCCGAATCGGGGTGTCGTCCAGCACCAAAGCGGTGCCCAGGCACGCCGCCGAGAACGGCAAGGCGAGCCATCCCGCCGCCAAGACATGCTGGCTGTTGCGCATGGAACGTGATTCACCCGAACGCCCTTGAATCGGCCCTTTCCGTCCAAAACATTAACCCCGGCATTGCGCTACATTCCCAATGTGGAGCCGCGACCGTGAGCCTGAAGACGTTCGATATCGCCGGGATGCGGCTGGCGGCCTATGACGCCGGCTCAGGTCCCCCGCTGGTGCTGATCCACGGGCAATTCGGCGATCACCAGGACTGGTGGCCGGTTCTCGATCCCCTGTCGCGCGAGTTCCGCGTGTTCGCGGTGGACCTTCCGGGCTACGGCGCCTCCGCCAAACCCCGCCGCCGGTACACGCCCGAGTTCTTCGTCGAAACACTCCATGCGCTTTTTCAGTCCGCCGGGATTGCGAACGCCATCCTGGCGGGCAACTCCTGGGGCGGGTCCCTCGCCATGAGCTACGCGCTCCGCTATCCCGCGCGAGCCCTCGCGCTGGTGGGCAGCGCCGGCATCCGTCGCTATTCGGCCGAAGAGCTGAGCCTCATCTACTCCCGGCTGAACCCGGACTACCTGGCCAACATGCGGCCGGAGGACGCGCGGCTTTTGTTCTCCCAACTGTTCCCCGTGCCGTCTGAAAATTCCCGCCGCTACATCGAAAAGCAAGCGGCGATGATCTCCCGGCCGGATTACGCCGATTACGCCGCCATGCTGGCCCAGGCGATTCCGCTGGCGCACGAATACAATCTGCTCCACCGGTTGCCGGAGATCCAGGTTCCTACTTTGGTGCTGTGGGGTAATCAGGACTCCCGCATTCCCGTGGAGCACGCCCGCACCGCGGCCGGCCTGATCCCCGGAGCGCGCCTGGAAATCCTCCCCGGCGTCGGCCACATGCCCCAGATCGAGGCGCCGGAAGCATTCCTGCTCGCTCTGCGGAGCTTCGCCGCCGGCCTCCAAAAATAACGAGCGTTCGTTTTTTCTTGACACCTCCGGCCGGCTTGCTTATGCTGGCTTAAGTCGCGGACAAGGAAAACGAGCGTTTGTTTGTGTTATGCCTCGCCTGAAAGATCAAAGCATCGAGCGGAACAAGCGCAAGATCGAACAGGCAGCCATGCGCATGTTCATCAAGCAGGGCTACCATGGCACTTCGCTCCGCGACATCGCCAAGGCCTGCAAGGTCTCCGTCGGGAATATCTACAACTACTACCCGACCAAGGAGAAGCTGTTCTCGGCCATCGTCGCCAGCTATGAGGCGAAGATGGAAGGCCTGCGCGCCGAGGCGCTCGGGCCGCTGGACAACGTGTTCGACCCCGACGGGCTCAAGCAGCTCGCCGCCGCCGTGCAGAAGATCGTCTACGGCAACCCGGACTACTGGCGGCTGATGTATATCGACGTGGTTGAGTTCGGCAACCGCCACTTCGCGGGCAGCTTCCGCGGCCTGGCCCGCAACATGGAAGCCCGCCTCGGCGACCGCCTGCGCCAGGCCGCCGCCAAAGGCGCCTGGAACGGCATCGATCCCGCCCTCGCTTTCACCGCCGTGTACCTGCAGTTCTTCACGTATTTCCTGGTGGAAAAACTCTTCGGTGGCAAGGAACATCTGGGCATGCCCGATGACCAGGCCATTGGTCAACTGATACAGATCGCCAGCCACGGGTTGCGCGGCCAGCCGGCCGCGCCGCGCCGTGCGAAGCAGGGAGCTTCCTGAAATGCCGCGTTTGGTAGTCGCCGCTGTTGGATTCATGTGCTTCGCGGGTGTTCTGGCCGCCCAGACATCCGCCACCGGCCAGATCTCGGGTGTGGTTCGCGATCCTTCCGCCGCCGTGGTGGCCGGCGCGAAGGTGGAGCTCGCCGGCGAAGCCGGCGTCCGGCGCGACTCCGTGTCCGATCAGACCGGCAGCTTCACCTTCAACTTGCTGCCGCCCGGCTCCTATACCGTCACCGTTACCGCCGGCGGGTTCAAAGCCGTCAAGCTGGAGCAGATTGCCGTGCGCGTCACCGAGACCACCGCTCTCGATGTCGCTCTGCAAGTATCGGGCAGTCCCAACGAATCGATCACGGTGACCGCCGAAACGGTGCTCGCGCAAACCTCTTCGCCCGTGCTCGGGCGCGTGGTGGAAAGCCGCCAGCTCAACGAACTCCCGCTGGCCACCCGCAACTTCACCCAGATCCTCGGGCTGTCCACGGGCGCCACCACCGCCCTGGCCGACAACACCGCGGTGGGACGCAACTCCCAAAACATTTCCGTCAACGGCGCGCGCGTCACCCACAACAACTACGTCATCAACGGTATCGACGCCAACTCCATCGGCACCAACTCCGCGCCTTCGCTCTCCATCCCCGCGCCCGAGACCATCCAGGAGTTCAAGGTCCAAACCTCGCTTTACGACGCCAGCTTCGGCCGCAACGCGGGAGGTAACGTGCAGGCGGTTACCAAGTCCGGCACCAACGAGTTCCACGGCATCCTCTACTACTACCTGCGCAACGACGCCTTCAACGCCAACAATCCCTTCCTGAAGGCCGCCGGCATCGGCCGTCCCCCGCTGAAGCGCAATATCTTCGGCGCGACGCTCGGCGGCAAGATCATCCAGGACAAGCTGTTCTTCTTCACCTCCTACCAGGGCACGCGGGAGCGCAACAGCGCCAGCGTGATCAACTCGATTTCCCAGAACATCCTGGTCGCCCCGGGGCTGACCGACGATCGCAGCGAGGCCACGCTGCTCCGCACTTTCCAGCCGCTCATCGGACCCGGCAATCCGGCCACGTCCATCAATCGCACCGCCCTGTCGCTGCTCAATACGCGCCTCGGCAACGGCCAGTTCGCCATTCCCACGCCCCAGGCCAACGGCCGCTATACCGGCTCCACGCCCTCCAGCTATGACGAGGATCAGGGCAACTTCAACATCGACTGGCGAGTTTCGGAGAAGGATACGCTGCTCGGCAAGTTCTTCTACTTCAACGCCCCCCAGTTTCTGGCCATCCCGAGCTTCCTGGGCAGCGGCGCGAATATCGGCGGCTGGGGCAACCGCCAGCAGAACAACGGCAGCCTGACCTCGCTCACCTACATCCGCATCCTGTCGCCCAGCATCGTGAACGAGCTGCGCGGCGGCTACAGCTTCCTGCGCGTGGACGCGTTCCCCAACCACCCGGTGCTCGATTCGCAGATCGGAATCACGCGCGCCAACCAGAACATTTATCCCGGCCTGGGCATGATCCGCGTGGCCGCCGCCGCGAACGGGTTCATCCTCGGCACCGCGCCCACCATCGACGTCAAGGCCACCGCTCCGGTCAGCACCATCGCCGACACCATTTCCATCACCCGCGGCAAGCACACACTGCGCGCCGGCGGCGATTTCCGCTGGAGCGAAAACAACTATTTCCTCGGCTTCTTCACCCGCGGCCAGCTCGACTTCCTGAGCTTCAACGACTTCCTGGTCGGCCGCCCCTTTATCTCCATCTTCGGTTCGGGCATCGGGAACCGTTCGCTGCGCGCCGGCGACTGGTCACTGTTCGCCCAGGACGACTGGAAGATCACCTCCAAGCTGACCCTGAACTTCGGCGTTCGCTATGAGCGCATCGCGCCGTTCTATGACACCCGCGGACGCATCACCACCTTCGATCCGGGCCTCTATCAGCCGCCCCCGCTGGCGGTCGGCGGCGTGCCCATCGGACCTCCGGTCGGCGGCTTCATCCAGGCCAGCAACGCGACGCGCCAGTTCGACGACGCCTCCATCCCCAACGCCGACACCCGCTACGTTCTGAAATCGAGCGACCCCAACAACATCGCCCCCCGCTTCGGCTTCGCCTACGCGCCCTACGGCACCGAACGCCTGGTGTTCCGCGGCGGCTACGGCATGTACTACTCGCGGACCTCGGCCCAGTACATCACCCTGAATGTGATCGCACCGCCCACCTACGTCTTCGGCGCGCAGGTGCTGAACACGCCCAACTCCGTCGGCAACCCTTACTTCCCAACGCCGCCCGAGAGCGCCTTCCCCACCCTGGTGCCCGGCGTCGCCCTCTCCGGATCGTTCTTCGACCGCAACATCCGCACGCCCTACATGCACCAGTTCAACTTCACCACGCAGTGGACCATGTTCCGGGACTGGCTGCTCGAAGCCGGCTGGGTCGGCACCCGCGGCGTGAACCTGTTCCGCCAGGTGGCCATCAACCAGGCGCCGCTCGCTTCTCCGCAGAATCCGATTGTCAATGCCGTTACCGGGCAGCGCATCGAGACCACTACCCCTGCCAACGCCGCTCTGCGAGCCCCCTTCCAGGGCACTTCCCTGAACGGCTTCTCGCAGAATCAGTCCACCGCGCAAAGCGTCTACCACTCCCTCCAGGCCAGCCTGACCAAGCGGTTCTCCGCGGGACTCCAGTTCCTCGCCTCCTATACCTGGTCCAAGTCGATCGACAACGCCTCCGGACAGGGCGGCGGAGCTGGATTCGGCGGCGTCGTCAACCCCGGCGCGGTCGGCGAAACCATCGGGATCCTCGGCGACCAGTTCAATAACCGCGCCAACCGCGGTCCTTCGGACTTCGACCGCCGTCATCGCTTCGTAATGAGCGGCCTTTATGAACTGCCGAAACTCGGCGTCGAGAACGGATTCGCCAAAGCGATTCTCCACAACTGGCAGGTCTCCGGAATCTGGACCTCCATGACCGGGCTGCCCGTGGACATCGTGGACACCGGCGCCGGCAGCTTCTACGGCCTGTCCGGCGGCGGGGCTCCGTTGTCCCGCGCAAGCTGGCGTCCCGGCGCTACCCGCGAGACCGCCACCTCCAATGTCCCGCCCGGCTTCTACTTCAATCCCGCCGCCTTCGTCCGTCCGGTCGTGGTTGCCGGAGCGCCCATCCCGAGTTCCGGCGGCAGCGTGATCGCCGGCGCCACCGGGACCGACTTCGGCAATCTCGGCCGCAACGTCCTGACCGGTCCCGGCCAGCACAACGTCGATTTCTCCATCTTCAAGCGCTTCCCGGTGCGGGAGCGGATGTCGGTGGAGTTCCGCGCCGAGTTCTTCAATCTGTTCAACCACGTGAACTTCTCCAACCCGATCTCGGACGTCAACGCCGTGCTCGGCTCGGGCGGCGCCATCAATCCCGCCACCGGCGAGATCACCAACCCGGGCAGCTTCGGACGGCTGGTTTCCACCTCCAACAACCCCCGTCTGATGCAGTTCGGCTTGCGCTTCCTGTTCTAGAACCACCCCGCCCCGGAGCCGCCGCATCCCCCCGGATGCGGCGGTTTCCGGTTCCTAAACCCCTCGGTCCACGAGCTTTACTCTTCCAAACAGAGTCGCGCAAGATTGTTTCACGATACCCGGAACGCCCGATAGAAAACTCTTGCAGCCGGCCGGGGCTCATGCGACAATAGCACCCAGTTTTGAATGGTGGAGTTCCGTACTCACCCGTTCGGGACCCATGTGATTTAGGAGAACCAAAGTAGTGAGAGAAAAAGGTGTCGTCAAGTGGTTTAACGCCGCAAAGGGCTATGGATTCATCCAGCGCGCCAACGGCGAGGACGTCTTCGTCCATTTCTCTGCCATCCAGATGTCCGGCTACCGGACACTCGAGGAGGGCTCGGAGGTGGAGTTCGAGGTGAAGCGGGGCCCGAAGGGTCTGCAGGCCGAGAACGTCAACCGGCCGTAGATCCGTCCACCATCAACTGTTCGCGAAGGGCCGCCCGCAAGGGCGGCCTTTTCCACGTCTGGACCACGTCCCGCGCGTCACTTGCCGCGGCATTGCTCCGATTTCCGGCGTATCTCCTCGATACGCTGCCCCCGCATCAATGCCGGCGACAGGCTGTCCGGGAGCGCCGCCGCGGCGTTCCGCCATTCCCGGCACGCACCCGGCGCATCCCCGTCGCGTTCGGCGATCGTCGCCAGCAGCCGATGCAGATCGAACATCGAGTTCTGCGCGAAGCCGGCCACCTTGATCCCGCGCCGCAGATCCAGCGCTTCCCGGATCAGCACGCGGGCTTCCCGGTGTTGATCCCACCGCAGTAACTGCCGGCCCAGCTCGCCAAGCATCCAGGCCAGCCGCTCCGGCGCGCGCCGGTCTTCGGAATCCCGAGCCACCAGCTCGCGCCGGATGGCAACCGCCTTTCGCAAGTACTCGATCCCCTCCAGCTTCCCCGATTCGGCCAGTTGCTGGCCCAGCGATCCATAGTCGAACGAGACATCCATCAATGCGGCGCCATCGCCGGGCAGAAGCTCCACCCGCGTAAGATCCAGCGCCAGCGCGCTGCGGCTCTGCTCCACGGCTTCGTCGAGCCTCTTCTGCTCAAAGAGCAGCCCCGCCAGGTTCTTGCGCATGATCGCCAGGTTGCGCAGCAAGGCGGGGTTGCGCGAGTCCCGCGCGAGCCGGCCGGCATGGTGCTCGATCAGGAGATTCCACAATCCGATTCTCTCCTCAGGTCTACGCGCATCGTTCACCGCCCGCAGGTGCCAGATGCGCGATTGCAGCTCGTCGGGGACCCGCGGCAGTTGGGCCATCACCTCGTTCAGGCGCTGTTCGTTCGCCAGGGCTTCGGCCGGGCGATTCATCTGCACATAAGGCCGCGCCAGCAGGTTCTCCGCCCACTCCTCCAACAGCTCCGCGTCGGAGCCGCCGATCCGCCGGAGCACCTGTTCCGCCTTCTCCAGCGAGGCAAGCGCGGCCGGCGGGTCGTTCAGGTTGGGTGTGCTCACATTGAACTGCATGTGAGCTACCTGCCGGTATCCCTTCGCCACCGCCAGCGCCATGCCGCGATCCTGCTGGACTTCGGACGCCATGCGTTCCAGATATCCGAGCGCCTGCTCCGCCATCCACCGCCGCGTCCCGATGGTCCCCGGCACCCCGGCGAGCTGATTGGGCGCGTCGAAGAGAAGCGCCTGGGCCATCCTTCGCGCCGCCTCGAAGCGGCGCTGCGCCAGCGCCCTCTCCTCCCGCGCGCGCTGGTATTGATAAGCGAACCCGCCCAGCGCCGCCAGCGTGGCGGCGATTCCCACCACCGCGATCCCCACAGCCAGCCGGTTGCGGCCCGCCAGCTTCCGGGCGCGGTACCAGACACCGGGTGGTTGCGCGTGAACCGGGTAACCCAGCCGGTACCGCCGCAGGTCCTCGGCCAGGTCCAGCGCGCTCGCGTAGCGGAGCTCGGGCTCCTTGGCGATACTCTTGCGCAGAATTGCGGCAAGATCAGCCGGCAAATCCACCACCGGCTGCGGGTCGTCCACGGCGATCTTCCGGATCGCCTCATCCAGCGGAAGCCCGCTGACCGGCTGGGCCATTCGCCCGGCCAGAAGCTCGTACAGAATCAGCCCCAGCGAATACAGGTCCGAGGGAATGCCGGCCGCCAGCCCCCGCGCCTGTTCCGGACTGGCGTACGGCAGCGTCATCGCCGGAAGATGTGTTCTCGCGCTTTCGCCGTCCCCTCCTGGAATCTCCAGCAGGCGCGCGATGCCGAAGTCCAGCAGCTTCGGATCTCCGTCCGCGGTCACCAGGATGTTCGATGGCTTCAGGTCGCGATGCACCACCAGGTTCTGATGTGCGGACTGCACGGCTCGGCAGATCTGCTCGAACAAAGCGAGCTGGCTGTCCCGGTCCGTGCCCCTGGCCCACTCGACGAGGCCCGATCCCTCCACCCACTCCATGACGAAGTACTGCCGCCCCGAGTGCTCGCCACTGTCCAGAAGCCGCACGATATTCGGGTGGGCGAGTTGCGCCAGCACCTGACGCTCCCTGCGGAAGTAGCGCTCCGTTTCTTGCGACCGAAATACCGGGCTCAGGATCTTCAGCGCCACACGCTGGCCGGAGCCGTCCAGGCGTACCGCGCGGTAAACCTCGCCCATTCCGCCGCGTCCCACCAGCTCCAGCACTTCATAGCGGCCGATTCGTGCTCCCGGAGGCAGCGTCGTGGAGGGCGGCTCCAGGAAATCCCCCGCCGCTTCGTCCGCGGCGAGCAGGCTGCGCACTTCCAGACGCACCCCGCCCGGCAGCGCTTCCACATACGCGTCGCGATCCGCGCCGGAGCGGGACAGCGCCAGCCCGAATGCCTGCCGCACCTGCTCCCAGGATGGTGCCTCCATAACCGTCCGTTAGTGGCGGAAACCAGGTCCGAGCAAGGTCATTTTTCCGCCTCCCCCGCGATCCGCCGGTACAGCCATGCCCTTGCGAATGCCCAATCGCGCTTCAACGTCGATTCCGAGCAACCGAGCAGCGCCGCCGCTTCTTCCAGCGAGAGCCCCGCGAAGAAACGCAGCTCCACAATTCGGGCCCGCTCGGGATCCTTCTCCTGCAACTCGTCCAGGGCGAGATCGAGGGCCAGCACATCCAGATTCGGATCCACGCCGATGGCAACCTGGTCCAGCTCCAGCATCGCGTGACCCTCGCCACGCTTCACGGCTTTCCTGGCTCGGGCGTGATCCACTAGAACACGCCGCATCGCGCGCGCCGCGGCGCCGAAGAAGTGCGCCCGGACCTGCAAGGACTCGCCGGAGCCCCCCGAGGCCCCGCACAGACGCAGGTACGCCTCATGCACCAAGGCCGTGCAGCCAAGCGTGTGTCCGCCCCGCTCGTTCCGCAGCAGAACCCGCGCCAGACGCCGGAGTTCCTCATAGACAACCGGAACTGCCTCATCAAACGCGGCGCGATCCCCGCGCTGCCAGCGCTGCAGCAGCTCGGTGAGCGGCTCAAAGGATGCATCGCCCGGGGCCATCGGTATCCAGCATAGAACAGCGAATTCCGGTTGGGGATTCACTTTTTCTGATCCCCGCTTGCCGCCGTTTACGCCACGTGGGGAAAAGGAAGGTACGACATGCCAGGATTTCCCAAGGACGCGCTCGTCCAAAAAGCGAAAGGCGCATTCAAGTGTCCGAAAACGCTTCCCGCCGGAGTGACCCAGCAGATGTGTTTGGATTATCTCGTAGGGGTAAGCGGCGCCATCACCGAGGCCGTCGGCATCTGGAAGGTGACCGCGTCCTTAACCGAGGTCAAGATCAACGCCTGCATCGCCAGCGGAGGCAAAGTACAGGGCCCAGGTATGGAGCACCTGATCTCCACACGGGCTCCCCGCAATACGCCTTGGTCTATCAATTTGAGCAACGCAGTCTCCCGCGGCATTCACAACTGCTGGAAGGACTGGGAACGATCCTTGAGCGTACCGAACCTGCCCTGGTATCCCATGTTCGCCGCCTATCCGGGAGCCAATACGCCGCCGGTACCGAATATCCCGTCCCCGTTGGCGGCCATGCGCCAGTCGTTGGATTGCTTCAAGCCGTCCACCCTGCTCACTCAGATGAAGGCGAAGCTCAACGGCTCGCCTGCGGCAGGCCCGGAAATCCTCGCCGCGCTGGCCGAAGGTGTCAGTACGGCATTCTTCGTGTGGATCCCGACTCAGATGATCACGGAAGTCATCGGGCAGGGCACTGCCCCGTTGATCTGGGGTTTTGGGAGCTCGGTGCTGCCCAGTCAAGTGGTGGATGGACGGGCGCAAGGCGTGGCGCCTTTCAAAACCTGAGAGGAAGCCGGTTCCGGCGGTCCCCGCGGGCCGTGCCCGCCCGCATCGCATGACGCTGTGATAGAAACGAGAAATGACCCGCGCGACCGCCGCCGCTTTCGCCGGGCTTGCCAACCTGCTCTCCGCCGGCTGCGCCTCCCGCTCCCCCGTCTATCGAATCGATCCGCAAGCCCGGGTACTGCTCCCTCCAAACGCGGGCAAGCCTGCGTCCATCACTCTTCCCGTCCCAGTGGCGCGATGCTCCGTTTCGAACCCGCATTTCGACCTTCGCGTCCGCGGCCGCACGGCACGGTTCCGCATTCGTCAGCCCGGCGACCGGCCCGGCTGGCTCGCAACCTGGGTCGCGGAAAAATCCCCTGCCACCTGCCTGGATTCCCACATCGCATACGCGCTGGCGCTGCAGTTGGCTGAGGATCTGCCCACCGCGCTCGGCCCCAGACTCCATCCGCTTCGCTCCCGTCCCGCCGATTCTGCTTATGAGGAACTGTATCCGGGCGATCGCGTCCGGGTGGTGGCTCCGGTCCTGCGGCCCGGTACCTCAGGCAGCGCCATCGCCTCCGAACCGCCGAGGATATCCGCTGCCGGCACGTCCCTCAACGTTGATCTGAAGGCCTCCAGCAACCTGCTTGGTGTTGCCGTCTCCTGGTACACCTTGCGTGCCAAGCAGCCGGAGGGCGCTTCCATCGTTTTCGAGAGCGCTGAAGTGCAAGCGGGGGGCAGCGGCGATCCCCCGCCACCCCCGCCTCCTCCACTCCTCAGATTCTCACCGGACTTGAACTATTACCGCCTGTTCTACCTCTCCCGGCTGGGTCGGGATCGCGAACTCGCTGTGCTTGCCGCCGCGAGCCTGGAGGACCTGATCCGCTACACCGCTCTGGTGGAGGCGGACCCGGAAGCCTGTGCCCGGTTGTCCTCCAAGGGAAATTGCTTTGCCGCCGATCCGCAGGTGGCCATCGCTCGCTTCATTTCCGTCCAAATCCAGGGCCGCGCGGTGGACCTTCGTCCCGGAACCACGGTCGGCGCGGCGATCCGCGAGCAGTTAGGGGGCGATCCGGCGCGCGTTCTTGCCGCGCTTCAGGTTCTCAAGCTGTACCGCGGGCAGCCGGCGCAAGTGCGTTTCGATCCCCGGCAACCCGCCGTGCTCGATCTGCCCCTCGAGGGCGGCGAAAGAATTACCTGGTGACCAGGCGCGCCGCCCACGTGCCGCGACCCTGCTAACCTGAAGCTTCGCCCCCCTCGTCATGTATCAGGTCATTGCCCGCAAGTACCGGCCCCAATCCTTCCGCGATCTCATCGGGCAGGAGCATGTTCGCTCTACCATCAGCAACGCGATCGCGCAGCGCCGCATCGCCCACGGCTACATCTTCGCCGGGCAGCGCGGAACCGGAAAAACTACCGTCGCGCGCATTCTCGCCCGCTGCCTGAACTGTATCGAAGGCCCCACCGTCGATCCCTGCGGCAAATGCGCCTCCTGCCTGGAAGTCACTCAGGGCAACTCTCCGGATGTGATCGAGATCGACGCGGCATCCAACCGCGGCATCAACGAAATGCGCGAGCTTCGGGAAAGCGTCCGCTACCGTCCCGCTCGCGACCGCTACAAAGTCTTCATCATCGACGAAGCGCACCAGATCACCAGCGAAGCCTTCAATGCGCTCCTGAAAACTCTGGAAGAGCCGCCCGAGTGGGTGGTCTTCATCCTCTGTACCACGGAGGCGCACAAGATCCCCACCACCATCGCCTCGCGCTGCCAGCAGTTCTCCTTCCGCAGTGTCGACTTTCCTCTGTTGGTCGAGCGGATGAAGTTCATCTGCGCCGAGGAAGGCGTCACCGCCGACGAAGAGACGCTGAGCGCGCTGGCGCAGGCGGGCGAAGGCTCGGTTCGCGATTCGCTTTCGGCCCTCGACCAGGCCATCGCCTGCTGCGGAACCACGCTCGAATCCACCGAAGTCCGCGCGCTGCTGGGCATGTTCTCGCTCGACCTGCTGGGCGAGGTCGCGCGCGCACTGCGCGAAAGCGATTCCCGCCGCATGCTCGAAATCGTCGCCGAGCTCGAGGCCAACGGCCGCAGCGTCCAGCACTTCTGCCGTGAGCTCGCGCGCTTCTTCCGCAACCTCCTGGTGGTGAAGGTCGCCGGAACCGGCACGCGTCTCATCGCCGCCTCCCCCGCCGAGCAGGAGAAACTCGCCGCCACCGCTGGGCATTTCTCCGAGCAGGACCTTACGCGTTATCTCCACCTTTCGCTTGAACTCTTCAAGGACCTGCAGTTCTCCTTGCAGCCGCGATTCCACCTGGAAATGGGCCTCGTGCGGCTGGTGGAGGCCGGCAAGATCGTTCCCATTGAGGAGGCGCTGTCGAGGCTCGGTGGCTCGGGCTCCGCGCCGGCTGCTCCCTCCGCGCCCCCCGCGGCGCCGCCGCGCACTTCGCCGCCGCCGTCGCCGCGCACGGCTTCCGCTCCCGCGGCGCCTGCTCCGTCTGCCGCGCCTCCGCCGCCCGTTGCCGCCACCGGCGATCTCCGCTCGCGAATCCATAGCGTGCTCATGGAAAACGGGCAGACCTTCACCGCCGATGCCGTCGAAAACTCCACGGTCACCGAACGCCCCAACGAAGTCGTGTTCGTCACCCCCAAGGAATTCAAGCTGCACATGCGCGGGATCGACGCCTTCGTGCGCCAGGTGCTGGGCCGCGCCGTGCGCGTCACCGTGGAAACCGGAACCGTCGATACGCCGCCACCGTCACCTGCTTCCGCTCCGGCGCCCCCGCCCGCCGATGACGAGACCTCCGCCCGCGCGCTCGCCAACCCCGAGGTCCAGCGCTTCCAGCAGCTCTTCCCGGACGCGCAAGTCCGGCAGGTCCGCAATCTGAAAGAATAGATCTATGAAGATGCCCGGAAACATGCAGGGGATGCTGAAGCAGGCTCAGCAGATGCAGGCCAAGCTTCAGGAGGAGATCGCCCAGATCCGCGTCGAGGCCACCGCCGGCGGCGGCATGGTCACCGTGAAAATGGACGGCCATAAGAACGTCGTCGGAGTGAAGATCGATCCCGAAGTCGCGGGCGATGTCGAGATGCTCCAGGACCTGTTCATGGCCGCCTGCAACGAGGCCACCAAGAAGGTGGACGAGGAAACGCAAAAGAAGACCTCCGCGATGCTCGGCGGAATGGGCCTGCCGCCGGGGATGTTCTAAACTCTGCATGCCCGATTTCGCCGAACCGCTCGCCAGGCTGATCCAGGAATTCAAGCGCCTCCCAGGCATCGGGCAGAAGTCCGCGCAGCGCGTCGCCTTCCATGTGCTGCGCGCTTCCCGCGAGGACGCCGAACGCCTGGCCCAGGCTGTTCTCGACGTCAAGGACAAGCTCGGAATTTGCGAGCAGTGCAACAACATCTCCGACGGCGAACTCTGCAACTTCTGCCGCGATACCACGCGCGACCCCAGCCAGATTTGCGTGGTCGAAGAGCCCCACAACATCCTCCCGGTCGAAACCACCCGGACCTTCTCGGGACGCTATCACGTGCTCCACGGAGCCATCTCGCCACTGCGCGGCATCGGTCCGGAACAACTGCGCATCCGCAATCTGCTCGAGCGCATCGAAGCCGGCGATGTGAAGGAAATCATCCTGGCCACGAACCCTACCGTAGAAGGTGAAGCCACAGCGGTCTACCTCTCCCGCCTGTTGAAGCCGCTGGGACTTCGCGTCACCCGGATCGCCATGGGCATCCCCGTCGGCAGCGACCTTGAATTCGCGGACGAAGTGACCATGTCGAAGTCGCTCGAAAACCGCCGCGAGCTGTAGCCAGAAAAAAAGCATTCTGGAACGCTCCGAACCCACAGAAAACAATTGACAACCGGCCCTTTACCTGCATAATAAGTGAGTGCTCACTTTTATTCAGGCCGGCGTCGACTTTGGCTACGAGTGGCGCTGGAACTACGCGCATTCCATTCCCCTGGCCATCTTCGTCCTGCTGCTGATCGGAGCCTGGAAACTGAAACTGTGGCGTTGGCTCCAGGCGATTCTGGCGCTATGCACGCTGTGGAGTCTGGCGGCATTTCTGATCGTCGCCTTCGGCCTCGGGTCCAATCAACCCTTGCGCATGCCCACCCCGCGATTCCTTGCCGCGAATACGGGCCGCGTTTTGGACGCCGGCTCCGGCTCTGGCCGATCCTCCTTGATGGTCCTTCAGGCCCGCTCGGGCGTGCGCCTCGTGGCACTCGACAAGTTCGCGCAGGGCTTCGGTATTGCTGGAAACGAGGAGGCGCGCCTGCTCGCCAACCTCAAAGCCGCCGGCGTCGCCGATCGCGCTGAGATCGTCTCCGCCGACATGCGGGACATGCCGCTCCAAGACCAATCGTTCGACGGAGTGGTCAGCGCGTTCGCGATCGACCACCTCGGCGCGGGAGCGTTCCGCCTGGCCTTGAGCGAGGTGTCGCGCGTTCTGAAACCCGGCGGAGAATTCCTGTTCCTCACCGTCAACCGCGACCTCTGGCTGCAAATCGCCTACCCCATGCTCGGCGGGTACTTCGGCCAGCCGGCCGCCGCGGAGCGCTGGAAAACACTGCTTTCCGCCGGCGGCTTCGACATTCTGGAAACCGGCACGCAACCGGGCAAGTTGTACATTCTGTGCCGCAAGAGGTAAGAATGAAACCTGGTGCCGCGCAAGCGAACAATCTCCGAGGACGACCTGCTCCAGGTGGCCCGGAGCGCCTTCGTCGAACGCGGATTCGCCGCCTCCACGCGGGAAATCGCCCGCCGCGCCGGCGTCTCCGAAGCGCTGCTGTTCCAGCGCTACGCCACCAAAGCCGAGCTCTTCTTCGCGGCCATGGTCCCGCCGACGGCGGATCTCGACGCGCTCTTCAATCAGGTGCATCCGCCCGGCGAACTGCGCCAGGGAATCGAGCGGCTGGGGCTGGCGGTGCTCGAATACTACCGCGCCGCGCTCCCGGTAATGGAGCCGCTGATGTCCCATCCCGACTTCCGGCTGGAGGAGTTCGCGCGGCGTCACCCGGCTTCGCCCATGGTGGCGATGCGCTGGCAGATGGTCCGCTTTTTTACGCTCAACCATGTTCCGGATCCCTCCGCGGCGGCCTTGCTGCTGCTCGGCGCCATGCGCAGCGTCGCCACCTACGAGCGGCTGGGCGCGCATGGAGGCCAGTTTCCGCACGAGATGATCTTGCGCGCTTTGCGCTGCTTGTGGGAAGGCGTCAATCCTTCCCGAACGGCCGCTCCTTAGTCAGCGACCTCCCAAATCCCAACCAACCCGACAGGAGAATTTCGCAATGAATCACACGCTACCCCTGCGTCTCGCCACTCTCGCCATCAGCGGAATGCTCGCCGTTTCCTCGCTCGCCGCCGCCGATCCGGACTTCAGCGGTGAGTGGAACATCAACTTCGAAAAAAGCAATTTCGGCCGCGCCCAGAAACCCGACTCCTGGACCCGCACGGTGAAACAGCAGGGCAACAAGCTGTACCTCAAGAGCTCCCAGCCGCGCGACTCCGGCACCTCGGAGGCGACCTTCGAAATCGGAGGTCCGGAGGCGAAGTTCTCCGGTGATATCCAGGGCAAGGGCTCGGTCAAGCGCGACGGCGCGAAACTGATCTTCACCTCGAACATCGAATCGGGACACGGCGGAACCGTGCAACGCACGGAGACCTGGGAACTGTCGCCCGACGGCAAAACGATGATTGCCGAAATCCAGATCACCGCGGCGATGCATGGCGGCGGCGTCAAGATCAGCACCGTCTGGAACAAGAAGTAATCTCGCGTTGAGCGACGCCGGAGCGCAACCGCGACCGCGCGCCCCCGAACTCCTCTTGAGCCCCCGCGCACCCATCCGGCGCGAATCATGTCAGAGGAGTTCGAATATGTCTCACCCGGTAGCCGGAATCGCCGATCCTGATGGCCTGGCGCAACTCATCTGGCGAGCGGCTTACGCCCGTGCCGCCAACGTAAACACGGACATGGTCATGGT
This sequence comes from uncultured Solibacteraceae bacterium, assembly GCA_964406035.1. Classification (GTDB taxonomy): domain Bacteria; phylum Acidobacteriota; class Terriglobia; order Bryobacterales; family Bryobacteraceae; genus JAIEPW01. Next base: position 2,586 of record CAYOQB010000042.1, on the reverse strand, counting down.
CGACACCGAATCTTCAGTGATGAAGGTTCTGCGGATCGGCTACAACCTCACCGCCGGTCCCCTCCCGAGGCTGATTGGCGGCGCTTGGAAGGAAGGCTCCTTCGCCATGGAGGTGCAGTCGGCGGGCGAGCGCAAAATCATCGCCGACGCGGAAGTGATCTTTCGCGATTCCTGCAATTATCTGGCGCGTTGCGCTTCCCGCGGCGGCACCGGGCTGGTGGACTTCCTCAACGAGAAGAATCAGCAGACCAGTTACGCCCTGGAAAGCCTGCGCCACAAAGGAATGGAGGCGGCGAGGATCAACCAGGAGGTCATCGCCGAACTCAATCGGTGCATCGATTTCACTCATCGCGTCAAGGTGGTCAGCGAAGCCACCATGGTCGTGCTGGGAGCCTTCGTGCCCGTCTCCTGGGTGGTGCAGACCGGAATCGGCGTCGCTTACACGCTGACCTGCGAAGTGGCCAAGTCCGTATCGCAGTTGCAGAACGCGGACCTGCTCGGATTTCTGACTGCCTCGGGTGCGGGCGCGGGCAATGCCACGTCGCGCGAAAACTTGGCCAGCAATGGCGCTGGCGCCGCCTGCAATATCGCGCAGGATGTCACCGGCGCATGGGCCGCGCGAACTTCGTACCTGCTCGCGAAACTGCAGGCCGAGAATCTGCGGCTCAGCGAGATGATGAATACCCGGATCAGGGGATACGCCGCGCAGAGCGGCGGAAATCCCGCCAATCTGTCCTGGATGACCGGCGCGCAGCGGACTCAGATGGAGCGCGGATTTCAGGCCATCGAGCAGAACGCCGCGAAGATCGCCACCGCCCAGGGGCCCAACATGACGGCCCAAGCCGCCAAATGGGGCGCGCGTGGAGCGTCCATCGCCGTAGGCCTGTTCTTCATGAAGGACGAAATCGTGAAGGCCTGGTACGGCGCCTCCGAGTACGAACGTAGCCACGGGAAATAAAAAGGCCGCCTTCGCGAATACACTGGGTCCATGTACCCGTTCATTCCTCTGCGGTTCCGCAGGTATGCGCCCCAGGAGCAGGAGCTTGCCTCGCGCGACTTCCTGGCGAACATGCAGACCCGCCGCACCGTCCGCGACTTCTCCGCCGAGCCGGTGCCCTATGAACTGATCGAAAACGCGATCCGCTGCGCCGCGTCCGCGCCGTCCGGCGCAAACCAGCAGCCGTGGCGCTTCGTGGTCGTCCAGGACCCCGAAGTCAAGCGCAAGATTCGCATTGCCGCCGAAGCCGAGGAAAAGGAAAGCTACGAGCATCGCATGCCTTCCGAGTGGCTGGAAGCGCTCGCGCCACTCGGGACCGACTGGCGCAAGCCGTTCCTCGAAACCGCACCCTACCTGATCGTCGTCTTCCGCATCGATTACGGCTGGAAGGGCGATCAGAAGGTGAAGCACTACTATGTCCAGGAGAGCGTGGGCATCGCCTGCGGGTTTCTCTTGGCCGCCCTGCACATGAGCGGGCTCGCGACCCTGACCCACACTCCCAGCCCCATGGGATTCCTGGCCCAGATTCTGGAGCGTCCCGCCAACGAGCGTCCGTTTCTGCTGATCCCGGCAGGCTACCCCGCGCCGGACGCGAGGGTCCCGGACATCACCAAGAAACCGCTGAACGATGTTCTGGTTCTGCGCTGATGCGAACGTAAGCAATCAGACTGTAAATCTTTGTAACTCGATAATTGCAAGACGTTGATTTTTCGGTTCCCCCCAAGCCGCTTACCACCTCGCCGGGGTGTTATCCCGCAAAACCCTGTTGACACCTCATTCGCTTAGCTTTACCATTGGCTTTCGCTCGATGTAACCAATTGCAAACCTTGGCCTGAGAGGATCCCGCATGACCTTCCGAGTCGGCGAGAAGGTCGTTTACCCCAACCACGGGGTGGCGACCATCGAGAACATCAGCACCCGCAGCTTTGGTGCACAGTTCGAACGGTTCTACCTCCTACGCATTGCCTACAGTAGTCTGACCGTGATGGTTCCCTTTTCTCACGTAGAGGATCTGGGACTGCGTAAGGTCACCAAACAGGGCGAGATCATGAAGGTTCTGGGTTTTCTGTCCGAAGGCACCTGCGCCTTCAGCCAGGACTGGAAGAACCGCTTCAAGGAGAACTCCGAGCGCATGCGCACCGGGAGCCTCCTGGAAATCGCCCAGGTGTTCAAGATGCTCCTGATTCTGCAATCGGAGAAGCCGCTGTCTTTCCGCGAGAAGAAGATGCTGGACCGCTCCCGGCACATGCTGATTTCCGAGATCTCCACCGTCCGTGCCATCCGCGAGCCGGAAGCCGAGATCCTGCTTTCCAAGGCTCTGGCCAAGTGTTCGCTGACTCTGCCCGCGCCGATTTAGGACGAATCGATTTTCCCGCACAAAGCCGTCTGCCGGAAGTTCCGGGCAGACGGCTTTGTGTTTGCGGCGGTCCTCGGGAAAAGGCCTTAGAGTCACCTACATAGGAGAACGACCTGAAGTCCTTCTTAGGGGCTTCGCTGCGTAGTAATCCTATCCCTCCGCCCGTACCATGGAAGTCGATGCCGCGGGCCGAAGATATCCGCTGTCTTCATTGCAACGGCCGCATTCCGCT
>CAYOQB010000041.1:0-33548 GCA_964406035.1 uncultured Solibacteraceae bacterium | reverse complement strand
CCGTCGTGATCCCGCCGGCCGCGGTGATCTCGTGCGAGGTCGCCGCGCGCAGGCTACGGAACCACTCGAGATCCGTGCCCTGCATCATGCCCTCTTTGTCCACGTAGGTGCACAGAAAGCCAGAGCAGTATGGCTCCAGATTTCCGATCACGCGCGCGGCTTCGAGTTCGGTGGATTCCTGCCATCCCCTCACCACGATCCGGCCGTTCTTGGAATCGAGCGCAATCACCATGCGCTCCGGCGTGACTCGCGCGGCCATCTCTTCCAGCAGTGGCCGGTTGATCCCGCCCTTCGCGAACGCCGAAGTGCCGACGATCACCCGGTAGGCGCCCAGCCGGACCAGTTCCTCTGCGCGCTCCGCCGAGCGAACGCCGCCGCCCACGCGGCAGGTCGCCTTGCGAGCCAGATCTTCCACCAGCGCATTGTTGGACCCGGTGCCCTTGGCAGCGTCCAGGTCGATCACCTGAATCTGGGGGAACGCGGCGAAGCGCTCCAGCATCGTCTGGGTCGAGTCGATCTCCAGCGCCTTATCGCGCCCCTGGACCAGCTGCACCACCTTGCCGCCCATCAGGTCGATACAGGGAACGATCATGCGGCGGGCCTCACCGGGATTCCGCGCGCCGCCAGAAAATGCTTCAAGTCGGCCACCGTGTAAGTTCCAAAATGGAAGATCGAGGCGGCCAGCGCGGCGTCCGCGCCGGCGCCCCCCAGCACTTCGGAGAAATGCTCCAATGCGCCCGCGCCTCCGGAGGCGATCACCGGAATCGAAGTGGCCGCGGCTACCGCCTGCGTCAGCGGGCAATCGAATCCCTGCTGCACGCCGTCCGTGTCCATGGAGGTCAGCAGGATCTCGCCCGCGCCCAGTGCCTGTCCCTCGGCTGCCCAAGCCACCGCGGGAATGCCTTCGTCGTGACGGCCGCCCTTGGTGAACACGTTCCAGCCGCCTTGCGGGTTGCGCCGCGCGTCAATCGCGAGCACCACCGCCTGCGCGCCAAACTCCTCACTTAATTCCCGGATCAGCTCCGGACGATGCACGGCAGCAGTGTTGATGCTGACTTTGTCCGCGCCGGCGTGCAGGATGCGGCGTGCGTCCTCCACGCTGCGGATGCCGCCTCCCACGGTGAGCGGTATGAACACCTCGCGAGCCGTCCGGCGCACCACGTCCACCATGGTGTCGCGGCCGTCGCTGGATGCTGTGATGTCCAGGAACACCAGCTCGTCCGCCCCTTGATCGTTATAGCGCGCGGCCAGTTCCACTGGGTCGCCGGCGTCCCGCAGGTTCACGAAGTTGACGCCCTTCACCACGCGGCCCGCGGTGACGTCCAGGCACGGAATGATGCGTTTGGTCAGCATAGCTCGGCGAAGTTGCGTACGATGGCCAGTCCGGCGGGTCCGGATTTCTCGGGGTGAAATTGCACGGCGTACACGTTCCCCTGCTCGATCACCGCGGTGAACGGATCCTGGTAAACGCAGGCCGCCGATGCAGCGTCCACCACCGGGGCGAAGTAGCTGTTGGCGAAATACACATACGGGCGATCGTCCAGCCCTTCGAGCAGCTTCGAAGCCTTGCGGCGGATCAGTTGGTTCCAGCCCATGTGCGGAACCCGCAGGCCGGAAGGAAATCGCCGGATTCGCCCCTCCAGCACTCCGAGACCTTGCTGGTCGGGCGCTTCCTCGCTTGATGTAAACAGCGCCTGCAACCCCAGGCAGATCCCGAGGAAGGGAACACCGGCGCGAATCCGTTCGAGCAGCGGATCGCGAAGCTGCAACGCGTCCAGCGCGCGCATCATCTGCCCGAAGTGGCCGACGCCCGGCAGGATCAGCTTGCTCGCCTCGCTCACTGCCTGCGGGTCGCGGACCACCTGGTGCGGCGCACCCGCCTTTTCCAGGGTATTGCGCACGGACTGGAGGTTGCCCGCGCCGTAATCCAGAATCGTGATCACAGCAGGCCCTTGGTGGACGGCAACTGATCCCGCAGCCGGGCATCCTTGGATGCCGCGTACTTCATCGCCTTCGCGAAGCACTTGAAGATCGCTTCCAGCTTGTGGTGGTTCGACCGTCCGTACAGAACTTTCGCGTGGAGATTGGCGCCCGCGTGGTTGACGAAGCCGCCGAAGAAATCTTCGGCGAGCTCACTCTGCAGATCTCCCACCAGCCGGACCTTCACCTTGTCCTTGTACACCAGCGCGGGGCGCCCGCTGAGATCCACCGCCACCACGGCCAGCGTTTCATCCATCGGCATCACGAAGTATCCAGCTCGATTGATGCCCTTGCGGTCGCCGAGAGCCTTGGCGAAGAGCTGCCCGAGCACGATGCCGGCGTCCTCCACCGTGTGATGCTGGTCCACATCCAGATCGCCCGAGGCTTTCAGCGTCAGGTCGAAGCCGCCGTGCTTGGTGAACAGCTCCAGCATATGATCCAGGAAGCGGATCCCCGTGGAGATGTCGTAACGGCCCTTTCCCTCGATCTTCAGCGCGCCCCGGATCTGCGTTTCCTTGGTGATCCGCTCCACGGATGCGGTTCTCATATGGCATTTTCCAATTGATTGATGTCGTCCAGGATGGCAATCGCGTTCTCGGAACGGAACAACTGCACCAGCTCGTCGTATCGTGAATGGCTGCGGGCGGCGATTCCGATGAACGGCACGCCGGCGGCGGACGCGCTCCGCGCATCGTCAATCGTGTCGCCCACGTAAAACAGCTTGCGTCCCGGCAACGCCGCCTGAATGCGATGCAGACCCTCCGGATCGGGCTTGCCCTTCACTACGTCATCGGCGCACACAATCGGATCGAAGGGGAACGATGGTGCGAAGCGCCGCAGCGTGATATCGGCTTCCATCCGCAGCCTCCCGGTAAAAATGCCCATCTGAAAACGCTCCGACAGCCGCGCCAGTAGCCCGTCCGCTGGAAACCACCGCTCCCGCGTGATCAGGCCGTCGCCGTCCGACCCAAGAAAGATCTCGTTGAACCGAGTAACCACGTCCTCATAGGCGACTTCGACGCCGAGGTCGGACGCAATCTTCTTCGACAGTGCCCAGTCGTTGTTCCATCCGCCCTGATTCTTGTACTCCTGAATCTTTTCCCGCGTGATCGCGCGCCCGGTAAAGTGCAGCACGGTTTGCACGATGCTCTCGCGGTAGGATTCGGAAACCTCCGTCAGCACGCCGTCCATGTCAAAGATCAGCAGATCTTTCAAAGAATGCTCTCCAGTTCTTTCAGAAATCGTTCGGCCTGTTCCGTCGTCCCCGCGGTAACTCGCACGCAGCCTTCGATTTCATAGCTGCGATCGCGCACCAGCACGCCGCGCCGCCGCAGCTCATCGCGGATGGGGATCGCGCGATCGCCTGCCTCGAACAAAACGAAGTTAGCCTGGCTCGGGAAGTGTCTCAACCCGAGCCGATCCAGCCCGGCGCAAATCGCCGCGCGCGCCGCCAAGACGTCAGAGACGTATCGCTCCACGTAGGCCGTGTCGCGAATCGCAGCGCGAGCCGCCAGCGCAGCCAGCGTATTTACCGAATACGGCGATTGCGCCTTGCGCAGGTGGGCCACGTTCGTAGCCTGCGAGAACAGGCAGCCGAAGCGCATCGCCGCCATCCCGTACACTTTCGAAAACGTGCGGCTCACGAACAGGTTCGGATACTCGGCGAGCAGCGGCAGCGCAGTGACAAAGCAGAATTCGTAGTATGCCTCGTCGATCAGCACCGCTGCTCCGGGGGCACGTTCCAGAACTCGGCGAATCTCAGCGATTCCGGTCCCTGTGCCCGTCGGATTGTTGGGGTTGGCGATCATCACCGCGCGTGTGCCCGGCGTGATCGCTTCCAGCAGTTCGTCCAAAGGGAACGACAGGTCCGGCCGGCGGTACGCGATCTCCCTCACCTGGGCACCCGCGAGCTCCGAATAGAACCGGTACATCGCGTAGGACGGCTTCAGGATCAGCACTTCCTGCCCGTCGTCCACGTACGTATTCACCAGGACCTGAATTGCCTCATCGGTGCCGTTGGTCAAAGCCATCTGCGGCTCACCGACTTTGAAGAACGCAGCCAGCTCGTTGCGAGCGGCCTCGTACTCCGGATAGATCGTGAGCTCCGGCGCGTTGATCTCCTGCTTCAGGAACTCGATCACCTTAGGGGAGCAGCCGACCGTGTTTTCGTTGAAGTCCAGGCGGAGCTTCCCCGCGCGGCCGCCCGTTGGCGGGTGATAGGGCGCCATGCGCAGCACGGCCTCCCGCGGCTTCAGGCTACTGATGACGCACCTCCACGCTGCGGGCGTGCGCCTCCAGCCCCTCTGCGCGAGCCAGCGTCGCGATGGCCGGCGTCAGCCGCTTCAGCCCCTCCATCGACAATTCCTGCACCGAAATGACCTTGACGAAGTCCGCGGAGGACAAGCCCGCGCGCAGCCGCGCCGCGCCGGACGTAGGCAGCACGTGATTGGGACCCGACGCGTAATCGCCCGCCGCCTCCGGGCTGGCCGGACCCAGGAACACGCTGCCTGCGTTGTCGATGCGCGCCAGCAGATCCGTTTCGTGCAGCGCGAGGTGCTCCGGCGCCAGGCGATTCGAAAACTCCACCGCCTGCTCCATCGATTCCACCAGCACCACGGCGCTGTTGCGATCGATCGCCTCCCGCGCTACGGCGGCGGTGGTCAGCGTCGCAAGCTGGACTTCAATTTCCCGCGCCACCGCTTCGGCCAGTTCGCGCGAATCCGTCAGCAGCACAGCCGACGCATCCGTGTCGTGTTCGGCCTGCGCGAGCATGTCCGCTGCCATCCAGCGCGCATTCCCCTCGCGCGCGATGATCAAGATCTCGGTGGGTCCCGCGATAAAATCGATGCCCACCTCCCCTGCCACCAACTTCTTGGCGGCAGCCACGTAGATATTGCCCGGGCCGACAATGCGCTCCACGCGGGGTACGGTTTCGGTGCCGTAGGCAAACGCGGCGATCGCCTGCGCGCCGCCCAAGCGGAACACGTTGGGAACCTTGTAGAGCGCGGCGATACCCAGCGTCTCCAGACTCGGGTGCGGCGACGCGATGCAGATGTTCCGTACACCGGCCACCTGCGCCGGAATCACCGTCATCAGCAGGGTGGAGGGCAGGGGATACCGGCCCGCCGGGATGTAGGCGCCCATCGAATCGAGCGGACGGACGATTTGTCCCAGTCGCCGCCCCCCGCTGTACTCCTGCATCGAGTCGCGAGGCAGTTGCGCCGCTGCATACTCGGCGATGTTAGCCCCGGCGACCTCCACCGCGGCGCGAAACTCCGCCGTCAAGCGGGTCACCGCTTCTTCGCACTCCTGCGCGGACACGCGGAACGTGGCGCCTTCGAAGCTGTCGAACTTCCGCGCGTAGTCGCGCAGCGCCGCGTCGCCGCGTTCCCGGACGTCCTTCAGGATCGGCGTCACCGCCCGCTCCGCTTCTTCCAGCCGGAGCGCCTTGCGCACCAGCAACTGCTCCGCCTCGCGATAGGGAAGGATGCGAATCATGGTTCTACATCACAATCTTGTTCAAGGGATACTCCACGATTCCCTGCGCCCCGGCTTTCTTCAGCCTCGGGATGATGCTGCGCACGGTGGATTCGTCCAGGATCGTATTTACCGCCAGCCAGCCGTCTTCGCTCAACTGCGAGATGGTGGGCCGCTTCAGGGCGGGCAGCACCGCCAGCACGGTTTGCAGATTCGCAGTCTCCACGTTTAGCATCAACCCCACCTTGCCGAGGGCATGGATGGCGCCTTCCAGCAGCATGCGAATGTCTTCCAGCTTCTGCCGCTTCCACTGGTCAGCCCAACTGTCGACATTGGCGATCAGTTGTGTGTTCGATTCCATCAGGGTCTCGACGATGCGGAGGCGGTTGGCGCGCAGCGAGGAACCGGTCTCCGTCACCTCGACAATCGCGTCCGCCAGAACCGGCGGCTTCACTTCCGTGGCGCCCCACGAAAATTCGACCTTCGCCTGCACCCCGTGACTCTCCAGGTAGCGGCGCGTGAAGCCAACCAGTTCCGTGGCGATCACCTTGCCTTCCAGGTCCTTCACGTTCTGCACCGGCGAAGCTTCCGGCACTGCGAGCACCCACCGAACCTTGCCGAAGCTCTGCTTCGAATACACCAGGTCCGCGATGGTATGAACCGTCGCGCCCGATTCCATCACCCAGTCATGACCTGTGAGTCCGGCATCCAGAACGCCGTCTTCCACGTACCGCGCCATTTCCTGGGCGCGGATCAGCATGCACTCGAGCTCCGGATCGTCCACCGCCGGAAAGTACGAACGCGAGCTCACCGTGATGTTGAAGCCGGCGCGGCGGAACAGGTCCACCGTCGCGTTCTCCAGGCTTCCTTTGGGAATTCCGAGCTTCAGAATCGACATAAGCGTCAGGCTCCGTACACCGCGCCCGGATCGTAGGCGCGAGCCTCGCACTCCTTCCATTCGCCGCCGTCCAGGCGGCGGAAGAAGCAGCTCTGATAGCCTTCGTGACAGACGCCCGGACCCACGGCTTCCACCTTCACCAGCACCGTGTCCAGATCGCAATCCGTGGAGATTTCCTTCACCACCAGCCGGTGACCGGAGCTTTCGCCCTTCATCCACAGCTTGTTGCGCGACCGCGAATAGAAGGTGGCGAAGCCGCTCTCCACGGTCTTGCGCCACGCTTCCTGGTTCATGAAGCCGACCATCAGCACGCGTCCGGTGGCGTGGTCCTGAATCACCGCGGGCAGCAGTCCGTCCAGTTTTGTGAAATCCAGATTCATTTCGAGTTCCCCCGCAAAATCAAAAAGCCCGCCAAGCGTTTCTCGCTGCCGGCGGGCTTACCTGAACTGTTGAAGTCGTTGCTTACAGGCGAGCCCGGCGCGGCGCATGATGGCCGTGATGGTGATGATGCCGGGCGATGAACACCTGCTGCATGAATTCACGATCTTAGCAGAGGCGGCGGCGGACGGGCAAGCAGAATCCGCCATCACGCGCCGCGGGCCGAAATATCTCGCTTTCATGCTTGTACTTAGCGGGACCGATGACGCCGAACGCGGTCCCAGCGTGCGATGACTTGGGTCGCGGAACCGAGATGGAAACCTTCGATCAGGCCATTACAGAGAAATCAGAACAGATTTGCCGGGACATTCTGGCGAGTTCGGAGCTGGAGCCGTTCCGGCGGGCGACGGAGGCCTGCTCCCGGCGCGCGGAGAATCTGCGCGGCGCGCAGCGTTTTCTGATCGACTACTCGCGACGCCTGCTGGATGCTCGGGAGCAGGCGTCCCGGCAGGTGGATGGCGCGCTGATTGAGGCCGCCATCGCGGGCGCAGAGCCCGGCATCGCCGAGCATGTTTCCGCCTTCGAGCAGCTTCGCACCGCACACGAAGCAGCATCGCGGGCGCACCGGCGCATTATCGAGGAGCTGCTGCCGCTGGCGGAGATCGACTTTCTGGAAGCCGCCGCCGAGGAATTGGAGACGCAAGCCGCCGCGGTTCAAGCCGCGGCCGCGGAGCGGCTGCGCAAGACCGCGGACCTGATGGCGCAAGCCGCCGAGCATGAAGGCTCCATCGTCTTTGACCCCGCCCAGACGCTGTCCGGCGCGCTGCAATCCCGCGCCGGGATCCTGCTGCGGCAGGCCGCCGACCACCGCCGCTGGGCTCGCGAACGCAAGGACCGCCACGAACGGCTTGTGCAACAACTTTAGCCATTGAAGGAGAACATCATGGACGTCAACCAGCAAATGAGATCGCTTGTCGAGAACCTGGACACGCAGCACCTAGCCAGCCTGGGGCAGGAGATCGCCCGGATATTGGAAGAGCGCCGTCCCAAGGTCAGCACCGAGGAGATTACGCCGTCGCGCATGCGCGATCCGGAGTTCGCGGCCCGCGTGCGCGCGGAGGTCGAATCCGCGCTGAAGAACCTCGGCTGAGCCCGCTAGAATGAATCTTCGGTGCCTATCGACTGGTTCCCACTCTGGCTAAGCCTGCGCGTTGCCGCGATCTCCACTGCTCTGGCATTCGCCATGGGCATGGCGCTGGCGTGGCTGCTGGCCAACCGCGACTTCAAAGGCAAGGAATGGCTCGATGCGGCCATCACGCTGCCGTTGGTGCTTCCGCCCACCGTCCTGGGCTACTACCTTCTGGTCCTGCTGGGCCGCGAATCGCTGCCCGGCAGGGTCTATGAAGCGGTGTTTGGCGTCCCGCTGGTGTTCACCTGGCAGGCGGCGGTGGTGGCGGCGCTGTTCCATTCCTTGCCGCTGCTGGTGAAGTCGGCGCGAGCCGCGCTGGAAAGCGTGGATCGCAGCTATGAGCGCGCGGCGCGCACCCTGGGCGCGTCGGAATGGAAGCTGTTCTGGCGCGTCACGGTTCCCATCGCGCGGCGCTCCATTCTGGCTGCCACGGCGCTCGCGTTTGCGCGATCCCTGGGCGATTTCGGGGTGACCCTGATGCTCGCCGGCAACATACCCGGCCGGACCCAGACTGTCGCCGTCGCGATCTATGACGCGGTCGAATCGGGCAACGGCACGGCGGCGCGCACGCTGGTGGTCGCCGTGTCGGCCATCGCCCTGGTGCTTCTGGCGCTGGCCAACCGCTGGAACCCCAGCCCGTTCGCTCCCAAACAGGCTGGCACATGATCCACGCGCGCATCCTGAAGCGATACGCTCCGGGTCCGGATTCGGCGGGCTTCACGCTGGATGTCGATCTGCAAACCAGCGCGGGCGTCGCCGTGCTGTTCGGACCCTCCGGCTCGGGCAAGACGCTGACGCTCGATTGCATTGCCGGATTCGTGCGGCCGGAAGAGGGCCGCATCCTGGCCGATCAGCAGATCCTGTTCGACGCCCCTTCCGGAGTACACCTTTCGCCGCAAGCGCGGCAATGCGGGTATGTGTTCCAGAATTACGCGCTGTTCCCGCACATGACCGTACGCGAGAATCTCGCCTTCGCGGGGGAGCGGCTGCCGCGGCTGGAGCGGCATCGCAAGGTGAGCGAGATGCTGGAGCGGTTCCGGCTGGCGGACGTCGCCGGCCGCCGCCCGCATCAGATTTCCGGAGGACAGAAGCAGCGCTGTTCCATCGCGCGCGCGCTGATCGGATCGCCGCGTATCGTGCTGCTCGACGAGCCTGGCCGCGGCCTGGACGCGCCGCTGCGCGCGGAGTTGTACGATGTCGTCCGGCAGATTCGCGCCGAGTTCGGAACTCCGGTCCTGCTGGTGACGCATGACCTGGACGAATGCTTCGAGTTGGGCGAGCAGATGTTCATTCTGCAGGACGGCAAGGTGGCGCAAACGGGATCGCCGGCCGCCATTCTGGACAAACCCGCCGGGCTGGGCGTGGCGCGCCTGCTGGGCATTTACAATCTGCTTCCGGTGGAGATCGCGGCTCTCGACCCCGGCCGCAATACCAGCCAGTTGCGGGTGGGCGAGCAGACGCTCGCCGGGCCTTATTTCCCCGGGCATCTGATCGGCGACAGGGTGTGGGCGTGCTGCCGTCCCGCGCAGTTGCAGGCGCTGCCGCGCAACGGGCGGCCCAAACCCAATCAACTGGAAGCAACTCTGCAGCGCGCCATTGAGATGCCGGGCGGGGCTCGCCTGGAGTTCGCGGGCGGCATCGCCGTGGAGATGCCGCGCCAAAGCTATCTGGAACTGCGCGACACCAGCGAGTGGGTGATCGAGTTTCCCGCCGGCGTGCTGCGGGTAGTGGGATGATCCGCTGCTACATCACGGACCGGCATTCCGCCGGCGGAACCGCGGGGGTCCTGGACTGCATCGGGCGCGCGCTGCGGCAAGGCGTGGATCTCATCCAAATCCGCGAGAAAGACATGCAAGCTCGGGACCTGCTCGCGCTCCTGGAGCAGGCTATGGCGCTGCCCAATCCGGGCGGGACGCGCATCCTGGTGAACACGCGAGCCGATGTGGCGATCGCGGCGGGGGCGCACGGCCTGCACCTGCCCGCGGACTCGATCCCCGCGGCGCGCTGGCGGGTCCTGATTCCGCGGGGCTGGATCATCACCCAGTCCTGTCACACGCTGGACGAGGTGCGCGCCGCCAAGGATGCCGACTTCATCCTGTTCGGACCGGTGTTCGCTCCGCAATCCAAGCCGGGCGAGGGCGTGGGCCTGGAGATGCTAGCGCGCGCCGTCCAGGTCAGTCCGGCGCCGGTGCTGGCCCTGGGCGGCATCACCGCCTCCAATGCCGAAGAATGCATGCAGGCTGGCGCCGCCGGAATCGCAGCGATCACTTTGTTCCAAACGCCGGACCCCTGCTAGAATCGCAACGTGGCCGCAGCCCCCGCTCAACAGACGTACTCGCGAAAAGAGATGCTGCGGCTGCTGAAGATTTCCGACGCCACGTTACGGAGTTGGGAGAAGCAGAACCTGATCTCCCCAAGCGAACGGTACGGGTTCTCCCAACTGCTTGCACTGCGCACCCTGGATAAGCTGCGGCGCCAGAAGGTGCCGTCGAGGCAGATTCGCGGAGCACTGGCGGCCCTGCGGGTGAAGCTGCGGCACATCCAGAATCCGCTCACCGAGCTTCGCATTTACGCCGACGGCGGGCGCGTGAAGGTGGAGCTGGAAGGCAATCGCATGGAGGCAATCTCCGGCCAACTGCTCCTCGATTTTTCCGCCTCCGAACTGAAGCGCCTGGTGGAGTTTCCCGATCAGCCGACGCCGGCGCAACTTCGTGCTCGCCGCCAGCAGGCGGAGGGTTGGTTCCAGCGGGGCTTGGACCTGGAGCAAGCCGGAGGTCCGCCGCGCGAAATCATTGAGGCCTACGAAAAGGCGGTGGAGCTGGATCCCAACGCCGCGGGCGCCCTGGTGAACCTGGGCACGCTGTTCTTCAATGGCCGCGCCTTCAAGGAAGCCGAGCAGTACTACCTTCGCGCCATCGCGGCGGACCCTTCCTACGCGCTGGCGTACTTCGATCTTGCCAACCTTTATGACGAGAAGGGCGAGCGCGCCCGGGCGCTGCATCATTACGAAATCGCGCTGCGGCTGCAGCCAAACTATGCCGATGCTCATTACAACGTGGCTCTGCTGTACCAAGGCAACAATGACGTGTTGAAGGCGGTCCGCCACTGGAAGGCGTACCTGAAACTGGATCCTTCGAGCACCTGGGCGTCGGTGGCGCGGCGCGAGCTGAAACGGCTGCGCGCTGAAGTGATGCCGGGGGCGCAGCGGACCTCCTGAGCTCGCCGATGAAGCTTCTTTTCGTTTTGCTTCTCGCCTTAGCCTCCGCGTCCCTGCTGGATGCGCAGATGCAAAGCCGTGAATTGCCCTGGGAACCCGCGCAGCCCGCGCGCGTCGCCGCACCCATCGCGTTCCGAGCCGTCGCGGCGGACCAGCCGTTCCGCGCACGAGCGTCAGCAGACGGGATTACCTGGTCACGCTGGCTGGAAACTTCGGGCGACGACGCGGTCCTGTACTTTGACTCGCCGCAGCGCTTCGTCGAGATCGACGCGCCCACGCGTCTGCGCCTGCTTTTCATCGATCCGGGAGTGAGCGGCGCGGCGAAGGGAGTCCGGCAGGCCGCCTCGTCCCCGGCGATCGTTCCGCGCGCTTCGTGGGGTTGCACTCCGGAGGCTTGCCCGCTGCGCGAGCAGCCGGTCCGCACCACCGTGACTCACCTGGTGGTCCACCACACTGCCGGAGCGAATTCGTCCGCGGATTGGGCCGCCGTGGTCCGGTCTATCTGGCAGCTTCATACGCAGGTGAACGGCTGGAACGACATCGGATACAACTTCCTGATCGCGCCCGATGGGGTCGCGTACGAGGGTCGCGGCGACGGCATCCTCGGCGCGCACTTCTCCGCCGTGAACACCGGAACGATGGGAGTGGCGCTGCTGGGCACGTTCTCGAACACCCCGCCGACCGCGGCCGCGGTCGCGACGCTTACGCAATTGCTGGCCTGGCAGGCGGAGCGCTGGAAACTGGACGCCGCGTCGATGAGCCTGCACGGCGCGAGCGGCCTGGTGCTGAATACCATCAGCGGGCATCGCGATGCCGGCCTCTCGCCACGCGCTTCGGGGACCACGGAGTGTCCCGGCAACGCGGTTCACGCGCTGTTGGAGCGCCTGCGGCGCGAAGTTCCGGTGCTGGTGGAGGATCCCTGCGCGATCTCGATTTCCCAAGCGAACCGCTGCTCACCCGCCGGCGGCGAGTCTTTCGAAGTTCGCTTCCAGCGGTGCTCCCGCCCGGTGATCAGCCGCGCTCCCTGGATCTTGACCGTCTCGGCGGAGGATCGTGTCACGGTGAGCGTCGCACCAAATGACGGCGCGCGGCGCACCGGATCCGTGTCCATTGGCGGGCGCGAGTTCCCGGTCACGCAGTCCGCCGCCGCCGAAGGTCCGCTGCCCTGCATCAGCCAGGGCGGCATCGCCAGCGCGGCCGGCGACACGCGGCACGTCGTGCCCGGATCGCTGATCAGCCTTTATGGGTCCTTCCCCGACGCTCCGTCGCTGAGTATCAACGGTCAGAACGCGCCGGTGATCTTCGCCGGACCGAACCAGATCAACGCGCAGCTTCCGCCCGGCATCCGTACCGGGACGGCTCGCGCGGTGGTTACCGCCGCGGGCGTTTCCGGACCGGAGCAGAACTTCTGGGTCACGGAGGCGGTCCCGTCGCTATTCGTGTACGAGGGCAACCGGGCGGTCGCCGCCAATTTTGACGACGGGCTCTTGAACGGACCGGGAACTCCGGTTGCGCCCGGAAGGGTTCTGGTTGCTTACCTGACTGGCGGCGGCGCGGTGGAGGGGACGTTCCCGGCGGCGGGCACGCCCACGCCGAACCTGATTCTGCGGGTCCGCGCGCCGTGGTCGGCGGAAATCGGCGGCAAGCCCGCTGCCGGCCTGTTCCTGGGTCTCACGCCGGGCTTTGTCGGGCTGTATCAGGCGAACGTGGTGGTGCCGGAGGATCTGGCGCCCGGCGATCACGAACTGATTGTCACCGTCGCCGGGGTCTCCAGCCTTCCCGCCGTGGTCGCGGTGGCTCCTCGCTGAAGACGCTAAGTGCATGTTGGACAGCAAGTTGGCTTCTGGCATGGAAACCTCGCGCTATACTGGACAAAGGATGACAATTGGACGGTTTCTGCGCCTTTCCGCCCACGCGCAACTGATGCCGGTGCTCGAGAGCGGTGAGGAAATTCTGGTCGGCGGCCAGGCGGTGATGGAGGGCGTGATGATGCGCGCTCCCCACAGCTATTGCGTGGCCGTGCGCAAACCGGATGGGACCATCGCCACGGAAACGAAGCCCGTGCATCGCATGTCGGAGAAGTATCCGCTGTTCCGATATCCCGTGCTGCGGGGCCTGGGCACGCTAGGGCAGGCGATGTCGCTGGGGATGCGCGCCCTGAAGTTCTCCGCCAATGCCGCGCTCGAAGAGGAAGGCGCGCCCAAGAAAGCCGAAGTTTCCTCCTGGATGATGGGCCTGAACATCGCGTTCTCGCTGGGCTTCTTCATCTTTTTGTACAAGTTCGTGCCGCTGGTGCTGGCTTCGAGGATCGCCGATGTCAGCCCCGCGCTTTCCGGCCGCTTCGCGCAGAACATGGTGGACGGGGTGATCCGGATCGTCATCTTTCTGACGTTCCTGTTCCTGATTTCGCGGATGAAGGACATCCGCCGCGTGTTCGAGTATCACGGCGCGGAACACAAGGTGGTTTTCAATTACGAATCGGGCAAGCCGGTGACCGTGGAAAACGCGCAGCGCTTCGTCACCTTCCATCCCCGCTGCGGCACCAGCTTCCTGCTGGTGGTGATGGTGATTTCGATGGTGATGTACGCGCTGCTGCCGTTCGATGCGTTCGCGGCCAAATTTGCTTCCCGCATCGCGCTGCTGCCGCTGATCGCGGGGCTGAGTTATGAGCTGATCCGCTTCGCCGCCAAGCGCCAGGGATCGCTGCTGGCGCTGATCGCCGCGCCCGGGCTCTGGCTGCAGCGAATCACCACCCAGCCGCCGGACGATACCGCCGTGGAAGTGGCGATCACCGCGCTGGACGGCGCCATGCAACTGGAGAAGGCGCAGGGCGGCGAGCTGGTCATCGCCTGAGAATCTGATGGACTACACGCTAAAGCTGAACGATCTCGAAAAGCGCTTCGAAACGCTGTCGCGCGACATGGCCGACCCGGCGGTGATCAACGATCCCGCCCTGTACCGCAAGACCGGCAAGGCGCACCGCGAGCTAGAAGAAGTGGTCACGCGCTACCGCGAGTGGAAGGCCGCGTCGGAAAATCTGAACCAGGCGCGCGCCATGCTGGCCGAATCCGATCCCGACCTGAAAGCAATGGCGGCCGAGGAAATCGCGCAACTGGAGCCGGCCATGGTGAAGCTCGAAGAACAGCTCCGCATTCTGCTGATTCCCAAGGATCCGCTGGATGACAAGGACATCGTGCTGGAAATCCGCGCGGGCGCGGGCGGCGACGAGGCGTCATTGTTCGCCGCCGAACTGTTCCGCATGTATGCCAAGTTCGCGGAGTCGCGCAACTGGAAAGTGGAAGTCAGCGGCATGAGCGAATCGAGCGTCGGCGGGGCCAAGGAAATCATCGCGCTGATTTCCGGGGACCGCGTGTACTCGCAGCTCAAGTACGAATCCGGCGTGCACCGCGTGCAGCGTGTTCCCGCCACGGAGCAGCAGGGGCGCATCCATACCTCGACGGTCACGGTCGCCGTGCTGCCCGAAGCCGATGAAGTGGAAGTCGCCATCGAGGCCAAGGACCTGCGGGTGGACACGTTCTGCTCCTCCGGACCCGGCGGGCAGAGCGTCAACACCACCTATTCCGCGGTGCGCATCACCCATCTGCCCACCGGGCTGGTGGTTTCCTGCCAGGACGAGAAGTCGCAGATCAAGAATCGCGCCAAGGCGCTGCGCGTGCTGCGTTCCCGCCTCTATGAGATCGAGATGGAAAAGCAGCGGCAGGCGATCGGGGCGGAACGCAAGTCGATGGTGGGCACCGGGGACCGCTCCGAGAAGATCCGCACGTACAACTTCAAGGAAAACCGCGTCACCGATCACCGCATCGGTCTCACGGTTCACCAGTTGGATCAGGTGATGGAGGGCCGCCTGGATCCTGTGCTGGACGGGCTGATCACCTACTATCAGACCGAGCAGTTGAAAGAGCAAAACGCAGCAGCCTGACGTGACTCCGGACTTGACCATCGGCCAGGCCCTCAGCCAGGCGACGGAAATGCTGGAGCGGGCCGCGGTAGGAGTGCCGCGCCTGACCGCCGAAGTGCTGCTGGCGCACGCGCTGGGCAAGGACCGGACCTGGCTGATCGCCCACTCCCCCGATCCTCTGACCGAGCTCGCCTGGATTCATTTCGGACGCTACCTGCACCAGCGCCTGGAAGGGGTTCCCACGCAGTACATCACCCGACGGCAGGAGTTTTACGGCCGGGAGTTCGTGGTGTCGCCCGACGTGCTGATTCCGCGTCCGGAAACGGAGCATATCGTCGAAGCGGTGATCGAACACAAGCCGCGGGGGCGCGTGTTGGACGTGGGAACCGGCTCCGGCGCGATCGCGGTCTCGATCGCGCTGGAGACGAAAGCCACCGTGTTCGCGAGCGATGTCTCTCTCGCCGCCGTCCGCGTGGCGCGAGAGAATGCGGCGCGCCTGGGCGCGTCGGTCCGGTTCTTCTGCGCCGATCTCCTCTCCGCAGTGCCCGATGCCTCGTTCGAGGTGATCACCTGCAACCCTCCTTACGTGCCGGAGCGCGACAAGCCCGGGATTCAAAGGGAAGTTCGCGACCATGAGCCGCAAGTGGCGTTGTGGGGGGGGTACGACGGCATGGACGTGTACCGCCGCCTGATCCCCGAAGCCTGGCGGGTGCTAAGGCCGGGCGGCTGGCTGCTGATGGAACTCGGCTACAGCGCGGTGCGCCCGGTCACCGCGATGCTGAACGAATGGGCGGGAGGCGAGATCCGCGGCGACCTGGCGGGTCTGCCGCGGGTCGCGGTCGCCCGCAAGCCTTGACTTGGACGGCAAAATCGCACAGGTAGATTTCGCCTCAAGCCATTGCCCGATTGCCGGCACTCTGACCCGGCCCTACACTCCTTGACAGCGGAAACCCACGTCATTCAGGAGGGACTGTGAACAGAAGACTGCTGATCGCCGGGCTACCGGTGTGTTTGCTATTGGCCGCGCCTGCCGGGGCGGCGTTGATCACCACGGAAAACAACAACGCCGGCCAACTGGCCTCGGCTCTGCTGGGCCCGGGCGTGACGCTGGTAAATGGAAGCGCCGCGGTCAGCGGGCTTTCCAGCCAGACCGGAACGTTCACCGCCACCTCCGACATTCTGCCGTTCAGCGGGGTCGTGCTCTCCACCGGTCGAATCGGGAGCCTGGTCGGTCCCCGCGTGGGCAGCGGTTCCAGTGATGAACTCGGCGGGGCCGGCGACTCGGATCTCCAGGCAATTGTCAGCTTGCCTACCTTCGACGCCGCCACGCTCACGTTTTCCTTCATTCCCACGGCCAGCCAGGTGAGCTTCCAGTTCGTCTTTGTGTCGTCCGAGTATCCGAACTTCATCACCAGCGAATTTAACGACGTGTTCGCGTTTCTGGTGAACGGCGTCAATGTCGCGGTGATTCCCGGCACGAATCCCCCGGTCCCGATCACGGTGCGCAACGTCCACGGCGGACGGGCGGATGCTCCCGCGTGCGGCGACGCGGTGTCGCCCAGCCCGTACGCGCAGTTCTTCACGCCCAACTACCAGGTGGATTGCACCGGCAGCATCCGGGACATCAATACCGGCGGTCTGGTGGGCTACGCGATTCCGCTCTTCGCCACCGCCATGGTGACGCCCAATCAGGTGAACCAGATCAAGATCGCGATCGCGGACACGAGCGATGAAATACTTGACTCCGCGGTGTTCTTGCGTGCGGGAAGCTTCGCGGTGGGTCCGCCTCCGGATACGGAGGCTGTTCCCGAGCCATCCGCGCTGGCGATGGTCGCCCTGGGTGGCGCGTTGTTCTGGCTGCGGCGGCGCGCCTAGGTTACGTTTCGCTCGCGGGAGCTGAGATAGGAGATCAGCGCCGGCTCCGAGCCTCCGAAGTGGCAGCGGATCACCTCCCGCAACGCCAGGTCCCGCAGCGTCTCGGCGGAAACGGTGGGCGTGTACAGGAAGCACCGGCCCACCTTGCGGCGATCCACCGAACCGCGGCGAGCCAGTCGGGCCAGCAGCGTCATCACCGTGGTGTAGGCGAGCGGACGCCGCCGCGAGAGCGCCTCCTGGATGTCGCGCACACTCCCGTTGCCGATCTCCCACAGCGCCTGCAGGCACTCCAGTTCCAGCGGCGGAGGCAGCGCCGGATTGGTTCCGCGTTTCATCGGGTCAGTTCTGGCGCAGGGCGCTCTGCAGCTTGGCCGCGAACGGCGAGGACGACGATGCCCGGCGGGGCTCCACCACCGGCGCCGGCGCGGACGCTTCCTCCGCGGGTCCGGCGGCGGGCTCCCCGGTCATGAAGCGATCCCGCTTCAGAGCCACGCGTTCCAGCGCGGGGATGTAACTGGTCCACACTCCATCCACGTTCTTATCGCGCTCCACCGCGGCGCGGATCGCCTCCACTTTCGAATCGAGGTTGTCCAGGTGGTGCAGCAGCAGCGCCTCGGCGAACATTGGCACCTTGGGCGAGCCGAACGCCAGCTCTCCGTGATGGCTCAGGATCATGTGCTCCAGCAGCAGCCGCAGCTTGGGCGGAAACGACGGAATCTCGCGGATTTTCTCGCTCACCATGCCCAGCCCGATGTAGATGTGCCCCAGCAGTTGGCCGGCGTCCGAATAGCCGAACGTGCGGTCGTAGGTCAGCTCCGTCACCTTGCCGATGTCGTGCAGCACCACGCCTGCCAGCAGCAGATCGCCATCCAGAAAGGGATAGTGCGATGCGCAGAAGCGCGCCAAGTGCGCGAGCGACAGCACATGCTCCAGCAGCCCGCCGAGATAGGCGTGGTGAATGCCTTTCGCCGCCGGGGCGAGCCGGTAGGACCGCGCCAGCGCCTCGTCGGCGAACACCCGCTGCAGCAGCTCCCGCAGGTGCGGATCCTTCATCGTGTCCACCAGCGCCAGCAGCTCCCCGAACATCTCGCTGGGATTCCGCTTCGAGGCCGGGAAGTAGTCGATGAAATCGACCTCGGCTTCCTCGATCCGCTGCACCTTGTGAACCGTCAATTGCGGCCGGTTCTGATAGATCTGGTACAGGCCCTTGACGCGCACGAAATCGTCGCGGTCGAACGTGTCCATCACATCGGAGGCGTTCTCCCACATCTTGGCGTCCAGGTCGCCGGTGCGATCGGCGAGCAGCAGGGAAAGATAAGGCTCGCCTGTCTTCTTCTGCCGGATCTCTTTTCGCTGCACCAGAAACGTGGTGGTGATGACCTGGTTCGGCTGCAATTCACTGACAAACGGAGATTTCATTCCAACCTTCAGCGCGAGGAGGAGGACTTGGGCTTGGCTTCGGTGCCCGGGATCGGGATCGCCCACAACAGCCGCTTGGCCCGCTTCCGGTTCTCCACTTCCGCCTTGGTCACCGTCTCGGGCTTCAGTTGCGCCGGATCGGTCCAGGTGGTGTTCTTGCCGGGCGCCGCGCCGGTGTCCACCCAGCCGGCCTTGATCTCCAGGAACGCGTCCTGCCGCAGCTTGACCAGGAACTCGCGGATGGCAGGCTGCATCTTGGGGCTGAAGACCTTGTCCATGATCTCGTTTTCCACTTCCTCGAACTCCGCCTGACCTTCCTTCTGGTGCTCATCCACGCGCAGGACCAGGAAGCCGTTGGCCACCTTGATGGGCTCGCTGACGTAGCCGCGAGGCTTGTCCCACACATCGTTGCTGATCGCCTCGAGCAACTGCGCCTTCTCGAACGCCCCCAGCCATCCGCCCTGCTGCGCCGTCACCGCGTCGGAGCCGTTCTGCGCCAGTTCCGGGAACTTCTCCCCCTTGCGCGCCCGCGCAGCCAGATCCTTGGCCTTCTTCTCCGCCAGGCCGATGCCCGCCTCGTCCTTGCCCTCGGTGGACACCAGGATCTCGCGCAGGAAGACGCGATCCTTACGGATGAAGTCGGCCTTGTGCTCCTCGTAGTACTTGCGCAGCTCTTCCTTGGGAATGTTGATCTTGCCGGAGACCTCGCGGCGGATGACCTGCTGCGTCATCATGCTGTTGCGGACCTCGTTCTTGAAAT
This sequence comes from uncultured Solibacteraceae bacterium, assembly GCA_964406035.1. Lineage (GTDB taxonomy): Bacteria > Acidobacteriota > Terriglobia > Bryobacterales > Bryobacteraceae > JAIEPW01. Next base: position 14,436 of record CAYOQB010000041.1, on the reverse strand, counting down.
CCTCGAACGCCATCCCGGAATTTTCCCGCACATATTGCTGGAAGTTTTCGGGCTCCGGAATCTTGGACTGCCGCTGCAGGTCGGCGAAGTACTTGGAAAGCTCGCTTTCCACGTTGACGTTCGCTTCCTTGGCTTTCTGCACCAGCAGAAGCTGATCGATGCGGTCCTTCAGCAGGTCCTTTTCCCGCGCCTCCATGGCCCGCTGCATCTCGGCCGGCGACAGCCGCTGCGCCTTCAGCTCGGTTTCGAACTGTTTGCGCGAACGCGCCAACTCACTCCGCGTGATAATATCGCCGTTCACCTTGGCGATGATTTCGTCGATCAGTTGGATGTCGGCGGCGAGTGCGGCCACCGTGGCGCAAAGTGCGGCCAGCAAGTACTTCTGCATGTCTTTAGTATAGCCGCCAAATCCGCCGTCCCCCAGCCCTGGGGAGACCGGCAGCGTCCGCGAGCGTCGTGGCGGACCCGCCGTTGCCGTCCGCCTGCAACCTGTTCCGGGCCCCCTCTCGCGTATTTCGCAAATCACTCGTACAATAGAAGTAAGCAGCCGGTGAATGTGTAGCAATCTCCGCGATTGGCCCGCGGACGACAGCTCCCCTGGCCCCCGGCCTTCTCGAACAGGTGACTTTGGAGGTTCCACCACTTTGGCGCTAATTGCAGGTGTGCTGAAGGAACGCACGGCCGGAGAACGCCGTGTCGCGGCGACCCCCCGCTCGCTCCCCATGCTGGCCGACGCGGGTCTGGAAGTGTGGCTGGAAACCGGCGCCGGGCTGGAAGCCGGTTTCCCCGATTCCGAGTACGCGGGCCGCGCTGTGCGCATCACCACCGGTGAGGACATCCTGAAGAACGCCGACATGCTGCTGGCGGTTCGCGTCAGCGACTCCGTCGCCTACCGCTCCGGCCAGACCGCGATCGGGTTCTGCGATCCGCTCAGCGATCCGCAAACCGCGGGCGAGATCGCCCGCCGCGGCGTCACCCTCTTCTCCATGGAGCTGATGCCCCGCATCACCCGCGCCCAGTCCATGGACGCGCTCTCCTCCATGGCCACCATCGCCGGATACAAAGCGGTGCTGATGGCCGCCAACGCGCTCGCGAAGATGTTCCCCATGTTGATGACCGCCGCCGGCACCATCCCGCCCGCGCGCGTGCTGGTGATTGGCGCCGGCGTCGCCGGCCTGCAGGCGATCGCCACCGCCAAACGGCTCGGCGCTGTGGTCTCCGGCTACGATGTCCGCTCCGCCGTCCGGGAGCAGATCGAAAGCCTGGGAGCGAAGTTCGTCACCATCGATGTCGGCGAGTCCGCCGAAGGGTCGGGCGGCTACGCCAAACAGCTCAGCGAGGCCGCCATCCGCCGCCAGCAGGAGCAGATGGCGGCGGTGATCGCCGAACAGGACGTGATCATCACCACCGCCGCCGTGCCCGGCCGGAAAGCGCCCATCCTGGTCACCCGGGAGATGGTAGCGGGCATGGCGCCGGGATCCGTCATCGTCGATCTTGCCGCCGAACGAGGCGGCAATTGCGAGCTCACCCGCGCCGGCGACACCGTCATCGAGAACGGGGTCAGCATCCTGGGGCCGGTGAACGTTCCGTCCTCCGTTCCCAATCACTCCAGCCAGATGTATGCGCGAAACCTGGCGACCTTCGTGAAGCATCTCATGGGTAAGGAAAAGAAATTCGAGATCCGCCCGGACGACGAGATCACCCGCGAAACCCTCGTCGCCCGCGGCGGCGAAGTGGTGCACGCCAAAATCAGGGAATTGCTGGAAGGGGCGCTGGCCGGCCGATGAGCACGGAAATTGAACTGAGTATCTACGTCTTCCTGCTGGCCGGATTTCTCGGGCTGGAACTGGTGCGGCGCGTTTCCCCGCTGCTGCACACGCCGCTGATGTCGCTGACCAACGCGATTTCCGCGATTTCGGTGGTCGGGGCCATCCTGATCGCCGGCGCGGACGAAGCCCCCATGCTCAGCCGCATTCTCGGCTTCATCGCCGTCACTGCTTCCACCATCAACATCGTCGCCGGATTTCTGATCACCGATCGCATGCTGAAGATGTTCAAGAAGAAAGACACGGCGAAATGACCAGCGGCTTTTGGCAGTTCTCCTACCTGGCCGCCGCGGTCCTCATCATTCTTTCCATCAAGTGGCTGAATACGCCGGTCACCGCGCGGCGCGGCGTGCTCGCCGGCGAGATCGGAATGCTGTTCGCCGTGGTCGGGACGCTGTTGCGGCACGAAGTGGTCACGTTTGAGTGGGTTTTCGCCGGATTCCTGCTCGGCGCCGCGATCGGCGCGCCGCTCGCGTACCTGATGCCGATGACCTCCGTGCCGCAGTTGACCGCGCTGTCGCACGCCTTCGGCGCATTCGCCGCCGCGCTGGTCGGCACCGCCGAGTATTACCGCCACATCCCCACGGGATTCACCATGGCCGCGCTGGTGATCGAGACGCTGCTCGGCTTCCTCACCTTCACCGCGTCGATCATGGCCTTCGCCAAGCTCCAGGAACTGGTGCCCACCCGCCCTGTGACCTATGGCGGCCAGAATTTCGTCAACATCGTGCTGCTGGTCATCGCGGTGGTGCTGGGCGTCTGGCTGGTGGTGGCGCCGGCGCCGCCATGGGTGTTCCCGAGCTTCATCGGGCTCTCCCTGCTGTTCGGCGTCCTGCTGATCATCCCCATCGGCGGCGGCGACATGCCGACCGTGATCGCGCTGCTGAACTCCTATGCCGGCATGGCCGCCGCGGCCATGGGCTTCGCCCTGAACAACAAGCTGCTGATCATCGCCGGCGCGCTCAACGCCGCCAGCGGGTTCATCCTCTCCGTGATCATGTGCAAGGCCATGAACCGCAGCTTCACGAACGTGCTCTTCGGAGCTTTCGGCCAGGTGCAGGAAGCCGGAGCGCAGCGCACGGAAGCCAAGCCGGTCCGCAGCGCGACCCCGGAAGATGCGGCGCAGATCCTATCCTCCGCCCGCAAGATCATCGTCGTTCCCGGATACGGCATGGCCGTCGCCCAGGCGCAGCACAAGCTCCGTGAGCTCACCGACATGCTCACCAAACGCGGCGTCGACGTGCAGTTCGCCATGCATCCCGTGGCCGGACGCATGCCCGGACACATGAACGTGTTGCTGGCCGAAGCCGACATTCCTTACGACCGGTTGCATGAGATGGAGGACATCAATGCCGAATTCAATGAGGCTGATGTCGCCCTGGTCATCGGCGCGAACGATGTCGTGAATCCCGCCGCCCGCCATGACACCGCCAGCCCCATCTATGGGATGCCGATTCTGGATGTGGATCGCGCCCACACGGTGATGGTGATCAAGCGGTCCATGAGCCCCGGGTTCGCCGGTATCGACAACGAACTCTACTACATGGACAAGACCCTGATGCTGTTCGGCGACGCCAAGGGCTTCCTTTCGGAGATCGTCAAGGAACTCCCCGCCGCCGCTCACGCCTAGCGCAGCGGTCCGCGAACCAGCAGCCAGCCCTGCTTCTTCATCCAGCGCCACGGACCGTGACCGCGGCTGCGCTCGTCCCGGATCTTGCGGCCCTCGCGCAGCGCGGCATCCGCTTCCGTCGCGCTGCAAGCCGATACACCTTGCTCCATCTGTCCCGCCGCCGGATACTCGAAGCGCCGCATGGCGCGCACCAGCAGGTCCCAGTCGGCGTCGAATTCGCCCGCCGCCCGGCGGTCCAGCGGGAACGAAGTCAAGTCGAAGTTCACGGCCGCCACCAATGCCTGAACCGCGTCGGTGCGGATTTGATCGGAGAAGACCGGCTCGGACTCGATGATGGACGCCACGCTGGCTCGCGTCATCCCCGCGCTCACCCGTCCTTCCCGCTCCAGCAGCCGCGCATAGGCGAAGGGCCTGGCGTTGCGCAGGATGTGCTCCGTGGTTCCCGGCGGCAGCACGGCTTGCTCCTGCAGCCAGTCCACCATCTGCCGGAACGAACCGCGCTTCTCCTCCCAGCACGCCCGGGTTCCAAACGCGTGCGCCGCGCTCGTACTCCCGCTCGTGTCCCAGGACGCGAATTGCGACAGCGTCCTGGGATTCCGTGTCACCTCGCGATCCGGATTGATCGCCGGTGAAAAGCCATTCACCACGCCCCCGATCAAGGGAATCAGCGGGTTCATCTGGAACAGCCCGACCTTGATTCCGAAGGCGAGCAGCCCTTGCTCCGGCGTCGGCAACAGCACCCCCGAGGAGATCCGCCGCACCGCGGCCGACGGTTGCCGTGAGCCCGGCAGCATCGGCAGAAACACCACTTGATACGGAATATCCCGCTTCTTCAGAAAACGAACGAAGTCGTTGGCCACGGTGAGGGGGGAGGTGACGAAGGCGTCCGCCACCGCAACCGGCCGCGTTCCTCTCTCGTACTCCATCTCCCGCAGCGCCACCGCAAGGCCGCGGTTCACGAAGTCCGAACAATTCGACTTCAGCGCGTTGAACTTCTGGTCTGCTTCCTCGGTCAGAAACGCGGCCAGGCGCAGTTCCTGATCCACGGTTGTTTCGGTTAGAAACAGCACCGAATCCCGCTCATGGCGCACGCCCACCACGCCCCGCCACCGGCCGTTCGGAACCAGCAGCCCGGTAACCGTGTCGCGCAACGCCACCGGCTCGGTCGGCTCCGCGTTGTTGGCCGGCGCCAGGGCCTTGATCAGAAACTCGAACTGGGCGACGTTCTTCACCAGCTTGCCGGGCGTCATCCGCCTGTGTTCCCGGTGCAGTTTCTCGTACTGCTCCTGAGTGAGCGGTGGAATCAGCGATCGCAGGTGATCCCGCCAATAGGCGATCTGAACCTGCTTCAGCACCGCCCCGGTCGAGAGGAGCGGCAGATCCGCGGGATTGTCCACGCCCAGAAAATGGGGGCGCATCGGTACCACGATCACTTCCAGCGGCTGGCCCCACGCAAGCTGCGTGTACCGGCTGATCACTACTCCGGGAGTTTCCCCGGGCCTGCACCTTCGCACCGATTGAATGCCCTCGGCGCAGACTTGTGTCGCCACCAGCCCCGAATGTCCTGTTTGTGTTCTTCGCGCGTCCAGGCCCTTGCTTTCGTATACGGCCACGCCCACTGCCGCTGAAAGAATGCCCGGAAGCGCGCAACCCAGTGCGGCTCCACACCACCGATGCCAACGCATTCGCCGAACCTCCGAGCGCCGCGCCCTGCCAGCGCTGCGCTTCCCGGGCCACGGCTTTTACATGGCAATCGGAACGCCAATCACTCGGTCCAACTCGCGTAAGAAATATGTTCCGGACCGCTACACTTTTTCGCTACACCTTTTTCGCTATTCGTGCGGGGTGCGCTGTCGCACCCTCGCCCTGTCCATTTCGCCCCGCCCGCGAAACCTTTCTCCGGTGATATGTTGGGCGTGCTGTGTCCAACCTTCTCCCCATCAGCGAAATCGCTTCCCGCCTGAACCTCGCCGCCTCCCAGTTCGAGCCTTGGGGTTCGCACTCCGCCAAGCTGAGCCTGGACCTGTTGACGCCGCCGCCCGGCGGCGCGCCGGGCAAGCTCATCCTGGTCACCGCCATGACGCCCACCAGCGCCGGCGAAGGGAAGACCGTCACCACCATCGGACTCACCCAGGGCCTGCAGCGCATCGGCAAGCGCGCCATCGCCACCTTGCGCGAGCCGTCGCTCGGGCCCGTGTTCGGCATGAAGGGCGGAGCCACGGGCGGCGGAAAATCGCAGGTGCTGCCCGCCGACAAGATCAACCTCCACTTCAATGGCGACTTCCACGCCATCACCAGCGCCCACAACCTGCTCTCCGCGATGCTCGACTCCCACCTGCATCACGGCAACGAACTCAAAATCGATCCCGGCTCCATCTTCTGGCCCCGCGCACTCGATATGAACGACCGCTCCCTGCGCCAGGTGATCACCGGGCTGGGCGGGAAAGCCAACGGCGCGCCGCGCGAGGCCCGCTTCGTAATCACTGCCGCCAGCGAGATCATGGCCATCCTCGCGCTCAGCTCCTCGCGCGCCGACCTGCGCTCCCGCCTCGCCTCCATCGCGCTGGGCTATGACACTTCCGGCCAGATGGTCCGCGCCGGCAGCCTGAACGCCACCGGCGCCATAATGGTTCTTCTGAACGACGCTATCCTGCCCAACCTGGTCCAGACCACCGAACACGCCCCGGCCCTCATCCACTGCGGTCCTTTCGCCAACATCGCGCACGGCACCGCCAGCGTCGTCTCCCAGAAGATCGCCTTGAACGTCGCCGATTACGTGATCAATGAAACCGGCTTTGCCGCCGACCTGGGAGCCGAGAAATACTTCGACATCGTCATGCCCTCCAGCGGCATCAAGCCTTCCTGCGCGGTCGTGATCGCGTCCGTGCGCTCGCTCGCCCATCAGGGCAGCGGCAATGAGCGCATCCCGCCCACTGTCGACTCCGTGCGCGCGGGTCTTGCCAACCTGGATCGCCACCTACTGAACTTGCGGCAATTCGGCGTGCCGGTCGTGGTCGCCATCAATCGCTTTCAGGACGATTCCGCCGATCAACTGGCCCTGATTCGCGATTTTTGCCGCGGGCAAAACGTGCCGGTGGCTGACTCCGAGGTGTTCGCGCGGGGCGGGGAAGGCGCCATTGAACTCGCCGAAGCCGTGGTGGCCGCGGCCTCGCAACCTTCCGAACCGCGTTCGCTCTACGATCCGGACCTAAGCCTGGAAGCGAAAATCGAAACCCTTGCCACCCGGATCTACGGCGCGGGTGGCGTCTATTTCGAATCCGGAACGCGCAAGCAGCTCCAGAAGTTCGTGGCGCTCGGCTTTGGACGCCTGCCCGTCTGCATCGCCAAGACACAGGCGTCCATAAGCGATAACCCCGCCCTGTACGGCGCGCCGAAGGGTTTCACGCTCACCGTCACCGAGGTGCTGCTGTCGGCGGGCGCGGGGTTCGTTGTCGTCGTCGCCGGCAACATGATGCGCATGCCCGGCCTGGGCCGGTCCCCTCAGGCGCTGCGCATGGATGTCACCGAGGAGGGCGAGATTTTCGGCTTGCACTAGGCCGCAAGACCGGCTATTGCTTAGCCGTCGCGTCCATGTGCCAGCCCGGATTCACCCACTGCCCGTCGCGATACACGAACAGCTCCATCACCGTGCCTGAGCTCGCCGACTGCTTCCCACCCGTCTCCGTGACGTACTTATACGTCGAATACAGCACTGCCACCGGACCGTAGTTTTGGATTTCGGTCGATGGGAACTCCAGGCTCACCAGCTTCGTTCCGCTCTTGGCGGAATCGATGGCCGACGAAAGAATGGTTGCCTGCTTCTCGAAGCCACTGCCCGCCGAAGCCGCGATCGTCTCCGCCGGCACCAGCTTCTTCAGCCTCTCCTGATCGTTTCCGAACCACGATCGCCATACGCTTTCACGGGCTTCCAGCAGATTCTTGCGTCCCGCGTCCGACAAGCGGCCAGGCGTGGCAAGTTGCGCAAGCTGCGTCTCCGGATGGACCACCGTGTGCGAGCCCGCCTGGATCCAGTGGTTGTTCTCCTTGACGTATAAGTCCGTGATCCGCAGCGCCCGCTTCACCATGCCGCTGGTCGACAGCGCTTCCAGATCCGCCACGAACGACACGAACGCGGTATCGCCGTAGAACACGATGTCGAACTCGCGGAGGTTGTACGCCTTCATGCCGTATGGGCTGTTGGGATCCGGCGTCGAGGCCCGCATGTAGCCGTCGATGCCCTTGATGATGCCGCGCGAACCTTCCAGGAATCCGCGCCAGTTCTGATGGTGGGTGGCCCGCAGCTCCGCGGCATTCTTCTTGATGAACCCCTGGAAAATGCGATCGAGATGCGCGCGAATGGCTTCGCGATCGCTCTGGCGGTCGTCGGCCGCGAACGCCGACACGGCGAGTGATAGGACAACAAGCAGACGCTTCATGGGACAGTGCTCCTTTTATTCGTTGCGGATAATTTCGGCGGGGTTGGCCCCCGCCGCCTTGCGTGCGGGACGCCAGCACCCGATCAGCGCGGTGATGGCGACCACGGTGAACGCGGTGGCGTAGGTGGCGGGATCAAACGGAGAGACCCCGTAGGTCAGGCTTGCCAGCCATTTCGCGCCGGCGATCGAAGCCGCGATCCCCAGCGCCACGCCGAAAACAGCGGGCTGTAATCCTTCCCGGAACACCAGCTTCCGCACGTCGGCGTGGCTGGCCCCCAGGGCCATGCGGATGCCCATCTCCGGCATGCGGCGCGATACCGAATAGTCGATCACGCCGTGGACGCCGAGCGCGGTCAGCAGCAACGTGAACAGCGCGAACACCGCCGCCAGCTTGGCCGTCAGGTCCGCCGGCGCGCGAGCCTTATCGATGTAGGCCTGCATCGGGCGCACCTTGGAAAGCGCCAGATCGGGGTCCAGCTTGCGCAACTCGGCCCGCACCTGCCCGGCCAGCTCCATCGGGTCGCCGCTGGCCCGTACCGCATAGCTCAGGTGCGGCCGCGAGCTCTGCTCGTAAGGCAGATAGACCTGCCCGCGAAGCTGTGTCGCCAGGCCGTGATGCCGGATGTGCTCCACCACGCCCACCACCTCGGTCCAAACCGGAACGAAGGCGCCGTTGTTCCAGCGCTCCACGTTCAGCTTTTGCCCCAGCGCGCTGCGGCCGGGCCAGGCGGCGCGGGCCAGCGTCTCATCGACAATCGCCACCAGCCGGCTCTGCGCCTGATCCAAAGGCTCGAAGTGGCGGCCTTCCAGAAGCTTCGTGCCCATCGCCTGGAAGTAGCCGGGCGTGATCGCCCGTTGATCCGCCAGCATCGCCGCGCCCGCGTTCTCGCTGACGCCCTCCGGACGGTAAGGTCCGTACCAGTTCGGATAATCGTCCAGCGGAAGGTGGCTGACGCCGCCCACCGCGATCACGCCGGGGATCTCCGCCAGCCGCGCTTCCCAACGCTTCACCACCGCGGCGCGCGCGGCATCCAGGGGATACTGCCGCCCCGGCAGGTCCACCTCGAACGTCAGCACGCCTCGCGCATCCATGCCGGCGCGCTCCTGGCGAAGATTCCATAGCGTCTGCAACAGCAGTCCCGCCGCGATCAGCAGCAGAAAGCCGAGGCTCACCTCGCAGGTGATCAGGCCCGCGCGCAGCTTTCCGTAAGCCGCGGACCGAGCCCCGCCGCGCGTGTCCCGCAGCCGCTCCACCAGGTTGGTCTTCAACGCCTCCAGTGCCGGCGCCAGCCCGAACAGCAGCGCCGCCGCCAGCGAGATTCCGCCCGCATACGCGAGCATCTGCCAGTCCAGCGTGGCCGTCCGGTATCGCGCCAGTTGATCCGGCCGCGTGCTCGCGAACCAGCGCAGCGCCAGCCAGCCCAGGGCGATCCCGCCCAGGAAACCCGCCGTGCACAACACCACGCCCTCGGTCACCAACTGGCGGACAATGCGCGAGGCCGAGGCGCCCAGCGACGCCCGCAGCGCCATCTCCTTGCCGCGCTGCCCGGCTCGCGCCAGCAGCAGATTGACGACATTGATGCACACCACCACGATCACCAGCGTCGATCCGGCGAACAACGCGGTCAGCACCGGCCGGATCTCGCGCACCGCGTCCCCTTGCATCGGGGTCACGTGGAAGGTCAGGCGTTCCGCCGCGAATTCGGTGTAGGCGTTGCGCGTTTCCAGCGCTACCCGGTCCAGGTCCCGCTGCGCGTCCTGCGGACTCACTCCGGGCTTCGCGCGGACCAGCACGCGCAGGTAGTACAGCGTCCGCGGACCCTTGAAAATTGCATTGGGGAAGGGCGTGAATGCCGGAACGTCGGCCGGAACGTTGGAATCCGCCGGGAAGTGCAGCCGGAAGTCCGCGGGCAGCACGCCCACCACGGTCATGTTGCGACCGCTGAATGCCACTCCCTTGCCGATGATCCCCGGATCCGCCGCGAACCGCCGCCGCCACAAGGCATCGCTGAGAATCACGGCGGGCCGCCCGCCCGCCGCCTCCTCATCCGTGAACAGGCGTCCCAGTTGCGGCCTCACGCCCAGCAGCGACAAAAAGTTTGTTGTGACGCTCGCCACCTTCACCTGCTCCGGATTGGCGTCCCCGGTGAACGTCCCCGTGCCCACCCAGATCGCCCCCGCGCCTTCCAGGGAGGAATTCCGCTCCAGAATCTCCTTCAGCAGCGCGCCGGACATCGGCGCGCGCGCCGTCCCCAGCTTCTCGAATGAGGACCAGACCAGCGCCAGCCGCTCCGGTTGATGATACGGCAGCGGTTCCAGCACCACGGCGTACAGCACCCCGAAAATCGCCGTATTCAGGCCGATCCCCAGGGCCAGCGTGAGGATCGCCACCGCCGACAATCCCGGGCTGCGGCGCAGCGTCCGGAATGCGTAGCGGACATCCTGCAGGAAGGAATCGAGCGTCGCCCCCGCGCGGGCGTCGCGGACCTGCTCCTTGAGCTGCTCAGGCCCTTCCAGTTCCATTCGAGCCTGGCGGCGAGCCTCCTCGGCGCCGACCCCCTGCGCGAGCTTTCGCTCGGCGAGAATGTCCACGCACGCGTCGATCTCCTCCCGCAGGTCCTTCTCGGCCCGCTCCCGGCGGAATTGCAGTTTCGCCCCGCTGGCGATGCGATGGAACAGGCGGCTCATCGAGTCATGCCTCCTGATCCAGTACGCTGCTCACCGCCGCCAGAATCTGCAGCCAGTGGCGTTTCTTTTCTTCGAGCTGCTTCCGGCCGTCATCGGTGATCTCGTAGAAGCGTGCCCGACGCTTGTTCTCGGACTCGCCCCACCGTCCCTGGATGTACCCGCTGTCCTCCAGGCGGCGCAGCGCCGGAAACAGCGATCCCGGACCGGCGGCGAAGGCGCCTCCGCTCACGATGCGGATCCGGTCGGCCACGCCGACCCCGTGCGCCGGCCGCAGGGCCAGCGTGCGCAGGATCAGAAGTTCGAGGGTTCCGGGGGGAATATCAATGGGGTTAGTCATTCCTATCGAGGCTCGATAGGTAGCTTAGGACCGCTTCTATCGCCAGCCGACAGGTTTGGGGTGAAACGCCATCAAAACGTGGCGAAATTGCGCTACGCGGGACGAATCCGCCCGTCCGCCGACAAACGCAGCCGGTTTCCCCGCCAGACCACGGTGTCGCCGCCCAGCCCCGCCAGCCACACGCCAAAGCCCCATAGATCCCGCAGCGGGACAAACAGCAGCATTTTCACCGCTTCCGGGCTGCGCAACACCGCCACGCTGACGGTGAACGCCATCGCCATGCGTATCGCCAGCAGCAGGATCGCCAGCCACCAATAACCCAGCAGCGCGCAGACCAGAGCCCACACGCTGGCATGGGTCACCGGGAGCCCCAGGTAGCCACCCGGCCGCGACACCCGGATGGTCCGCGCCCAGCGAAGCTGATGACGCCACACGCCCCCCCAGGTGGTTTCGTTCAGGCTCGTGTCCACCACTACTTCGCTGAGCGCGCAGCGCTTGCCCATGCGATAAATGCGGCTGCCGAGCTGGTAGTCGTCGGCGATATAGTCGCCCAGCAACTCCAGGCCGCCCATCTTGGCGACATCGCGCGCCCGCACCGCCATGGTCGAGCCGAAGGCGAACTCCTCCACCCCGAAGAACGGCGCAACCAGCGTGGAGGGAGCGAAGTCGGTGGCGATTCCGAGCGCTTCCCAGTGACCCGCCCAGCTCACCGCGTGGGCGCGGTACAGGCAGGTCACCAGCCCTACGGATTCGTCCTTCAAGGGCGAAATGACGCGCGTCAGATAGTCCGGGGGCACGCGGATGTCCGCGTCGGCGATCACCCAGACATCGTGCCGCGCCGCGGACGCGAGATCGGCCAGGACGCCCACCTTCGCGTTGGGAGCTTCCGTGGTGGCGATGATCTTGCGTGCCCGTTCCGGATACTCGGCACAGAGCCGGTCGATCACCTCCACCGCCGGGTCCCGCGGGTCGTGCACGCCGAAGAGCACTTCATAAGCGCCCGCGTATTCCTGTTGCAATTGCGAGCGGAAGGCTAGCTCCACATCCGGATCCAGCCCCCGGACCGGCTTCAGGATGGATACGCCGGGAGTGAAGCCCTGCGGCCTGGCCTTCTGATCGGTGGCGGCTTTGGTGAGGGATGCCAGCAGCGCGACGAGCTGGTAGCCCGCGGCGGCGATCGCGATCGGAAGCAGAATCCAGAACACTGTCGGTGAACTCTTAGAAAGCCAGCAGCACCACGCCGGAGGCCACCAGCGCCGCGCCCATCCAGCGCCGCGGAGAAATATGCTCCTTCAGCAGGATGCGCGCCAGCACCGTCTCTACCACCAGGCTTGCGGCCGTTGCCGGGACGGCGAAGCTGAGGTCCGCCACCGACACCAGGATCATGAAGCACGCGAACGAAATCGCCATGAAGAAGATGGCCAGAATCAGCACCTTCTTTTGGGCTAAGGTCCGCGCCAGCCGGGTCAGTCCGGAGGCCGAAAAGTCCTCCACCTCGCCCACCTTCTTCATTTCGATGCTCTGCAGCACGTCGCCCACGACGGTGGACGCCACCACGCCCAGCACCAGCAACCAGCGGATCATTGAGTCCGCTCCGTCGAAGGATGTGTCGAGCCCACCAGCGCCACGCCCGCCACAATCAGGGCGATTCCCACCCAGCGCGCCGGCGGAAGTTGCTCATTCAGCACCAGCCATCCGGAAACGCCGGTCAATACGTAGTCCAGCGCTGTAATCGGCATCACGAAGCTGAGGTCCGCCCAGGACAGCAGCGTCATCCGGGTCAGCAGCCACAGAATCAGCAGGCCCACACCCAGCGCCACCCAGGGATGAAAGATCGCCGTGACATATTGGGCTGGAGACGCGGCGTCCAGCGTTTTCATCCCGTGCGCCAGCGCGGTGTTGCCCAGAACCGCCGACAACACCACCACGGTCGCGAACAGGTAGGTCTTCCAGCGCAGCCGGTGATGCCCGGCCGCTTCGGGCGGCGGTGACGCCAGCGCCGCTCCCTGCTCCCGCATTACTGAAAGGCCGCCGAGGTCATGCGGCGCTGTTCCTCGACAAACTGCTTGCGCTTGCTGCGCAGCGCCATGTACTCGCGCGCTTCCTTGTACAGCCGCTTGCGGTCATCGCCGTTGAACAGCGCCTTGCGCACAATCCGCCATGCGGCCTTTGGACGGAAGTAATACTCGCCGTAAAACCGCTCCACCCAATCCACCAGTTCCGCGCGATCCAGGCCCGGATAGGTGATGTTCGGAAGCTGATGCCCCTTGTCGTCGGTCATCGAGTCGATCGTGATCAACCCGTTCTTGTTCATGTAGTCGTAGAACTCGGTGCCGGGATACGGGTGGGCGATCGAGACCTGAATCGTCTCGCAGTCAAGTTCCTTGGCGAAGTTGATGGTGTTCTGAATGGAATCCCGCGTTTCGCCCGGCAGGCCCACGATGAAGTCGGCGTGCACCAGCATCCCCAGGCTGTGCGCGTCCTTGGTGAAGCGCCGCGCCATATCGACGGTGGCGCCCTTCTTGATGTTCTTCAGGATCTGCGGATCGCCGGACTCGTAGCCCACGATCATCAGCCGGCCGCCAGCGTCCTTCATGGCCTTCAGCGTCTCGTAATCGGTGGTGACGCGCGACGTGCAACTCCACGTGAAGTTCAGCTTCTTCAACTCCTTGCAAAGCGCGATGGTGCGCTCTTTCTTGTAGTTGAAGGTGTCGTCGTCGAAGAAAATTTCCTTCAGTCCGGGGAAGTTTTCGAGCGCCCAGCGGCACTCGTTGACGATGTCGTCGATGGAGCGCAGCCTCCAGCGATGCCCGGAATGCGTCTGCGGCCACAGGCAGAAGGTGCACATCGCCGGGCAGCCGCGCGAAGTGTAGAACGAAATGTAAGGGTGCAGCAGGAACGGAACGTTGTAGCGGGTGAAGTCCAGGTCCCGCTTATAGATCTTGGACGCCCACGGCAGCTCGTCCAGGTTCTCGATCACGCCGCCTTCGGGGTTGTGCTGGATGTGTCCGTTCTTGCGGAAGCTGACGCCGGGAAGCTCCTCGAGCGGCGTGCCCTTGGCATAGTTGGCGATCTGGTGATCGAACTCCCGCTTCACGATAAAATCGATGGCCTTGGTGTCGCGGAACGCCTTTTCCGGTTCCACCGTCACCGGCGGTCCGACGAAGGCAACCTTCAGCTTGGGGTTGTTGTCCTTCATCATCTCCGCCATCTTGATGTCCACGTGCCAGCCGGGAGTGGAGGTGAACAGCACCAGCAGTTCGTAATCGCTGGCCATCGCAACGGTCTGCTCGATCGAGACGTGGTGCGGCGGCGCGTCCAGAACTTTGCTGTCCGGGATCATCCCGGCGGGGTAGGTAAGCCACACCGGATACCAGTAGGATTCGATCTCGCGGGAAGCCGGCCAGCGGGAACTCGCGCCGCCGTCAAATCCCTCAAAAGAAGGTGGATTTAGAAATAAGGTCCGCATCAGAGCCTCTGACTAGTGTACGTGAGCGTCCCGTCAAAACTCAATGACAG
>CAYOQB010000040.1:18418-33565 GCA_964406035.1 uncultured Solibacteraceae bacterium | reverse complement strand
GAGCCACATCTCCTCGGCGCCGGGCCGGAAGATAAACTCGCCGATCTGACCGCCGACGTAAACGACGGCCCCGATCACCGCGATCACCACGCCGGCGACTTGCGAGACTCCGAATATGGGTGTGAATTCCACCAACAGACCGGTGAGGTAGATGTCGGCGCCTACATATTGCACGGCGCCCCACCAGAAGGCGTGCGAATCGCCTTTGTTCGCGGCGTCGCGGAGGCTCAGCCAGGCACCCCCGAGCTGCAGCACACCTCCGGCGAGCCCCAGTTTCTTGCCGATGCCGTCCAGCGCCTTCTTGGCGGCCTTCTCCGATCCGAACTTCGCCGCGAACTTCTTGGCCAGGTCGTCCTTGGCCAGGCCGATGCCGCCCTTGGCGACATCGGTGATGCCCTTCACCATGTCGGACCAGTCCTTAAGGTCCTTGCCTTCCTTGGTGAAGAAGTAGGCGATGGTGATGGCTCCGCCCAGGGCGCCGGCGGCGTTGCCGAGCTTGCCCGGATCGAGCTTCAGATGTTTTTGGAACAGCGCCTTGCGGGCGTCTTCCAGACCCTTGCCGTGGTCCTCGAAATCCTTGGCGCGCTTGGCGATCTCCTCCACGTGCTTGCCCCAGGCCTCGGCGAAGCTCTTGAAGAAACCTTTGTTGACATCGCCGCTGCGCTTGAACAAACTGGCGCCGAGAAATCCGACCTTGGAAACCTCGTTGGCGCTGAACTCTGCGCGCATGGCCATGATCAGTCCGAAGTTGGCGGTGAACTTCGTCGCCAGGTCGACAAAGCGCTGGATGGTGCTGGTGATCAGCTTGCCGTCCTTCAGCTTGATATTCAGCTTGTCGAAGTGTTCCTTGGCGTCGACGTCGGCCAGCGGATCGAGCTCCTGCACGACGGCCCCGCAGGACGGGCACTTGCACTTGTCGCGAGCCTGGCCCCAGTTGTGCGAAAAGCCCTGCAGCAGAGGCTGGGCGAGAGTCTCAAACACCTCCTGGTGCTTCAGCGTCCCGGCGAACATTCCGATGGCTTCGATGAAGAAGTGAACATGCCACCACCCATGGAACCCAGCCGGGTCTTCCCAGCCTTCCACGACGAAGTCGCACTTGAAGATCTTCTCGCGGATCGCGGGGCTGTTCACCTTCTGCCAGAGGGGAAGGAGCGCCGCTTCGTAGGCGTCGGATTTCTTCTTGAACTCCTTGTCGAAGGTATCGCAGGCGGTGTCCCAGACCGATTTGCCGTTGGCCAGCTTGGGGAGCCCCTTGCGGTTATCGCCTACCTCAAGCCACCCGTTGATCGCCTCGCGGTGCAGCCACATGACGGCATGTTCCGCGTCACTCTCCATGAAGTGCTTCAACTGATCGCGCTTCTCGCGCGCGACCGCCAGGATGTTGTCGCACTCGATCGCGTTCTTTTTGATGTCCTCGATGTCCAGCACCTCGGGATCGCTGGGCACGAAGATCTCCATGGTCTGCGCGCTGCCGTCGGGAAGCTCCTCGGCGTAAATCTGTTTCACGCGGTGCTTGCTGCCGACTCCGGAGGTTCCCTGAAGGGCCGCCTTCTTCTGTCTCAGCCGGGTGATGCTGGTGTCGTAGATCAGGACGCAGGATGTCCCCTTGTCCTTGCCGGTGGCATAGGAGAACGGGAAGAACTCCACGCGCTCGATGGGCTTGCCATCGTCGCCGCAGAAGTGGGGGAAGCCTTTTTCGTCGGTCCACAGGAGCCCCAGACCATCGAAGTCGATGGTCTCGCCCATTTCGGTGTCGAGGTAGGCGTAGTACTCCGCCAGCGGCCAGCGTTCCATCACCATGAGGCGGGAGGCGCGGGCGAAAAACACCTGCGCCTTCACCGCCGAGATGGGGGTGCCGGCGCGGGGCCCATCGCGAAACAGCTCATGCTTCGGCGGAGGCATCCATGTCATTTCGAAATCGACGTTTTCGAACGGGTCGCCCTCGACATCGCCGCCGAAGGAGATGTAGAGCTGAATCCACTCCGTCTGAATGGCGTCGTGAGAGGGATTGTCCGGGTCGATAGGCTGGCGGACACCGTTCACGATCATTTCCGGGTGACGGCGGTAGAATTCGTCGTTCGCAGCCTTGACTGCTGCTTCATTGAGGGGTCTTTTCAGCTTCGCCATGGCCTTCTACGCCTTCCCCGTGTCTTCCACGCTGACCAGGTCCTTGGGAACAGCCTTCCACTTGAACTTGCGCTTGTCGTCCGCCAGGTAACAGAGATACTCTTTGTTGCGATCCTTGAGGTAGAAGTCGAAGACGACGTGGCCGCCGTCCTGGGTGCCCTCCTCCAGGTCATGCTCGAACTTGTACGAGCCGTCTTTCGCCTCCAGCACCAGCGGGCCCTTGAACTTCTGATCGCCCACGCCGGTGAGGATCACCGCGCGATACAAGTGGCGCTTGCTGAGCAGGTTATAGCCTTCCTTGCCAGGAGCAACAGGATGTTTCATGGGAGTTTCCGCCTTAGATTCCGTGAACTTTGCGAAGCTTCTCGCGGGTGGCGTCGTCGAGCTCGCCGGTTTGTGGCAGTTTCTCGTCCGCCTGGAAGAACTTCAGGGCTTGTTCGGTTTTGGGCCCGGACAACCCGTCGACCGCGCCGACGGGGTAGCCGAGATTGCGCAGCCGTCCCTGGGCGCCGGAGACGCCCTTGTCCGGAGTCTTCTTGTCGATGGGGTTCAAGTGTCCGATTTGCAGGTCGAAGACATGCTCGCCCACTTTGAGCTTGCCGCTGGAGGCGCCCGCCGGGATCTCCTCTTCGAGCAGGCCTTCGCCATCGGTGGTTCCCTTGTATTTTTCCGAACCTACGGTGAGCTCGTAGGGCTTGCCCGAAAGCCGCTTCAGGTCGTAATCCTCCACGGCGATGCGGAGCCACTGCTTCTGGATCTTCATCTGGAACTTGTGGCGGCTCTCGGTGCCCTTGTCCAGAATCTTCTGCTCCTTCTCCGGGATGTCCAGTTCATCGCCAGGATGAATGACGTTCGGGTTGGGACGGAGAGCGCGGAAGGATGCGTTCTGGGGGTAGTCGTAGATGATCGACCAGTGCGGCAGCCCGTGGTCTTCGGCTATGGATGCCAGAGTGTCGCCTGCTTTGACGGTGTATCGCATGACGGATCAGGGATGTTGCAAGCCTGACAGTATAAACCTGCTTGGGCCCTCAACTGGAAAGGCGTGAATTCCGGGATTGCGGGCTCACCGAGTTGGAAGGTGGCCGTCCAATTGCACTAGAATCGATATACCCACATGGATCTCTCCGCAGCCGTAGCTCAACTCGACAGTGTTCGCCGGGAAATCGGCAAGATCATCGTGGGGCAGACCGCTGTCGTGGACGGCGTCCTGACGTGCCTGTTCGCGGGCGGCCATGTGCTGCTGGAGGGTGTTCCAGGGCTGGGCAAGACGACGCTGCTGCGGACCCTGTCCCGGGTGCTGCACCTGAAGTACTCGCGGATTCAGTTCACGCCGGACCTGATGCCGGCCGATATCGTGGGCGGGATGATCATCGAGAGTGACGCCACGGGGTTGAAAGCGCTGCGCTTCCAGCCGGGTCCGATCTTCGCCAATCTGATTCTGGCGGATGAGATCAACCGCGCCACGCCCAAGACGCAATCGGCGCTGCTGGAAGCGATGCAGGAGCGAACGGTGACCAGCGGCACCACCACGCACGAGCTGGAACTGCCGTTCCTGGTGATGGCGACCCAGAATCCGATCGAAATGGAAGGCACGTATCCCCTGCCGGAAGCGCAGCTCGACCGCTTTCTGATGAAGATCGTGGTGGAGTATCCGAAGCGGGAGGAGTTGAACGCGATCGTGGAGCGGACCATCCAGAAGGATGAGCCGGATCTGGCGATGGTGATGGACCGGCAGCAAATTCTCGCCATGCGGGCGTTCTGCCGCCAGGTTCTGGTAGCTCCCCACGTGCGCGATTACGCGATCGACCTGGTGATGGCGACGCAGCCCGGGACGGACAGCGCCCACGAGCTGGCGAACAAGTACATCCGCTATGGGAGCTCGCCTCGCGGCGCGCAGTCACTGGTGGAGTGCGGGAGGGTCCTGGCGGTGATGCGGGGTCGCCGCCACCTGAGCGTGGAGGATGTGGAGACGGTGGCCACCTCGGTGCTGCGGCATCGCATCATTCTGAATTTTGACGCGCACGCCGAAGGGCAGACCGCGGACACGGTGCTGCGAAAGATTATCGAAGGCGTCGCGGTCCCGCAGGCGAGCCGGTAACGCAAGGAAGCACGCAGCATTGGCGCAGACGCTCATCGACAATCAGATGCTGGAACGGCTGGAGCGGCTGACGCTGCGCTGGCGGAAGTCCATTCCGGGGCTGGTGGGCGGTCACAACCGTTCGCACTTCGCCGGTTCCGGGCAGGAGTTCATGGATCACCGGCACTTCCATCAGGGCGATGACGTGCGGGCGGTCAACTGGCGGGCCTATTTGCGGCTGGAGAAGCTGTTTCTGAAGATCTTCCAGTTGGAGCCGCGCATCCCGGTGCGGGTGCTGCTGGACGCGAGCGCTTCCATGGAGATCGGCGAGCCGTCGAAATTCGATTACGCGCGGCGGTTCGCCGCGGCGCTGAGCTATATCGGGCTGGTGCGGCTGGAGACCATCTGCCTGCAGCCGTTTCGCGACGGGCTGCTGGATAACTTTGTCGCCGGCGGGGGCAGGCATCGATTCTCGCCGGCGGTGGATTTCCTGAGCAAGCTGCAGCCGGGAGGCCGGACCCGATTCTCGGCGATCGCCCGCGACTTCATCGGACGGTATCCGCAGCGCGGGCTGCTGCTGATTGTTTCCGACTTCCTGGACGATGACGAAGTGGAGAAGCCGATCGAGTATCTGGCGGAGTTCGGACACGAGCTGGTGCTGGTGCAGATCTACGACGACCACGACCGGACGCCGCCGTGGGAAGGCGAGTTGGAGATCGAGGACGCGGAAACCGGGGCGCGCCGGCAGATTTCCTTCGATGAAGAAGCGCGGCGGCGCTATGAGGCGGGCTTTGACGAGTATTCCTCGCGGCTGCAGCGGGTGGCAGCCCGCCATGCCGGACGCTTTGTCGCGATTCCGACATCGCTGCCGCTGGAGACGGCGATCTTCGGGCCGGTGGTGCGCAGTCAGGCGGTGCAATGAACTTTCTCAACCTGGGCATCGGCGAATTCCTGGGGTTGTTCGGCGCGATCTCCGGCGCGCTGGTGGTTCTGTATCTGCTCGATCGTTCCAAGAAGCGGCTGCGCGTTTCCACGCTCCGCTTCTGGGTGAATGCGGAGCAGCCCCTGGAGCAGCAGCACCGGCGCAGGATCCAGCAGCCGTGGAGCCTGCTGCTGCAGATCCTGAGCATCCTGCTGTTGCTGCTGGCAATCGCGCAGGTTCGCTTCGGCTCGATGATGGATACGGCGCGGGATCACGTGTTGCTGCTGGACACGTCGGCGTGGATGGCGGCGCGATCCGGGGAGCGGACACTGTTGGATGAGTCCCGGGCGGCGGCGCTGGCTTACCTGCGATCGCTGCCGGCGGGAGATCGCCTGATGGTGGTGCGGGCGGACGCGATGGCGACGCCGGCAACGGGATTCAGCGAGGATCGGGGTGTGCTGGAGACGGCGATCCGCTCGAGCGAGGCGTCGTCCTCCGGCTTGCGGCTGGACGCGGCCTTCGCCTTCGCGAAGAAAGCGCAGCAACTGCATGCGCGGAATCCGGGGGAGATCGTGTTCGCGGGCGCCGGACGCATGGCCGCGGCGGATGGCGAGACGCAGGCTCCGGAGCAGCTTCGCATTCTGCCGGTGCGGGCGAAGGTGGAGAACGTAGGGCTGCGCAAGGTGGGACTCAAGCGGTCGCAGGACGACCCGGAAGTGTGGGAGATTCTGGCCACGGCTCGCAACTACGGGTCGGCGCCACGAAACGTGACCCTGGCCCTGCAGTTCGGGGGCGCGCCGGTCGGCTCCGCGGTTCTTTCCATCGCGCCGGGCGCGGAACAGGATGCCAGCTTTCGTTTCCGCACCAAGGCCGCGGGCTGGCTGGAGACGCGGATTCTGGCCAAGGATGGCTTCGCGCAGGACGATCGCGCGGTGGTGGAGCTGCCGGCGCGGAGCACGATGCGTGTCGCCGTATACTCCGACCGCCCGGAACTGCTGCGCCCGCTGTTCGACAACAACGCCCGGATCGAGGTGGCGTATCGCGGCGCGGCGCAGTACACCGGCGATCCGGGAGCGGACCTGCTGATCCTGGACGGCTTCGCGCCGGTGGCCGCGCCGCGGTCGCCCACGCTGTGGATCGAGCCGCCGGCGGGACGGCCGCCGCTTCCGGTGCTGCGCACGGTGACGAACGCGCAGATCGAGCGATGGCACGCGGAGAATCCGCTGGGACAGGGGTTGCGCACCACGGATGTGAGGGTGGAGTCGACGCAGGTGTACCGTCCTGGCTCGCAGGATTTGCCGGTTTTGGAAGTGGAAGGCGGGGCGGCCATCGTGGCTCGCCCGGCGAGGGACGGCGCGGGGAAGATGGTGGTGATGGGCTTCCACCCCGGCAAGTCCGCGTTGAAGTTTGAACTGGCGACGCCGCTGCTGTTCGCGAACGTGATGCGGTGGATGTCGCCGGACGTGTTCCGCCGGGTGGAGGTGCAGGCCAGCAGCGTTGGTTCGATGACGGTGCCGCTCGATCCTGGCCGAGATCCGGAGGAGCCGCTGCAGGTGGTGACCGCGGATCACCAGCCGCTGCCGTATACGACCGACAATTCGCGGCTGGTGTTTTACAGCGGATCGCCGGGGACGGTGCGGGTGATCGCGGGTGACCGGGAGACGGTGTATTCGCAGACTCTGCCGGAGGTCGGCGATACGCAGTGGGTGGCCCCGGCGAGCGTGCGGCGTGGCATACCGCGGGGATTCGAGCGTCCGCCGGCGCCGCGTGAGTGGTGGCCCTGGCTGGCATCGCTGGGCGCGTTGGGACTGCTGGCCGACTGGATGCTATACGGGCGATCCCAGCGGTTGCGCTTCGGACGGCCGCAGCCGCGAGCCAAGGCTCGCGTGCTGCCGTGGAGGAAGGCGTCATGAGCTTCCAATATCCATGGCTGGCCTTGGCGGCGGTGCTGCCGGCAGCGTGGGCGGCGTGGGAATGGCGATCCTCCGCGCGCAAGCTCGCGCTGGCTCTGAAGGCTTTGTGCTTCGTTTGCGTGCTGCTCGCGCTGGCGCAACCGCGGATCTCGGTGTCGGAAACGCGGACGGCGGTTGCGGTGCTGGTGGACACGTCGGCCAGTATCCCGGCGGCCGACCTGGAGCGGGCATCCGCGCTGGTGGATCAACTGGACAAGGCGCGCGGGCGGAACTGGATGCAGGTGATCCCGTTCGCGCGGGGCACGCGGCCGTTGAACGCGGCGGAAGGTCCGCGGAAGTGGTCACTGACATCCACGGGCGGCGCGGCGGGACGCGGCACCGATCTCGAAGCAGCCGTTCGCGATGCGCTGTCCGCGCTGCCGTCGGGACGCGTGCCCCGGCTGCTGCTGATCAGCGACGGACGGGAGAATCAGGGCTCGCTGGCTCGCGCGGCCTGGCAGGCGCAGCAGTTGCAGGTTCCCATCGATACCGCGGTGCTGAACGGAAGACCGAAGCCGAAGCTGTCGCTGAAGTCGGTGAGCCTGCCGGCGACCGTATTCAGCGGGGAGCGGTTTCCCATCGATATGGTGGTGGAGGCTCCCGCGGCCGCCGAGGGCACGCTCGAGATCTCGGCGGAAGGCAAGCAGCTCGGCTCAAACCCGGTTTCGCTGCAGACGGGCGAGAACGCCTTGCGCGCCCATGCCAGCCTGAATACGTCGGGTGCGGTGGATCTGTCGCTCGCCTTGCGGGCGGAGGGGCTCGGCGAGGTTCGCCTGGATCAGGCGGTGACGCTGCGGCGCCCGCGGATCCTCTATCTGTCTCAGGATCCGCCGGGAACCGAAACGAACCTGATCGCCACGCTGACCGCGGCGCAGTTCGAGATCCAGGCGGCGGATGAGCTGAACGCGACGCAGAAGCTGTCCGATTACCAACTGGTAGTCCTGAACAACTGGGATCTGGAGGGGATTCCGGCCGCCCGCAAGGCGGATCTGGAGAATTACGTAAAGCAAGGCGGCGGGCTGCTGGTGATCGGCGGGGAACGCAACATCTACGCCGAAAACAAGCTGGTAGAGGATGCGCTGGACCGCACGCTGCCGGCGAAGCTCGCGCCGCCGCGCTCGCCGGAAGGCACGTGCGTGGTGCTGATCGTCGACAAATCATCCTCCATGGAAGGACGCAAGATGGAGCTGGCGCGGGTCGCCTCCATCGGCGTGGTGCAGAATGTCCGGCCCACGGATTTGATCGGGGTGCTGATCTTCGACAACTCGTTCCAGTGGGCGGTACCCATCCGCAAGGCAGAGGACAAGCAGTTGTTGAAGCGGCTGGTGGCCGGCATTACGCCCGACGGCGGAACGCAGATCGCGCCCGCGCTCGGTGAGGCTTACCGCAAAATCCAACCTGTATCCGCCACCTACAAGCACATCGTGCTGCTGACGGATGGCATTTCGGAAGAAGGCGATTCGCTGGATCTAGCCAAGGAAGCCTTGGGCAAGCGGATCACGATTTCCACGGTCGGACTGGGGCAGGACGTGAATCGCTCCTACCTGGAGAAGATCGCTTCGTTCTCCGGCGGCAAGTCGTACCTGCTGAATGACCCGTCGGGACTGGAGCAGATCCTGCTGCGGGACGTGATGGAGCACACCGGCTCCACCGCGGTGGAGAAGCCGCTGCCGCCGCAGGTGGTGAAGCCCGCGGAGGTGCTGGCGGGGGTTCCCTTCGACACCGCGCCGCCGTTGAAAGGCTACGTGAAGTTCATCGCCAAGCCCAGCGCGGAAACGCTGCTGGCGATCGACCGCAAGGATCCGCTGTACACGCGCTGGCAATTCGGGCTGGGGCGCGCCGCGGTGTTCGCCTCCGACGCCAAGAGCCGGTGGGCGGCGGATTGGATTGCCTGGAAGGGCTTCGACCGCTTCTGGACCAATATTGCGCGCGATCTGTTGCCGCAAACTCAGGACGGCGAGGCAGTGGCGGACTTCGACGCGGCGAACGGAACCCTGAACGTCACCTATCGCCTGGGATCCTCGGTGACCGCGCCCGCGGAGCCGCCGGCCATCTTCGCTTTCGGACCCAGCGACTTCCGCCGTCCGGTGGAAGTGAAGAAGACCGCGGAGGGCGTCTATCGCGGCAGCATCCCCATCGGCGACCGGCAGGGGCTGTTCCTGGTGCGGCCGGAAAAAGA
The DNA here is from genome assembly GCA_964406035.1 of uncultured Solibacteraceae bacterium. Lineage (GTDB taxonomy): Bacteria > Acidobacteriota > Terriglobia > Bryobacterales > Bryobacteraceae > JAIEPW01. The sequence goes on along the minus strand of CAYOQB010000040.1, from coordinate 24,308 downwards.
TTCGAGGGCGTTTCCCGAAACGGGTCTATACCGTCCGGAAGCCGAGATGACGGACTTCGGCGCCAGCACCGCCGCGATGCGGCGGATCGCGGAGTACACCGGAGGTCGATTCCAGCCCGCCGCCAAGGATGCGTTCGATAACGGCGGCCGGTACATTCCTTCCTCCATGAACCTGTGGCCGGGACTGCTGGGCCTGGCGATCGCCTTGAATCTGATGGAACTGGTGCTGCGCAAGTGGCCCGGGATCATCGGCTCACGCTCCTGAGCAACCATCCGCTATTCTGATTTTCGTGAGCGAACCGCTGCGCGTTCTGTCGCTGATGGAGTCCGCGTTCGTGACCGGGCCGGCGAAGAACCTGATCGAGTTCGCGCGCCGCGCCGCAAGTCCACCCAGTGGCCCGCCCGTTCATCTCGAAATCGCAACTTACCTGCGGGCCGGAGAGCCGCCCAACGCCTTTGTGAAGGCGGCGGAGAGCGCGGGTCTTCGGGTCCACATCCTGCGCGAGGCCCGGCGTTGGGACACGCAACCCGTACGGGACATCGGGAAGCTGGTGGAGCACTTACAGCCGGTCCTGGTGCAGTCCCACAACACCAAGTCGCACCTGTTCGTGAAGCTCGCGGGCGTGGCGGAGAAGCTGCCCTGGATCGCTTTCAATCACGGCTATACCGCCACCAACCGGATGGACAGGTTGTACAACCATGTGGATCGTTTCACGCTGCCGAAGGCGCACCGGGTGATCGCGGTGTGCCAGCCGTTCGCCGATCGCCTGATGAGCCGCGGCGTTGCACCGGAGCGCATTCGCATCCAACACAACTCGGTGGTCCCGTTTCAAAGGCCCTCAGAAGAAGAGGTCCAAGCCGTTCGCGAATCGCTGGGGCTCGGCGGCCGGAATGTCGTGCTGGCGGTGGGGAGGCTGTCGTTCGAGAAGGGCCACGCCGACCTGCTGCATGCGGTTCACGCCCTTCCGGCCGAGGTGCTGCGCGATCTGCGCGTGGTGTTCGCCGGGGACGGACCCGAGTTGCTGCCGCTGCAACAACTGGCCGCCAAGCTTGGCCTGGGTGAGACGGTGGTCTTCGCCGGGTTGCGCAAGGATGTGAGTCCTTTCTACGCGGCGGCGACGGTGCTCGCGCTTCCGTCGCACACGGAAGGATCTCCGAACGTGGTGCTGGAAGCGATGGCGGCGCGCGTGCCGATCGCGGCAACGGCGGTGGGTGGAGTGCCCGAGATCCTGACGGACCAGCAGAGCGGGCTGATTGTGCCGCCGCGCGACCCGGCAGCGATGACGGCGGCGCTCACTCGCCTGTTGCAGGACGCCGGTCTTCGCGCGCGAATCGCCGCCGCCGCGGTGGAGCGCGTTGAAGCGTCCTTTACGCCGGAGGCCTACCGGGAATCGATGATCGCGCACTACCAGGACGCGATCGCCACCTTCCGCCCGCGCTGATATTTTCCAGTACGCTGGTTTGCGCGGGCACTCCGCGCGCCATGACCGACCACGTATCCGAGCGCGAGCTATTCGAAGCCTGCTTGAACGAGACCGGCCCGGCACGGGAGCGCCTGATCGAAGAGGCTCGCCGCCGGGACCCCAGGGTCGCGGAACGCGTGCGCCGCCTGCTGCGCGCCCACGAAGCCGCCTCCAGCATGCCGATTCTGGATGGCGAGATGCCCATTGCTCCTCCCCCGAAGCTGCGGGGCTACGAGATCCTGCGCGCGATCGGCGAGGGCGGGATGGGAGTGGTTTATGAAGCCGAGCAGTTGGTCCCGGTCCGCCGCCGCGTCGCGATCAAAGTGGTGCGCGCGGGCCTGAACTCGGAGAAGATCGCCCAACGCTTCGCGGCGGAGCGGCAGGCACTCGCGGCGATGAACCACCCCGGCATCGCCCAGATTTTCGAGGCCGGCGCTACCAGCGACGGCCGGCCGTACTTCGTGATGGAACTGATCGAGGGGCTGCCGCTGACCCGCTTCTGCGAGGAGCGCCACCTGTCCCTGCACGCCCGCGTGGAGTTGATGATCGAAATCTGCGCTGCCCTGGAACACGCGCACCAGAAGGGCGTCATCCATCGCGATCTGAAGCCCTCCAACATCCTGGTTGCGATGCGCGACGGCAAGCCTGCCCCCAAGATCATCGACTTCGGGATCGCGAAAGCCGTGGACGAAAGCGGCGCGACGATCGAACTGCTCGGGACGCCGGACTACATGAGTCCGGAGCAAGCCGCCGGCGGCGACCTGGACACCCGCACCGACATCTTCTCCGCCGGTGTCCTGCTGTACCAGCTTCTCTGCGGACGCCTGCCGCTGGAGCGCGGCTCGGGAGGACTGCCTGAGTTTCTGAAGCGTCTGACCGACCCCGATGTGGAAGTCCCGCTCCCCAGCCGGCAAGCGGACAAGGACGTCGCGCGGGAGCTCACCGGAGACCTGGATTGGATCGCCTTGAAGGCGATCCGCCGCAATCGCTCGGAACGATATCCCACGGCCAGCGCGCTGGCGGAGGACCTGACCCGCTACCTGGAAAGCGAGCCCGTCCATGCACGTCCGCCGAGCTTCACCTATCGCGCCGCGCGGTTCGCCAAGAGGCACCAGCCCCTGATTGCCGCGGCGGGTTTCGCCGTTCTCGCCGTGATCGTCGGTGTCGCCGGCCTTGCGGGCGGCCTGCGGGAGGCAGGCAAACAGGCCGAACGCGCGCGTGCCGCTGAAAGCGACGCTCGCACCCGGCTGCGATCCGCGTTGATTGAGCAGGCGCGCGCTCTACGCTCTTCGGAAACCGTGGGCCGCCGCCATCGCAGCCTGGAACTGCTCCGCCAGGCGGCTGGGATTGCCCCCGGAGCGGACATTGAAGACGAGGCGGTGGCCAGCCTGATGCTCACCGATCTGCGGCCGGGCGTCCGCTGGCCGGGTCCGGCGCGATTCACCACGCGCACCTTCTCACGCTCCTTGCAGTTGCAGGCGGTGGGCATCCGCGGAGGCGATATCCAGTTGCTGCGCGGTGTTCCCGGCGTGCCCTACTGCCGTCTGCCGGGCGGCGGTCACGAGACATGGTCGATGCGCTTCAGCCCCGATGAGCGCGTCCTTGCCGCGCGCTACGATCTGCGAGGTCCGGAAACCGAACTGGTTGTCTGGGATACGTCCACATGCCGGGAGGTGCGGCGCTTCCCGGGGCGCCATGTCGCGCAATCGTTCGACTTCGCGTCCGGCGGCGCGCAGTTGATTTCGGGCACGCGAGACGGCGTGGTGCACCGCTACGATCTGGCCACCGGAGCGGAAATTCACAGGTACCAGGCGGTCCGCGAGATTCGCGACGTCAAGGTCAGCCCGGACGGGCGATCCGTGGCTCTTACGTCGGTGCAGAATGGAGTTGTCGAAATCCGCGACCTCGATTCGGGGAAGCTGCGGACCAGTCTCACCGACGGGGGAACGGGCTTCTTCCGCGCCTCCTGGAGCACCGACGGCCGCGTGCTCTTGGTCGGCGGCGATGACAGCGTAGCCCGGCTGGCAAATGCCTCTGGAGGATGGGTGCGCAGGCTGGCCGGTCATGAGGCGGAGGTGGTGGATTCCATGATCCATCCCTACGCCCCCCTGGCCATCACTTACGCCTGGGACGAGACCATGCGCCTGTGGAACACCGCCACCGGAGAGCTGCTGCTGGTGGAGCCGAAGGAGCCCATCGGATTCTCTCCCGACGGCCGCCTGCTCGCCTTCGCCGATGGCTCCGAACTGGGCGTGATGGACGTACTGCACGGCGGAGCGGCGTTCACTTTGTATGGACATGTGACCAAGGGACCGCGGGCGATCAGCATGAATGGAACAGAGGGCCAGCTCGCGAGCGGCGGAACGGACGGCGCGATTCTGTGGAATCTCGCCGTGGGGCGCAAGACCGCCGAGCTCGACGCGGGCAACGTCCGCGACCTCTATCTGCTGGGTAATGACGAGTTGATCACCTGCGGCGATCGGGGGCTGCTGCATTGGCGTGGCGCCAAGTTTCATGTCGTCGTGGCGGACCATTGCTGGGAGATGGGGCTCGACCCTGCGTCGGGCGAGGCGATCAGTTGGCACAGCGAGAACCGGTTGCATCGCTATTCCACCCGTGACGGCAGTGCCGCCGCCTTGTCCACGCCGTATCCCAATCTCACTCGCCCCGCGCTATCCGCGCGCGCCGGCTTCGCCGTTGCCGGCAACTGGCGGGGGGATCAGACGGTGGTGTTCGATGCCCGCAACGGAGATCTCCGCCGGGTCCTGCTGCCGGGCGAGCCGTCGGTGCGGGCCGCCCTCTCACCGGACGCCGCTTTTCTGTTGACCGGCTCCGCTCAGGAATATCGCGTGTGGGACACGTCGACGTTCCGCACGCTTTTCACGGTGCCGCGCCCGATTCAAACCTCGCGGCTTCCTGGGATCGGCGTTTTCTCCGCCTCCGGGGACATGGTGGCGATCATGCTCGATTTCCGCACCATCGAAATGCGCCGAATCCCGACCGGAATGCGCACCGCCGCGATCCGGCTGCCTTACCCCCAAGCCATCAGCGACCTCGCGTTCAGCCGGCAAGGGCGGTACCTGGCGCTGTCCACAACGGCCAACCGCATCCACGTCTTGGATCTGCCCGCGGCGCGGCGGGCGCTCGAAGCCTACGGGTTAGGGCCGAGGTAGTCGTAAAGCCAGGCACGAGCGTAGGTCCAATCCCGCCGCGCCGTCGCTTCCGAAGTTCCGGTCACTTGCGCAATCTCGGCAAAGCCGAACCCCGCGAAGACGCGGAGCTCCACCACCTTGACCAACCGCGCATCCTCGCGGCCCAGGGCCTCGAGAGCGTCGTCCAGCAGCACCAGGTCCAACTGGTTCTCCGGGGATTCGACGTTCAGCTCCGAAAGCGTTACCCGCTCGCCGCCGCTGCGTTTCGCCGCGTGACGCTTGCGGGCGTGGTCCACCAGGATCTGCCGCATCGCGCGAGCGGCGGCGCCGAAAAAATGGGCGCGGTTGTCCCATTCGCGGGGACCGCCGAGCATCCGCAGGTACACTTCGTTCACCAGCGCGGTGGGCTGCAGCGTGTGTCCGGGCCGCTCTCCGGCCAGGAACGATCCCGCCAGGCGGCGCAACTCGCCGTAGACGGTGCGGACCAGTTGCTCCACCGCCTCCGGCTCCCCCGACTCGGCGGCTTTCAGCAGGCGAGTGATCTCTCGATCCGGCATTGGATACTCAGCCTAGCAGCGGCCCCGGCTCGCTCGCAAGAAAGTCGCGGCGGGATGACGGATTCGTGCTCGCCCTCCGCATGAGCAGACAGGAGGAGAACACAACAATGCAACGATTTCTCGTATTTCTTTATGGCGCAGTGGCTTACGTCCTGTTCCTGATCACTTTCCTGTACGCGATCGGCTTCGTGGGCAACATCGGCGTGCCCAAGGCGATCGACTCCGGGACCCCCGGCGACATCTGGTCCTCGGTGGGCATCAACTGCCTGCTGCTGTCGCTTTTCGCGGTGCAGCACACGATCATGGCGCGCCCCGGCTTCAAGGCCTGGTGGACGCGCTTCGTTCCCAAGTCCATTGAGCGGAGCACGTTTGTGCTGTTCACCTGCGCCGTGCTGGGCCTGATGTACTGGCAGTGGCGTCCGCTTCCGGACCCCGTCTGGCAGATCACCGATCCCGCGGGCCAGGCGTTGATGTGGGCGTTGTTTGCGCTCGGCTTCGGCATCGTCCTTTTGTCGACGTTCCTGATCAATCACTTCGATCTGTTCGGATTGCGACAGGTGTGGATGCACCTGCTGGCCAAGGCGCCCGCTCCGGTGAAGTTCCGCATGACTTCGCTGTACCGCTACGTGCGGCACCCGCTAATGCTCGGCTTCCTGATCGCGTTCTGGGCGACGCCGTACATGAGCATGGGTCACCTGCTGTTCTCGATCATGACCAC